>JANNUE010000027.1:0-18807 GCA_031394895.1 Betaproteobacteria bacterium
CGCGCAACGGTGTGCGCGAGATTTTCAGGCTTGCACACAGCGCGGCTTCGTCAATGAAACTGCCAGGGCCCAGCGTACCGGCAAATATCTGGTCGCGCAGCAGCACGGCGACTTCATCGTGCAGTGAGTTGTGAACCAGGCGCATGGTGTGGTCGGCTGTCCAGTAAGGGCCTAGGGCTGGGCCGTGATGTTCAATAATTACCGGTAATTATTAAGAAAAACATCACCGGGCGCAAGCATTTTGTGCCCCGGTACAAACCCGCAGTCCGCGGCAAACATCAGTTTGCGGTGCGCGTCTGCGCCCAGCGCCACAGGCCTATCCCGCCCAGTACCATGGGCACACACAGCCACTGCCCCATGCTCAGGCCCAGCGACAGAATGCCAAGATGCGCATCCGGTTCGCGGAAAAACTCGGCCACAAAGCGAAACACCCCGTAGCCAACCAAAAAGGCCGCCGCCACTTGGCCTTCGCTGCGCGGCTTGCGGGCATACAGCCACAGCAGCACGAATAAAAGCAGCCCTTCCAGCAGGAACTGGTAGACCTGCGAAGGGTGACGCGGCAAGTCCCCGGCCCCCAGAAAAATCATGCCCCAGGGCAGGTCCGGGCCGCTCAATCGGCCCCACAACTCACCGTTGATAAAGTTGCCCACCCGCCCCGCGGCCAAGCCGGTGGGCACGCACGGTGCCACAAAATCGGCCACCTGCAGCCAGGGTTTGCCGCGTGAACGGGCAAACCAGATCATGGCGGCGATCACGCCCAGCATGCCGCCATGAAAGCTCATGCCGCCCTGCCAGACGGCAAAAATCTCCAGCGGGTGCGCCAGGTAATAGAGTGGTTTGTAAAACAGGCAATAACCAATGCGTCCGCCCAGTACCACGCCCAGCACCCCCAGGAACAAAATATCCTCCACATCCTTGCGGCTCCAGGCACCGGCCCCCTTGATGGAGGCAAACGGCTCATGACGCAGGCGCAGCCTGCCCAGCAACATGAACAGGCCAAAAGCGGCTAGGTAAGTCAAGCCGTACCAATGGACGGCCAGGGGGCCGAGTTGCAGGGCTACAGGATTGATTTGGGGATGGATCAGCATGGACGGCATTGTGCACGCAAGCGCAGGCCCCCTTTCCGGTCTTTAGAATACACGGCAACAAGTCAATGCCAGGCGCATACGCTGGCCTGAAAAACTGCAACCTTTTTCACGAGAGCCCTTTATGGACACCAAACCCGTCATCCTCAACCCGCGCAGCAAAAACATCACAGAGGGCAAGTCGCGCGCGCCCAACCGCTCCATGTATTACGCCATGGGCTACGAGGCGGGCGACTTCAAAAAACCCATGGTGGGCGTGGCCAACGGCCACAGCACCATCACGCCGTGCAACAGCGGCCTGCAAAAACTGGCAGACGCCGCGATTGCCGCGATTGAAGAAGCGGGCGGCAACGCCCAGGTGTTCGGCACCCCCACCATTTCTGACGGCATGGCCATGGGCACAGAAGGCATGAAGTATTCGCTGGTCAGCCGCGAAGTCATTTCCGATTGCATAGAGACCTGCGTGCAGGGTCAGTGGATGGATGGCGTGGTGGTGATCGGCGGCTGCGACAAGAATATGCCGGGCGGCATGATGGGTATGTTGCGCGCCAATGTGCCGGCCATTTTTGTTTATGGCGGCACCATCCTGCCGGGCCACTACAAGGGCAAGGACTTGAACATCGTAAGCGTCTTCGAAGCCGTGGGCGAGAACGCGGCTGGCCGCCTGAGCGACGAAGACCTGCTGGAGATCGAGCGCCGCGCCGTGCCCGGCCCCGGTTCCTGCGGCGGCATGTACACCGCCAACACCATGTCCAGCGCGTTTGAGGCGCTCGGCATGTCGCTGCCCTACTCCTCCACGATGGCCAACCCGCACGATGAAAAAGTTGACTCGGCACGCGCGTCGGCCGTTGTGCTGATCGAAGCCATCAGGAAGGACATCAAACCGCGCGACATCGTGACGCGCAAGGCAATCGAAAACGCGGTCGCCGTCATTATGGCGATCGGCGGCTCGACCAACGCCGTGCTGCACTTCCTGGCGATTGCGCATGCGGCAGACGTCGATTGGACGATTGAAGACTTTGAGCGCGTGCGCATCAAGACGCCGGTGCTGTGTGACCTTAAACCCAGCGGCCAGTATCTGGCGGTTGATCTGCACCGCGCCGGCGGCATTCCGCAAGTCATGAAAATGCTGTTGTCAGCCGGCCTGCTGCACAGCGACTGCATCACCATCACCGGGCAAACCATTGCCGAGGTGCTTAAAGACATTCCGGTCGAGCCGCGTGCCGACCAGGACGTGATTCGGCCGCTGTCCAACCCCATGTACCAACAGGGCCACCTGGCGATCCTCAAAGGCAATCTGTCGCCGGAAGGCTGTGTGGCCAAAATCACCGGGCTGAAGAAGCCGGTGATGACCGGCCCGGCACGCGTCTTTGACGACGAACAGTCCGGCCTGGCCGCCATCCTGGCCGGCAAAATCGTCACCGGCGACGTGATGGTGCTGCGCTACCTGGGGCCCAAGGGCGGCCCCGGCATGCCTGAAATGCTGGCGCCCACCGGTGCCTTGGTGGGACAGGGCCTGGGCGAGTCGGTCGGGTTGATTACCGACGGCCGTTTCTCGGGCGGCACCTGGGGCATGGTGGTCGGCCACGTTGCGCCCGAAGCCGCTGTCGGCGGCACCATCGCCTTCATTGAAGAGGGCGATTCGATCACCATCGATGCGCACCAGTTGCTGCTGCAGCTCAACGTCAGCGACGAAGAAATTGCCAGACGGCGCGCCGCCTGGAGCGCACCGGCGCCGCGCTACACCCGCGGTGTGCAGGCTAAGTTCGCGTTCAACGCGTCAACCGCCAGCAAAGGCGCCGTGCTCGACGACTATTGACGGGCAAGCCCGGCTCTGCGGCGGTGGCCCGCCGCCAGGTCCGCTGCAAACTGTCAGCGGTCCGGCTTTTTGATGGTCGTGTGCAACGCCTGCTTTATTTTATCGGCACGGGCTTTTCGGCGCGCGTCCTCGACCTCCATCGCGTGGCGCTTGGTATAGCCAGACCAATCGGCCCAGGCCCACCAGGCGACAGCCAGCGCAAACGGCAACATAACCAGCCACCAACTCCAATTAGCCACCGGGCCGATGTCCAGGTACTTCATCAGCAGCGTCACCAATCCCAACCCAAGTAAATACATTGCGATCCCCAAAACGTGTCTCAAATGCAAAGCCGGTAACATACGTCAACCGCGACCTTCGCAACGACGTTATCAGACTGTAATCCAACCCACAAGGACGAAAATGATCAAAAGTACCCTTTTTGTATTAGTGACCGCCGCTGCAGTAGTTGCCCCTGCCTTTGCTGACCAGGCGCTGGCCACGGCAAAGAACTGCCTTGCCTGCCATGCCACCGACAAGAAAGTCGTCGGTCCGTCCTACAAAGACGTTGCCAAGAAATACGCCGGCCAGAAGGACGCTGCCGACAAGCTTGCCGTTAAAGTCATGAAGGGCGGCTCGGGCGTCTGGGGTCCGGTGCCAATGCCAGCCAATCCGCAAGTCAACGATGGTGAAGCCAAGAAGCTGGTCGCCTGGATTCTGACCATGAAGTAAATCGCTGCCGCTCGTAGAGCAACAGGGAAAAAGCCCGCGACAGCGGGCTTTTTTATTAGCGGCACGACCTGCGGTAGCGCCGCGATCGCCAAAACTGGCCTCAGTAAGTCTGACCCAACTGCCCCAAAATAGCCGGGTTTTCCAACGTTGACGTGTCCTGCGTGATCGACTCGCCCTTGGCCAGCGAGCGCAGCAGGCGGCGCATGATCTTGCCGGAGCGCGTCTTCGGCAGGTTCTCGCCAAAACGGATATCTTTCGGCTTGGCAATCGGGCCAATTTCTTTCGCCACCCAATCACGCAGTTCCTTGGCAATGGCTTTGGCCTCATCGCCGGTGGGGCATGGGCGCTTGAGCACCACAAAGGCGCAAATTGCCTCACCGGTCAAATCGTCGGGCCGACCCACCACTGCAGCCTCGGCCACCAAGTCGGTCTTGGCCACCAGCGCCGACTCGATTTCCATCGTTCCCATGCGGTGGCCGGACACGTTGAGCACATCGTCGATGCGGCCGGTAATGCGGAAGTAACCGCGGTCCACACTGCGTACCGCGCCGTCGCCGGCCAGGTAATAAGTGCCGCCCATCTCGGCCGGGAAGTAACTCTTCTTGAAGCGGTCCGGGTCGTTCCAGATGGTGCGGATCATCGACGGCCAGGGGCGCTTGATGACCAGCATGCCGCCCGATCCATTCGGCACATCGTGCCCCACTTCGTCCACAATCGCCGCCATGATGCCTGGCAGCGGCAAGGTGCAGCTACCCGGCACCAGCGGCGTGGCGCCTGGCAGCGGCGTGATCACGTGGCCGCCAGTCTCGGTCTGCCAGAAGGTATCGACGATCGGGCAGCGTTCACCGCCGACGTGCCGGTAGTACCACATCCACGCTTCCGGGTTAATCGGCTCGCCCACCGTGCCCAAAATGCGCAGGCTGCTCAGATCAGAGCGCGCCGGATGCACTTTCTCATCGCTCTCGGCCAGCTTGATCAGCGAGCGGATCGCGGTCGGCGCGGTGTAGAAGATGCTGCACTTGTGGCGTTCTATCATCTGCCAGAAGCGGCCCGCGTTCGGGTAGGTTGGAACGCCTTCAAAAATGATCTGCGTCGCGCCAGCCGCCAACGGGCCGTACGCCACGTACGAGTGGCCGGTAATCCAGCCAATGTCGGCAGTGCACCAGAACACGTCGGACGGCTGCAAGTCAAAAGTCCAGTCCATCGTCAGCTTGGCCCACAGAATGAAGCCGCCGGTGGAGTGCTGCACGCCCTTGGGTTTGCCGGTCGAGCCGGAGGTGTAGAGAACGAACAGCGGATGTTCGGCGCCAACGGCGACCGGCGCGCACTCGCTGCTTTGTCCGGCCAGTGCCTCGCCAAACGTCAGATCGCGCCCCGTCACCATGGCGCAAGGCGTGGTGGTACGCTGATAGACAAGAACCGTCCTGATCGACTCACACCCACCGAGTGCCAGGCCCTCATCCACGATTACCTTCAACGGTAATTCCTTGCCGCCGCGCATCTGCGAATTCGACGTGATAACGGCCACCGCGCCGGCGTCGATGATGCGTTCCTGCAGCGACTTGGCCGAGAAACCGCCAAACACCACGCTGTGGGTGGCGCCAATGCGGGCGCAGGCCTGCATCGCAATCACACCTTCGAGCGACATAGGCATATAGACCAGCACCCGGTCACCCTTGTGAATGCCGCGCGCCGTCAGTGCGTTGGCAAACTGGCTGACGCGCGTCAGCAACTCACGGTAACTGGTCTTGGTCACGCTGCCGTCATCGGCTTCAAAAATCACGGCGGTCTTGTGCTCCACCGCGGTGCCCATGTGCTTGTCCAGGCAGTTGGCCGAGGCGTTCAGCTCACCGTCGGCAAACCACTGGTAAAACGGTGCGTTCGATTCATCGAGTGTCTGGGTGAACGGTTTGGTCCAGACCACGTTCTGGCGCGCCAGCCGGGCCCAGAAACCTTCGAAATCATTGGCGGCTTCGGCGCACAGCGCGTCGTAGGCCGGCATGCCGGAAATGCGGGCCGCTTTAACAAACGCGTCGCTCGGTGGGAAAACGCGGTTTTCAACCAGCACCGACTCAATGGCAGACAAGGGTTCACTCATGGCTAGACTTCCTTAAATTGGTGTTCTCAGTCCGACAATGTCGGGGCTGGCACTTACATGTCACTGACTGGCATGAAACAAGGGCTGCGCCAAAGCCGGGGCATCGGCGCTGCGCCCTACAATTCGCTTAACCAGTAAACCACGAAGTCCACATGACCAATCCTGCACCGCAGAAAACAGCCCGCATGGGCCACCTGTCCTCTCTCATCTTTGCGACGCGATGGCTGCAATTGCCGCTTTACCTGGGGTTGATTGCAGCGCAGTGCGTTTATGTGTTTCATTTCTGGGTTGAACTGGTTCATTTGCTGGAGGCGGCATTTGGCAATCAGACGGCCTTGCAGGCCTTGATCACTGGCATTGGGTACAAGTCCGACGTGCAGGTCACTACCCTCAACGAGACCATCATCATGCTGGTGGTGCTGGCGCTGATCGACGTGGTGATGATTTCCAACCTTCTCATCATGGTGATTATGGGGGGCTACGACACCTTTGTCAGCCGTCTGAATCTCGCTGACCACCCCGACGAGCCCGAGTGGCTGAGCCACGTCAACGCGTCAGTACTCAAAGTCAAACTGGCCACCGCCATCATCGGCATCAGCTCCATTCATCTCCTGAAGACCTTCATCAACGCCGCGAACTACGACAACAAAGTTCTGATCGCACAAACGCTAATCCACATCACTTTCCTGCTGTCAGCCATTGCCATCGCCTACACCGACCGCCTGATGACCCGCACACAAAGCGAAGCACACTGATTATTAACAACCAAGGTTCATACCACCATGACTACCATTCGCCAGTCTGACCTGATCGAGTCCGTTGCCGCCGCGCTGCAGTACATCAGCTACTACCACCCGGCCGACTACATTGCCCATCTGGCGCGCGCCTATGAACGCGAGCAAAGTGCTGCTGCGAAGGACGCCATTGCGCAGATTCTGACCAACAGCAAGATGAGCGCCGCCGGGCACCGCCCGATCTGTCAGGACACCGGCATCGTCAACGTGTTTCTCAAGCTCGGCATGGATGTGCGCTGGGAAGGCTTTACCGGCAGCCTGGACGACGCGATCAACGAAGGCGTGCGCCGCGCCTACAACGACGCCGGCAACACGCTGCGCGCCAGCGTCGTGGCTGACCCGCTGTTTGAGCGCAAGAACACCCAGGACAACACGCCGGCGGTGATCTACACCGAAATCGTGCCCGGCAACACGCTGGAAGTGACAGTCGCGGCCAAGGGCGGCGGCTCCGAAAACAAGAGCAAGATGGTGATGCTCAACCCCGGCGACTCGGTGGTCGATTGGGTGCTCAAGACAGTGCCGACAATGGGCGCCGGCTGGTGCCCGCCCGGCATGCTGGGCATCGGCATTGGCGGCACGGCAGAGAAAGCAGTGCTGATGGCCAAGCAAAGTCTGATGGAAGACCTGGACATGTACGAACTGCAGGCCAAGTCGGCCGCCGGACAGGCGCTGAGCAAAACCGAAGCGCTGCGGCTGGAGTTGTTCGACAAGGTCAATGCACTGGGCATAGGCGCGCAGGGTCTGGGCGGCCTGACGACGGTGCTCGACGTCAAGATCAAGATGTACCCGACGCACGCGGCCGGCAAGCCGGTGGCGATGATTCCCAACTGCGCCGCCACGCGCCACGCGCACTTTGTGCTCGACGGCAGCGGCCAGGTGTACCTCGATACACCGTCGCTCGACAGTTGGCCCGACGTGTCGTGGGCGCCCGACTACGTCAAAAGCAAAAAGGTCAACCTGAACACGCTGACCAAGGAAGAAGTGGCCAGTTGGAAGCCGGGTGACACCCTGCTGCTTAACGGCAAGATGCTGACCGGGCGCGACGCCGCCCACAAGCGCATCCAGGACATGCTGGCCAAGGGCGAGGAACTGCCGGTCGATTTCACCAACCGCGTCATTTACTACGTCGGCCCGGTCGATCCGATTGCCGGCGAAGCGGTCGGCCCGGCGGGACCGACCACCGCCACGCGCATGGACGGTTTCACCGAAATGATGCTGGCCAAGACCGGCCTGATCTCGATGATCGGCAAAGCCGAGCGCGGCCCGGTTGCCATTGAGGCCATCAAGAAGCACAAGAGCGCCTACCTGATGGCGGTCGGCGGCGCAGCCTATTTGGTCAGCAAAGCGATTAAGGCCGCAAAGGTGGTAGGCTTCGCCGACCTTGGCATGGAAGCCATCTATGAATTCGACGTGATCGACATGCCGGTCACGGTTGCAGTCGATGCCGGCGGCACCAGTGCCCACATCACCGGCCCGGCCGAATGGCAAAAGCGCATTGCCGGCGGCGAATTCAAGGGTATTGCGGTAAGCAGCACCTAACACCATCGAACGGAACCTACATGACCATCTGCCCCATTGCCATTGCCATCGGCTGCAAGAAGTGCCCGATCTTCAAGATCTGCCCAGTCAAGACCAGCCTGGGCGATATGCCCAAGCCGGCCGAGGCCAAGCCGGCGCCAAAGGCGGCAACGAAACCGGTGCCAAAGGCAACGGCGACTGCCAGGAAGGCCAAAGCGAAGCGGCGTTAGTGTCTTGCGGCGAGGCTGGTCGGCTGGCCCAGTCCGGGCGCGGGATAATGGTCCGCCATGAATCCCCTACTCTCACGTTTGCAGCCCTATCCGTTTGAGCGGCTGCGCCAGCTCTTCGCCAACATTACACCCAACCCGGCGCTGCCAGCCATCAGCCTGGGCATGGGCGAGCCCAGACACACTACCCCGGCGTTTATCCGGCAGGCAATGATCGATTCGGTCCTGGCCTGCCCCAGTGGACTGGCCAGCTACCCGGCAACGATGGGCGAGCCGGCGCTGCGTGACGCCTTTGCGCAGTGGCTTACCCGGCGCTACGGCGTGACGCTGAACCCGGCCAGCCAGATGCTGCCCGTGACGGGTTCGCGCGAAGCGCTGTTTGCGCTGACGCAGGCGATGGTCGATCCGCCAGGCAGCGCCACTGCCACCAGTGCCAGGCCGGTCGTCGTCTGCCCCAATCCGTTCTACCAGATCTACGAAGGTGCGGCCCTGCTGGCCGGTGCCGAGCCGTATTTTGTGGCGTCCGACCCAACGCGCAATTTTGCACAGGACTGGGACAGCGTGCCCGAGCACATCTGGGCGCGCACGCAGTTGCTGATTGTCTGTTCGCCCGGCAACCCGACCGGCGCCGTGATGCCGCTGGCAGAGTGGAAAAAGCTGTTCGATCTGAGCGACCGGCACGGCTTTGTGATGGCGTCGGATGAGTGCTATAGCGAAATCTATTTCCGCGACGAGCCGCCGCTGGGTGGCTTGGAAGCCGCAGCCAAGCTTGGGCGCTCCGACTTCCGCGATCTGATCTCGCTCACCAGTCTGTCCAAGCGCAGCAATGTGCCGGGCATGCGCAGCGGCTTCGTATCCGGCGACGCGGCGCTGATCAAACAGTTTTTGCTGTACCGCACCTATCACGGCTGCGCCATGAGCCCGGTGGTGCAGGCGGCCAGCATCGCGGCCTGGTGCGATGAGCAGCATGTGATCGACAACCGCACGCTGTACCGCGACAAATTCACCCAGGTCACGCCCATGCTGGCCGGGGTGCTTGACGTGGCACTGCCGGACGCCGGCTTTTACCTGTGGGCCAAAGTGCGGGGTAACGATGCCGATTTTGCGCGCGATCTGTTCACTCTTTACAATGTCACTGTGTTGCCCGGCTCCTACCTGTCGCGCGAGCACCTGGGCACAAACCCGGGCCAGGGGCGAATCCGCATGGCGCTGGTGGCTGAGACCGCCGAATGTGTGGAAGCCGCCCGACGCATTGTGCAGTTTGTCCAGTCCAGGGCCTGAACCAACCACCCAACCGCAAAGAAGTAATTCATGACGCAACAGCTACAAGACATCATCGACGCCGCATGGGACGACCGCGCCAATTTGTCCACCCAGTCGGCGTCGGCTGAAGTGACCGATGCGGTCGAGCAAGTCATCGCCGCTCTCAATGGCGGGCGCCTGCGCGTCGCCACCCGGACCGGCGTCGGCCAGTGGGCCACGCATCAGTGGATCAAGAAGGCCGTACTGCTGAGCTTTCGGCTCAAGGACAACGAAATCATCAAGGCCGGCGACCTGGGTTTTTACGACAAGGTGCCGACCAAATTTGCCCACCTCGATGAAGCGGCGATGAGGGCCAGCGGCGTGCGCGTGGTGCCACCGGCGGTGGCGCGACGCGGCAGTTTTCTCGGCAAGGGCGTGATCCTGATGCCATCCTACGTCAACATTGGCGCCTATGTCGATGAAGGCACGATGGTCGATACCTGGGCCACGGTCGGCTCATGCGCACAGATCGGCAAGAACGTGCACTTGAGCGGCGGCGTCGGCATTGGCGGCGTGTTGGAGCCGATGCAGGCCGGCCCGACCATCATCGAGGACAACTGCTTTATCGGCGCCCGCTCGGAAGTGGTCGAGGGCGTCATCGTGGAAGAAAACTCGGTGATCTCGATGGGCGTGTACCTGGGGCAAAGCACACCGATTTACGACCGCGCCAGCGACAGCGTGAGTTATGGCCGCATCCCCAGCGGCTCGGTCGTCATCAGCGGCAGCCTGCCCAAGAATGATGGCAAGTACAGTCTGTACGCGGCGATCATCGTCAAGCGGGTGGATGCACAAACGCGCGCAAAGACCAGTCTTAACGAACTGCTGCGCGATTGATAGGACTACTATGGCAAGCGCTGGTAACACGGGCACGATGGAGCGGATTCTGCGCCTGATGGCGGAGAAGAAGGCGTCGGACATCTATCTGTCGGCGAACTCGCCGATCTTGATCCGCATTGACGGCCAGTGCGTGCCGATCAACAGCCAGCTCCTGCCACCCGACGGGCCGCGCAATTTGCTGGATGAAATCCTGCCGCTCGAACGCCTCCATGAACTGGAGGAAAGCCATGAACTGAACATGAGTATTGGCATCGCCGGCATCGGCCGGTTCCGTGTCAGTGCGATGCGCCAGCGTGGCTCTTATGCGGCAGTGATCCGCTATATCCTGAACGAAATCCCGCCGCTGGAGTCGCTGATGCTGCCGGAAGTGCTGAGCCAGTTGATCATGGAAAAGCGCGGCCTGCTGCTGTTTGTCGGGGCCACCGGCGCCGGCAAGAGCACAACGCTCGCGTCGCTGATCGACTACCGCAACCAGCATGCGTCGGGCCACATCCTGACCATCGAAGACCCGATCGAGTTCCTGTACAAGCACAAACGCTCGGTCGTCAATCAGCGCGAGGTCGGCCCCGATACCGACTCGATCCAGCTGGCCCTGAAGAACGCGCTGCGACAGGCGCCCGACGTGATCCTGATCGGTGAGATACGGGACCGCGAAACCATGGCGTCGGCGATTGCCTACGCCCAGTCGGGCCACCTGTGCCTGGCAACCATGCACGCCAACAACAGCTACCACGCGCTCAACCGGATCCTGAGTTTCTATCCGGCCGAAGTTCGCTCTACCATGCTCGGTGACCTGGCGGCGGCGATGAAGGCGATTGTTTCGCAGCGCCTGCTGCGCGCGGCCGCCGGCGGGCGCACGCCGGCGATGGAGGTCATGCTGAACTCGAAACTGGTTTTCGAGCTGATTGAAAAAGGCAATTTCTCCGGCATCAAGGAAGCCATGGAGAAGTCGCTGGCCGAAGGCAGCCAGACCTTTGAACAGGACATTTCGCGCCTCATCCTGAGCGACATCATCAGCCGCGAAGAAGGCCTGGCGAATGCCGATTCGGCCAGCAATCTGCTGTGGCGCCTGGATAACGACTATCGCCCCGAGGCGAAGTCGAAAAACCTCGAAATCGACCCGGACGACATTCCGTCGTTCACCGAACTCACGCTTGACGTGCTGCCCTGATGTCACGCACCCTGCAGCTGGCCCAGCAACTGATCGCCTGCCCCTCGCTCACGCCCGACGACGCGCACTGCCAGGACATCATCGCCGCGCGCCTGGTGCCGCTTGGATTTGCCTGCGAAAGCATCGTCAGCGGACCGGCCGACTTCCGCGTCACCAATTTATGGGCGAAGCGGGCAGCCCGCACGGTAAAGGGTGAGCGGGCCGATTCGCGCCTGGTCGTTTTTGCCGGCCACACCGACGTCGTTCCCACCGGTCCCTTGAACCAGTGGCAAAGCGACCCATTCACACCGACGCTGCGCGACGGCCGGTTGTATGGGCGCGGCGCCAGCGACATGAAGACCTCGCTGGCGGCATTTGTGGTCTCGGTCGAAGAATTCCTGCAGGCACAACCGGACACCGCGCTGTCGATCGGATTCCTCTTGACCAGCGACGAGGAAGGCCCGGCGCTCGATGGCACGGTCGTCGTGTGCGCCGCGTTACAGGCGCGCGGCGAGCGCATCGATTACTGCATCGTCGGTGAACCCAGCGCACATGAGAGAACCGGCGACACGATCAAAAACGGCCGCCGCGGCAGCATGAGTGGGCGTCTGCGCGTCAAGGGCGTGCAAGGCCATATTGCCTACCCGCAATTGGCGAAGAACCCGATCCACCTGCTGGCACCCGCACTGACCGAACTGGCCGGCATCGAGTGGGACCAGGGCAACGCTTTCTTCCCGCCGACCTCGTGGCAGGTCAGCAATATCCACAGCGGCACCGGCGCCAGCAACGTCATCCCGGGCGAGCTGGTGATGGACTTCAATTTCCGCTTTTGCACCGAGTCAACGCCAAAGCAACTGCAGGAGCGGTTGCAACAGGTGCTGCAGCGACACCAGCTTGACTACGAACTGGACTGGACCATAGGCGGAGCGCCGTTTCTGACGATACCGGGCACCTTGGTGACTTGCGTGCGCGCCGCGATCAAGGCGGAAACCGGGCTGGTGAGCGCGCTGTCCACCACTGGCGGCACCAGTGACGGACGCTTCATCGCCCAAATCTGCCCGCAGGTGATCGAACTCGGCCCACCGAACGCCAGCATCCACAAGATCGACGAATACATCCATATCGCGGACATAGAGCCGCTAAAGAACATCTACCGGCGCGTACTGGAAAACCTGGACGCAGGCTCTGGCTCATGACCCTACTGGAACTCATCGATGCCGGCGCACGCCAGCTGGCGGACGCGGGCGTGGCGTTTGGTCACGGCACCGAGAATGCGTTTGACGAGGCCGCCTGGCTGGTGCTGTGGCAACTCGGCCTGCCGCTCGACACGGCACTGGACGGTCCGCATTCTCTGGCCAGCCAGCCGGTCAGCGCGAAGCAGCGGGCGCAGGTGGCAGCGCTGTTGTCACAGCGGATCACATCGCGCAAGCCGGCCGCCTATCTGACGCATGAAGCCTGGCTGCAGGGCGTCGCGTTTTACGTCGATGAGCGCGCCATCGTGCCGCGCTCGCTGATCGCCGAGCTGCTGGTTGACGGCGGCATTGACTACTGGCTTGGCGACAACACGCGCAAGGTGCTCGATCTGTGCACCGGCAATGGCAGCCTGGCCGTGCTGGCCGCGCTGACCTATCCAGAAGTCAGCGTCGATGCCTGTGACATATCCGCTGACGCGCTGTCCGTGGCCCGCATCAACGTTGACAAACACGGCCTGCAACAACGCATTCAGTTGCTGCAGGCCGACGGCTTGACCGGCGTCCCCGGCCGCTACGATCTCATTCTGTGCAACCCACCGTACGTCAACGCCGCCAGCATGGCCGCTCTGCCGCCGGAATACCAGGCCGAGCCAGCGCTGGCGCTGGACGGCAACCGCGCGGGCGGCAGCGACGGCATGGACTTCATCCGCCAGTTGCTGGCGCAGGCGCCGCAACACATGAGCAAACACGCGGTGCTGGTGCTTGAGATTGGCAATGAGCGCGACCATTTCGAGGCCGCGTTCCCGCAACTGCAAGCGGTCTGGCTGCAAACCAGCGCCGGGGAAGACCAGGTGCTACTGCTGACCCTTGATACGTTACTCCCACTTCAACCCTAACGATTTCTGTGATTACTTTAAAAAACGTGACCCTGCGCCGCGGTGCCAAGGTGCTGCTCAGCGCTGCCTCGGTCAGCATCAATCCGGGCGAAAAAGTCGGCCTGGTGGGGCGCAACGGCGCCGGCAAGTCGTCGCTGTTTGCGTTGCTCAACGGCACGCTGCACGAAGACGCCGGCGAGTACTACATTCCAACGCAATGGCGCATGGGCCAGGTGGCGCAAGAGATGCCGGAGACCGATCAAAGCGCGACCGATTTTGTCGTCGATGGCGACACCGAACTGCTGGCAGCGCAGCAGGAAGTTACGGTGTCCGAGACGACCGACGACTACAACCGCATGGCGCACGCCTACATGGCGTTGCAGGATGCCGGAGCGCACGACGCGCCGGCCCGGGCCCAGGCGCTGATCCTCGGCCTGGGTTTCAAAACCACCGAACTGAGCAACCCGGTCAACAGTTTTTCCGGCGGCTGGCGCATGCGGCTGCAGCTGGCGCGCGCGCTGATGTGCCCGTCGGAGCTGCTGCTGCTCGATGAGCCGACCAATCACCTGGACCTGGACGCGCTGGTCTGGCTCGAAGCCTGGCTCAAGCGCTATGAGGGCACCATAGTCGTGATCAGTCACGACCGCGAGTTTCTGGATTCGGTGACCGGCGTCACGTTGCACATCGACGGCGGAAAACTGGTGCGCTACGGCGGCAACTACAGCAAGTTTGAAGACATGCGCGCCGAGCAGATGGAGCTGCAGCAAAACGCCTTCAGCAAACAGCAGGAAAAGATCGCCCACCTGCAGAAATTCATCGCCCGCTTCAAGGCCAAGGCGAGCAAGGCGAAGCAGGCGCAGAGCCGGGTCAAGGCGCTGGACCGGATGGAAAAGATTGCGCCGTTGCTGGCCGACGCCGACTTCACCTTTGAATTCAAGGAACCGGCCAATCTGCCCAACCCGATGCTGTCGATGCAGGGCGTGAGCTTTGGCTATCCGGCGCCCGATGACGCACCAGCGGGCACGCCGCCATCCATCATCGTCAACAACGTCAGCCGCTCGGTGCTGGCCGGCCAGCGCATCGGCATTCTGGGTGCCAACGGTCAGGGCAAGTCAACACTGGTGAAAACTGTGGCCCGCGCGCTGGCGCCAATCGGCGGCGACGTCACCGAAGGCAAGGGCCTGAACATCGGCTACTTTGCGCAACAGGAGCTCGACGTGCTGCGCCCGGCCGACACGCCGCTCGATCACATGATCCGCCTCGCCAAGGAGTTGGCCAGCGCTGGCAAGATTGCTGGCCAGGCGACGCGCGAACAAGACCTGCGCAGCTATCTCGGCACCTTCAATTTCAGCGGCGACATGGTCAAGCAGTCAGTTGGCAGCATGAGCGGTGGCGAAAAAGCGCGCCTGGTTCTGTGCATGATCGTCTGGCAGCGCCCCAACCTGCTGCTGCTTGACGAGCCGACCAACCATCTGGACCTGGCAACGCGTGAAGCACTTTCGATGGCGCTCAACGAGTTCGAAGGCACCGTCATGCTGGTCAGCCACGACCGCGCGCTGTTGCGTGCTGTGTGCGACGAATTCTGGCTGGTGTCACGCGGTGGCGTCTCCCCGTTTGACGGCGATCTGGACGACTACCAGCAGTACCTGCTGGACGAAGCCAAACGCCAGCGCGAAGCGATCAAGGAAGCCAGCAGCGTGGCGGCCAAGGCCGAGCGCAAGGCGCAGTCTGCTCCGCCGGTCAAGGCGAAAAGCCAGATCCCACCATCCAGATTGAAACGTCAGATCGAAGAGATCGAACAGCGCATGGCCGTGCTCAACGGCGAAGGCGCAGCGCTGGAAGGGCATCTGTGCGCATCCCCGCCACCGGCCGAAATTGCCGAGATCGGCAAACGTCTGAAAACCGTCAACGACGAGCTGCAGGCGCTCGAAGAGCAGTGGTTGAGTGTGTCGGCGGAGATGGAGAAGTTGCCGGTTTGATGCGGCGCTACGTGCGCGGAACTGAGTGCCGCGCCGGAGTGCTCCTGGGCACAGCCAGTGTGCGCCAGGTCACAGCGGTAACCGCATCACCCCATGTGCAAGCCGCCGTTCACCGAAAAATCGGCGCCGGTGGAGTAACTGCCTTCATCGGACGCCAGCCAGGCGATGATGGAGGCAATTTCACTCGGCTCACCGAGGCGCTTGACCGGCACCGTGGCGACGATTTTGTCGAGCACGTCCTGACGGATTGCTTTCACCATGTCGGTCCCGATGTAACCCGGACTCACCGTGTTGACGGTGACACCCTTGGTCGCGAGCTCCTGCGCCAGCGCCATGGTGAAGCCGTGCATGCCGGCCTTGGCGGCTGAATAGTTGGTCTGCCCGGCCTGGCCCTTGGCACCGTTCACCGATGAAATGTTGATGATCCGGCCCCAGCCTTTTTCCACCATGTCGGCTACCACCTGCTTGGTCACGTTGAACATCGAGTTCAGGTTGGTTTCGATCACGGCAGCCCAGTCATCGCGGGTCATTTTGATGAACATGCGGTCGCGCGTAATGCCGGCGTTGTTGACCAGCAAGTCAATCGCCCCATGCTCGGCCTTGATCTTGGTAAAGGCCTCTACGGTTGAATCCCAGTCGCCGACATTGCCGACCGACGCATAAAACGTGTAACCCAACGCCTTCTGCTCGGCCAGCCACTTGAAGTGGTCCCGCGTCGGGCCGCAACCGGCAATGACCTTGAAACCCTCCTTGTGCAGGCGCTGGCAGATGGCAGTTCCGATGCCACCCATGCCGCCGGTGACGTATGCTACTTTTTGACTCATTTTTACCTCCTGAATTGAATACTTGCAACCCCACTATAGCGACTTATGCACGTCGTCGCAGCGTGGGAAACACTGAGACACAATTCTCAGCGCTCGATCGTCAGCGCGACGCCCATGCCGCCGCCGATGCACAGCGAAGCGATACCTTTTTTGGCGTCGCGGCGCTGCATTTCGTGCAGCAGCGTGACCAGGATGCGGCAACCGGACGCGCCAATCGGATGTCCAATCGCGATTGCGCCGCCATTGACGTTGACCTTGGACGTGTCCCACCCCATCTGCTGGTTCACGGCGCAGGCCTGCGCGGCAAACGCTTCATTGATTTCGAGCAGGTCCAGATCGGCCGCCTTCCAGCCGGCGCGCGCCAGCGCCTTCATTGACGCCGGCACCGGCCCCATGCCCATAAGCGCAGGGTCAAGCCCACTGGTGGCAAAGCTGGCAATGCGTCCCAACGGCTTGAGCCCGAGGGCGGCGGCCTTCTTGGCCGTCATCACCATCACGGCAGCAGCGCCATCGTTCAAGCCAGACGCATTGCCGGCAGTCACGCCACCGGCCTTGTCGAACGCCGGGCGCAGACCGGCCAGCGCTTCGGCATTGGTCTTGCGATTGAGATATTCATCAGTCGCAAATACGATCGGATCACCCTTCTTCTGGGCGATGCCGAACGGCACGATTTCGTCCTTGAAGCGGCCGGCGTCCTGCGCGGCAGCGGCTTTTTGCTGGCTGGCCAGCGCCAGTGCGTCCTGCATGTCGCGGCTGATGCCATAGGCCTTGGCCACGTTCTCGGCGGTAATGCCCATGTGGTACTGGTTGTACACGTCCCACAGGCCGTCCACGATCATCGAGTCGATCATCTTCCAGTCGCCCATGCGCTGGCCGTCGCGCGAGCCCAGCAGCACGTGCGGCGACGCGCTCATGTTCTCCTGACCGCCGGCAATCACGATGTCACTGTCGCCCCAGGCCACCGCCTGCGCTGCCAGCATCACGGCTTTCAGGCCCGATCCGCAGACGGCATTGATCGTCATCGCCGGTGTTTCCTTTGCCAGCCCGCTCTTGATCAGCGCTTGCCGCGCCGGGTTCTGCCCGGCACCAGCCGCCAGCACCTGCCCCATGATGACTTCACCAATCTGGTCCGCCGCGACACCGGTGCGACGCAGCAAGTCCTTGATGACTGCTGCGCCGAGTTCTGTCGCCGGCGACTTGGCCAGCGTTCCACCGAATTTGCCAACTGCGGTGCGGGCAGCTGAAACGATAACGATATCTTCCATTTTTTCTCTCCAGAGTAATTAAGCTTTTGCCTTCACATAGCGCCCAGGGGCCGCCTCGATGACTTTGTATTTTCCCTTGCCGTAGCTCTTGGGTGCGGCAATCTGTTTGCCGGCATGGCTTTTCAGCCAGTTGGACCAGTCGGTCCACCAGCTGCCGGGGTGTTCGGTCGCGCCGGCCAGCCAGTCGGTATTCGCCTTGGGAAACTTGCCATCGGCACGCAGCCAGTGACTGCGTTTCTTCGCAGCCGGGGGATTGATAACGCCCGCAATATGGCCCGACGCGCCCATCACAAAACGCTTCTTGCCAGGCAACGCCTGGGTCGAGGCATAGGCGCCACCAATTGGCACGATGTGGTCTTCGCGCGATCCGTAGATATAGACCGGCATATCGACCAGACGCAAATCGACCTTCTCACCGCAGACCGTCGCCGCACCCGGCTTGACCAGCCGGTTTTCGAGGTAGGTATTGCGCAGATACCAGGCGTAATAAGGGCCGGGCAGATTAGTGCTGTCGCTGTTCCAGTACAGCAGGTCAAACGGCGGTGGCGTTTCGCCCTTGAGGTAGTTGCCGACAACGTAATTCCAGACAAGGTCGTTGGGGCGCAGAAAACTGAAGGTGCTCGACAAATCCTTACCCTTCATCAGCCCGCCGGCGCCCATCTCCTGTTCGCGGTATTTGACGAAGGATTCATCAATGAAGACATCCAGAATCCCGGTATCGGTGAAATCAATCAACGAGGTCAGGAAGGTAGCGCTGCTGACCGGTTTGTCACCCCGCGCTGCCAGCACCGCCAGCGCGCAAGCCAGCATGGTTCCGCCGACACAGAAGCCAAGCGCGTTGATGGTCTTGGCGCCGCTTATTTCCTGCGTGACGGCAATCGCCTTGATCACGGCGTCTTCAATGTAGTTGTCCCAGCTCTTGTGCGCCAGCGACGCATCCGGGTTGCGCCAGCTCACGACAAAGGTGCGCTGGCCCTGCGCCACGGCGTAGCGGATCAGCGAGTTGGCCGGCTGCAGGTCCAGGATGTAGAACTTGTTGATGCAGGGCGGGACGAACAGAAAGGGCCGCTCGTAAACCTGCTTGCCGAGCGGCTTGTATTCGATCAGCTGAAACAGGTCGTTCTGGAAGA
>JANNUE010000038.1:0-7663 GCA_031394895.1 Betaproteobacteria bacterium
CGTTGACCCCAAGTACATGGGCATTGGCCCGGTGCCGGCGACGCAAATGGCGCTCAAGAAAGCCGGCTTGACAATCCAGGACCTGGACGTGATCGAGGCCAACGAGGCGTTTGCCGCGCAAGCCTGCGCCGTCACGCGCGACCTCGGACTCGACCCGGCCAAGGTCAATCCGAATGGTTCGGGCATTTCGCTCGGGCACCCGATTGGCGCCACCGGCACAGTGATCACGGTCAAGGCGCTGTACGAGTTGGAGCGCATTGGCGGGCGCTACGCGCTGGTCACCATGTGCATCGGTGGTGGCCAGGGCATTGCCGCCATCTTCGAGCGCGTTTCCTGATCGCCAGTTCCACTGCCGGCACCTGACCATGACACTGCACAAACACTGGAGTCTGGGTGCCAAGCTGGCGTTGATCGGCACGCCGTTCCTGTTGCTGGCGCTGCTGTCCACCGCGGCCACGCTGTGGGTGTCGTGGCAACTCGACGGCGGTGCGGCGGCGGTCAATGAAGCGGGCCGCATGCGCATGCAGTCGTACCGCATGGCGCTGTCGATCGGCACCGGCGAGACCGCCGCCCTGCCGGAGCAGGTCAAGGAGTTTGAGCGCAGCCTGGAGACGCTGCGCAAGGGCGACCCGGAGCGCCCGCTGTTCGTGCCGTGGGACGACGCGGTGCGCGCACGCTTTGCGACCGTCGAGCAGGACTGGGTGCGCTTTCGCGCGCGCTGGATTGATTCCAGGCCCACACAACTGCTGGCCCTGCGCGCTGATACGGTGGCCTTTGCTTCCGACATCAACGCCTGGGTCAACAGCATCGAGCTGCATATGGCGCACTGGACCGGGCTGCTGCACCTGTTGCAGATGAGCATGCTGGCAATGGCCGTGCTGGGCGCCGCCGCGCTGCTCTACACCGGCTATCTGCTGGTGCTGGAGCCGGTGGGTCAGCTCAAGCAGGCAATTGAGAGAATTCAGCTCGGCGACTTTGACGCCCGCGTGGAGAGCCTCACCAGCGACGAGTTCGGCACGCTGGCCGAGGGCTTTAACGGCATGGCCGAGCACTTGCAGTCGATGTACCGCAATCTCGAACACAGGGTGGCCGAGAAGACCTCGCAACTGGAAGAAAAACGCGAGCGGCTGGAGAGCCTGTACGAAGTGACTGCGCTGGTGGCGAAGGCCACGACGCTGGACGAACTGGCGCAGGGTTTTGTCAAGAGTATTTGCCGCATCGCGCACGCCGACGCGGTGGCGTTGCGCTGGTCGGACCAGGGCAACCAGCGCTACCTGATGCTGGCTGCGCACGGCCTGCCAAATTCGATGGTCGAGGCCGAGCTGTGCATTGACAAGGGCGAATGCCATTGCGGCGTCGTGGCGCCGCAAGCCGGTTTGCGAGTGATTGCGATCCAGAGCGTGAACGACACCTCGCTGCGCCATTGCGCCAGGGCCGGCTTCGAGACCATCTTCAACCTGCCGGTGCAACTGCATGAGAAGACGATGGGCGAAGTGGATCTGTTCTTTCACGCCAAGGTCACTCCGTCAGCGTCTGAGCGATCGCTGCTGGAAGCGCTCGGCAGCCACCTGGCCAGCGCGATGGAAAACCTGCGCATCAACGCGCTGGAGAAAGAAGCCGCCGTGTCGCAGGAGCGCCATCTGCTGGCACGCGAACTGCACGACTCGATCGCCCAGTCGCTGGCGTTCCTGAAAATCCAGGTGCAGTTGATGCGTGACGCGGTGCACAGCGGCAACGCCGACAACATCAAACAGGTGCTGGAAGAAATCGACCTTGGTGTGCGTGAGAGCTACGGTGACGTGCGCGAGTTGCTGCTGCACTTCAGAACCCGCACCAATACCGAGGACATCGAGCCGGCGCTGGCCACCACACTAAAGAAATTTGAGCACCAAAGCGGGTTGAAAGCGTCACTGGCGATGCAGGGCCAGGGCATGCCACTGTCGCCGGATCTGCAAATCCAGGTGCTGCATATTGTTCAGGAAGCGCTGTCCAATGTGCGCAAGCACGCGCGCGCCAGCCAAGTCTGGCTCGATGTGCAGCAGCAGCCGGCCTGGCGCTTTGAGGTGCGCGACGACGGCATCGGCTTTGACCCCGGCAACGGCGCGCTCGACGAAACGCACGTCGGCCTGCGCATCATGCGCGAGCGCGCGCAGCGCATCACGGCCACGTTGGAAGTCATATCGACACCGGGCCATGGCTGCTCGGTCATTCTGGCCTTACCAGCGCCGGCGCACCCGATGCCGACCGACGCCGCCCGCGCTGGCGCCACGCTGGCAAACTGAGAACTGCGATGCAACAGAGCGCGCGCCCACTGATACGGATTCTGGTGGTGGATGACCACACGCTGTTTCGGCGCGGCCTGACCGCGCTGCTGTCGCGTGACGCTCACCTGAGCGTGGTTGGCGACGCGGCCGACGCCGGTCAGGCGCAGCGCAAGGCGGCCGAGTTGCAACCCGACCTGATCCTGCTCGACAACCACTTGCCTGGCGTGAACGGCGTCGATGCGCTGCCGGCGCTGCGCGAGGCAGCACCGAACGCGCGCATCCTGATGCTGACCGTTAGCGAAGACGAGCGCGACCTGGCGGCTGCCCTGCGTGGTGGTGCCTGCGGCTACCTGCTCAAGACGATCGAAGGCGACGCGCTGACGGCGGCCATCGCGCAGGCGATGCGCGGCGAGAGCGTGGTGGCGCCCGAGATGATGAGCAAGCTGGTGTCGGCCTATCAGGGCGCCACGCTAGCACCGCTGCCAGCGGCGCCAGCCGGCGCGGCGGGCCAGATCGCCAGTCTGTCGCCGCGCGAACGCGACATTTTGCGCGGCATCGCGCGCGGCGCCAGCAACAAGGAGATTGCGCGCGAGCTCGGCATTGCCGAGACCACCGTCAAGATCCATGTGCAGCACGTGTTGCGCAAACTCGATGTCAGCTCGCGCGTGCACGCCGCCGTGCTGGCCACCGAGCACGATCTGCTTTGATATTTCGCAAGCAGGCCACGTCGCAAGCCCGGCATAGTTGAACGCGGACATAGTTCTTTGGAACTATGTCCGGGGTGCGTCGGGTAGTTCCAATGGCAAGCGTCGGCGCCCCATCAGAGGGATGCCGCCAACCCTCGCTGCGGCCTACAGTACAGGCACGCAAAGAAGGGGTTTTTGACATGACGAAAAAAGGACAGGCACTGTCGGTGCTCATGGTCAGCACACTGGCTTTCACGGTGTGCTTTATGGTCTGGATGATGTTCGCGGTGATCGGCATCCCGATCAAGAAGACGCTCGGCCTGAACGCCACCGAATTCGGTCTGCTGACCGCGATGCCGGTGCTGACCGGCTCGCTGGTGCGGGTGCCGCTGGGTATCTGGACCGACAAATACGGCGGTCGCATCGTGTTCGCGTTGCTAATGGCAGCAACGGTGCCGGCGATCTGGATGATGACTTACGCCACCGCCTACTGGCACTTCCTGGTGATTGGCCTGTTTGTCGGTCTGGCCGGTGGATCATTTTCGGTCGGCACGCCGTATGTGGCGCGCTGGTTCCCGAAGCACCAGCAAGGCTTTGCGATGGGCGTCTTCGGTGCCGGCAACTCGGGCGCGGCCGTCAACAAGTTCATCGCACCGGCGCTGGTGGTGGCGTTTGGCTGGGCCGTAGTGCCGCAGGTGTACGCCGGCATGATGCTCGGCACGGTTATCCTGTTCTGGTTCTTCAGCTACAGCGACCCGGCCCATCTGGTGCCAAGTCACACCAAGTTCAGCGACCAACTCAAGATGCTGAAGGACCCCAAAGTGCTGAAATACTGCCAGTACTACAGCATCGTGTTCGGCGGCTACGTGGCGCTGTCGCTGTGGATGGTGCAGTACTACGTTGGCGAGTACGGCATGGACATTCGCACGGCCGCCTTGCTGGCCGCCTGCTTCTCGTTGCCCGGTGGCGTGCTGCGCGCGGTCGGTGGCTGGATGTCGGACAAGTGGGGCGCGCACAGCGTCACCTGGTGGGTGTTGTGGGTGAGCTGGTTTTGCCTGTTCCTGCTGAGCTATCCGCAAACCGATCTGTCGGTCGCTACTGCCAGCGGCCCGCTGGTGCTGCACATCGGCCTCAACGTCTATGCCTTCACGGCGCTGATGTTCATCCTCGGCATAGCGTGGGCGTTTGGCAAGGCCAGCGTGTTCAAGTACATCAGCGACGACTACCCGACCAACATTGGCACCGTCAGCGGCATCGTCGGGCTGGCCGGCGGTCTGGGCGGCTTTGTGCTGCCGATCATGTTCGGCGCGCTGATGGATATCACCGGCATTCGCTCCAGCGCGTTCATGCTGATGTATGGCGTGGTCTGGGTGTCGCTGATCTGGATGTACTGGACTGAGGTGCGGCGCAGCGAGTACCTGGCCGGCACCATAACCGCATAACACTCTGGCCGTATTCAACATGTCTATGTTTGTCATTGCGAGCGAAGCGCGGCAATCCAGGAATTCATGGATTGCCGCGTCGCTGTCGCTCCTCGCAATGACGAGCTTGATGATGGTTTCGTAATGCCCAAGCCCTCCAACCAATTTCTTCTATCTGAAAGTACCTATGAGCAATCACATAGCGTCCGGCGCCGACATCGCTGACTGGCGACCGGAAGACGAACAGTTTTGGGAGCGCAGCGGCAGGAGCGTTGCCTACCGCAACCTGTGGATCTCGATTCCCAACCTGCTGTGCGGCTTTGCGGTGTGGGCCATGTGGGGCATCATCACGGTGCAAATGCTGAACCTGGGCTTCCCGTTCAAGCCGGCCGACATGTTCACGCTGACCGCCATCGCCGGCCTGATGGGGGCGACGATGCGCATCCCGGCATCGTTCTTCATTCGCCTCTGCGGCGGGCGCAACACGATCTTCTTGACGTCCGCACTGCTGATCATTCCGGCGGTCTGGACCGGCGTCGCGCTGCAGGACAAGAACACACCGCTGTGGGTGTTTCAGGCCTGCGCCTTTCTGTCCGGCATTGGCGGCGGCAATTTTGCCTGTTCGATGTCCAACATCAGCGGCTTCTTTCCGAAGCGCCTGCAAGGCACCGGGCTGGGACTCAACGCCGGCCTCGGCAATTTTGGCGTGACCACCATGCAGGTGCTGATTCCGCTGGTGATGACGGTCGGGCTGTTTGGTGCAGCCGGCGGCGGCTCGATGATTCTGACCAAGGACAGCGGCTGGATTCTGGGCAAGATTGTTGCCGGCACGCCGACCTTCATCCAGAACGCCGGTTTCATCTGGGCCGCCATTTTGCTGCCGCTGGTGATCGCCGCCTGGTTCGGCATGAACAACCTGCTGCCGCTGTCGCCCAATTACGGCGGCACGCTGGCGGCATTTGGCAAGATCATCTACCTGTGGGGCATCACCTGCGTCGTTGGCGGCCTCGGCCTGTACCTCTATCTTCCGGCGCCAACCGGTCTGGGGCTGCTCAATATGTGGATCGCACTGCCGATGACCATCGTCGCCACGCTGGGCGCTATGAAGCTGGCGGCCTTTGGCGAGATGAAGGGCAATATTGCCAAGCAGTTCGACATCTTCAAGAACAAGCATACCTGGTCGATGACGATCCTGTATATCGTCACGTTCGGCTCGTTCATAGGTTTCTCGATGGCGCTGCCGCTGTCGATCACGGTGATCTTCGGCGTCAGTCACGTTGCGGACGCGGCTGGCGTCATGCAGCACACGCTGAAAAACCCGAATGCACCGTCGGCGCTGACCTACGCCTGGATCGGCCCGTTTGTTGGCGCGCTGATCCGCCCGCTCGGCGGCTGGATTTCTGACAAAGTCGGCGGCTCGATCGTCACGCAGGTGATCTCGGCGGTGATGGTGCTCGCCTCAGGCGCAGTTGGCTACGTGATGATGCAGGCCTACGGCTCGGCCACGCCGGAGCAATACTTCGCTACCTTCATGTGGCTGTTCGTGCTGCTGTTTGCCGCCAGCGGCATCGGCAACGGCTCGACATTCCGCACCATCGGCGTGATCTTCGACCGGCAACAGGCCGGCCCGGTGCTGGGCTGGACCTCAGCCGTCGCCGCCTATGGCGCATTCATCGCGCCGGTCGTCATCGGCGCCCAGATCAAGGCCGGCACACCGCAGATGGCGATGTACGGTTTTGCCGTCTTCTACGCGCTGTGCCTGGTGCTCAACTGGTGGTTCTACCTGCGCTCCGGCTCGGAAATCAGGAACCCGTGAGGCCGGCGGCGATGACACATCCCCCGTTCGTCATTGCGAGCGCAGCGCGGCAATCCAGGACTTCATGGATCGCCACGGCCTGCGGCCTCGCGATGACGGGCGTACGCGGGCCAACGATGACCCCCACCCCTTCGCCATTGCGAATCTCGTCATTGCGAGGAAGCGCAGCTGACGTGGCAATCCATGCACCCGGAAGTCCTGGATTGCCGCGCTGCGCTCGCAATGACGAGACTCGCGCTGACGGGAGCGTGCGCTTGCGCGCAATGACGGGCTGAACAAATTTCAAAGAGGAACACCATGAGCCACTTTCTCGATCGACTAAGTTATTTCTCGCAACCCCGGGAGTCGTTCTCCGACGATCACGGCGTCACCACCGGTGAAGACCGCACCTGGGAGGACGCCTACCGCGACCGCTGGGCGCACGACAAGATCGTGCGCTCGACGCACGGTGTCAACTGCACCGGCTCGTGTTCGTGGAAGATCTACGTCAAGGGCGGCATCGTCACCTGGGAAACCCAGCAGACCGACTATCCGCGCACGCGCTGGGACATGCCCAACCACGAACCACGCGGCTGCTCGCGCGGCGCCAGTTATAGCTGGTACCTGTACAGCGCGAACCGCGTCAAGTACCCGCTGGTGCGGGGCCGCCTGCTCAAGCTCTGGCGTGAAGCGCGCCTGTCGAACGACCCGGTCGATGCCTGGGCGTCAATTGCGCAATCCGACGCCAAACGCAAGGAATACCAGAGCGTGCGCGGCCTCGGCGGCTTTGTGCGCTCCAGTTGGGACGAAGTCAACGAGATGGTCGCAGCGGCCAATGTCTTCACAATCAAGAAATATGGTCCGGACCGCATCATCGGCTTCTCGCCAATTCCGGCGATGTCGATGGTGTCGTATGCCGCTGGCAGCCGCTACATGAGCCTGCTCGGTGGCGTCAGCATGAGTTTTTACGACTGGTACTGCGACCTGCCGCCGGCCAGCCCGCAGATCTGGGGCGAGCAAACTGACGTGCCCGAATCGGCCGACTGGTACAACTCCAGCTACATCATTGCCTGGGGCTCGAACGTGCCGCAAACGCGCACGCCGGACGCCCACTTCTTCACCGAGGTGCGCTACAAGGGCACCAAGACGGTGGCGGTGACGCCCGACTATTCCGAAGTGGCCAAGCTGTCCGACATCTGGATGAAACCGAAACAGGGCACCGACGCGGCCGTCGCGATGGCGATGGGCCATGTCATTTTGAAAGAGTTCTACTTCCCCGACGGTGGTAAACAGCGCAGCGCGTATTTCGACAACTACGTGCGCCGCTACACCGACATGCCGATGCTGGTGATGCTCAAAGAACAACAGCTTCCCAGCGGCGAGACGGTGATGGTGCCGGACCGCTATCTGCGCGCTTCCGACTTCAACGGCAAGCTCGGCGCCGCCAATAACCAGGAATGGAAAACCGTGGCACTTGACGACAGCGGCAAAGTGGTG
>JANNUE010000084.1:0-3096 GCA_031394895.1 Betaproteobacteria bacterium
GTTAAGAAGTGCATACAGGGGATGCGAAGCAATCGGGGCACTGTGCGATACCGTGCCTTTTCTGTCAACACCCAGATGCTTGACTGGGACCGGTAGCGGGTGGCGCTTTATGAGCGCTGGCACCAAACAGGGACCCCATCCGGAAAGCCGATTGTAGATCAGGCGCCGGTCTGCATGGCGCGGACCGCGGCCGTAGTTCTCACGGCTCTGGGCTCGAAAAGCAGCCGATTGCACGCGCTCCCTGGAACGACGATGATGCGTAGCCATGAAGCACCACACCCGCACTCTCGACCCTGCCACGCTGGCTCACCTGCAAAGCTGGATCGGCAAAACCGAAACCTGGCGCGACGACATCACTGCAACCCCGCTGCGTGCGCTCAGCGCCACGCTGGATCGCGACGACCCGCCGCCCTTGCCCGGCACGGCGCTGCCGCCGCTGTGGCATTGGCTGTACTTCCTGCCGCAGCACCGGCAAAGTGACATTGGCCCGGACGGTCACGCCAATCGGGGCGGCTTCCTGCCGCCGGTGCCGCTGCCGCGGCGCATGTGGGCCGGTGGCCGACTGCAGTGGTTGCCGGAGAACCCGCTGCGGGTGGGCGATGCGGTGCAGCGCGTCTCGCGCATCGAATCAGTCACCCCCAAGAGCGGCGGCAGCGGCGAGCTGCTGTTCGTGCTGGTGAAGCATGAAGTCCATAACGCCAGGGGCCTGGCACTGACCGAGGAACACGATATCGTCTACCGTGGCGCCGCCTCGTCAGCCGCCACGCCCGGCAACGCGCACTCGGCGCTGGCGGCTGGCGCGCCGCCCGATGCCGCTGAAAAAAACGCTGCCTGGCAGCGCGAGATCGTTCCGGACGACGTGCTGCTGTTCCGTTATTCCGCGCTCACCTTCAACGGCCACCGCATCCACTACGACCGCCGCTACGCGACCGAAGTTGAAGGCTACCCCGGCCTGATCGTGCACGGCCCGCTGATCGCCACGCTGCTGGTCGATCTGGTGCGCCGTAACGCGCCGCGGGCCTTCATCAAGCGCTTCCACTTCAAGGCGCTGCGCCCTGCGTTCGACCAGCACCGCTTGCGCCTGAACGCTCAGCCCTCCGAGGATGGCAAGACCGTGCGCCTGTGGGCGCAGGACTTTGAGGGCGGGCTGACCCTGCAGGGCAGCGCCGAACTTGCCTGATCGCAGCACGCTCAATCACAGCTTCACGTAGGCGTAATCAACCGGGTTGGCATTGATGCCGCGTTCCGGCGGCGCAATCCAGGCAGCCATCTTGCCGGGCTCGGTGACACGCTGCATCAGGCTGTGGATGAAGCGTTTGTCTTCATCGGTCGGCAGCCACTGGTCTTTGTTCGCTTCAAACTCGGCGGCGCTGATGGGATGGCCCTGCGGGTCGGTGGGAACACCCGACCAGGCACCGACGTTGCGGCGAAAACGGATGCTGGGCAGGTTCAGCTCAAAGGCGATACCGGCGCGTTTCAGGCCCAAATTCCAGCGCGTCACACCGACATTGCAGTCCTTCACATATTCCAGGCGGGTGATCTCGTTCATGCCGTTGCGGGTGGAAATGGTTTCATGCCTGAGTCCTCCCTTGCCGTCCGGCACCTGGAGCGTCATCTCGGTATCAAGCTCGACATGGTCGGCAAACCGGGCTTCGTCGGGCCGGCCCTTGATGCCGTTGCTGAAGTAGCTGGCCGCGTTGCTGGACGCTTCAGAGCCAAACAGGTCGAGCGAGGAGGTGAACCAGAAGTTCATGAATTTCTGGATCGTGGGCAGGTCAATCACACCGGCCTGGCGCAGCGTGGCGACATTGTCGGTGTCCAGCTCTTTCATCACTTCCAGCGTGCGCTTGATGACGCGCCCGACGCCGGTTTCACCGACGAACATGTGGTGCGCTTCTTCCGTCAGCATGAATCGCGTGGTGCGCGCCAGCGGGTCAAAGGCCGACTCGGCGAAGGACTTGAGCTGAAACTTGCCGTCGCGGTCGGTGAAGTAGGTGAACATGAAGAAGGACAACCAATTGTCCATGGGTTCGTTGAAGGTGCCCAGGATGCGCGGCTTGTCAGCATCGCCGCTGTGGCGCAGCAGCAATTCTTCGGCCTCTTCGCGGCCGTCACGGCCAAAGTGCGCGTGCAGCAGGTAAACCATGGCCCACAGGTGGCGGCCTTCTTCCACATTCACCTGGAACAGGTTGCGCAGGTCATACAGCGAGGGCGCGGTATGGCCGAGCAGGCGCTGCTGCTCGACCGATGCCGGCTCGGTGTCGCCTTGCGTGACGATCAGGCGCCGGAACGAGGAGCGGTATTCGCCGGGTACGTCCTGCCAGACCGCTTCACCCAGGTGATCACCAAAACCGATCCGGCGGCCCTCTTCCCTGTCGGCCAGAAATATGCCCCAACGGTAGTCAGGCATGGCGGTGTAGCCGTAGCTGGCCCAGCCGGCGGCATCCACGCCGACGGCGGTGCGCAAATAGACCTCCTGGGCCTTGAAGTCGCTGGGGCCCATTTCATCCCACCACTGGAGGAAGGCCGGCTGCCAGTGCTCCAGCGCGCGCTGCAACTGGCGGTTTTCTCCGAGCTGGACATTGTTGGGAATCAGGGCTTGAAGATCGATGCTGGACATGAAGGCTTCCTGGTGAGTTGGGGACGGAACCTGCAGCAAGTCCCGCGAGATTGGATCAGTTGGGAACCGGGCTGGCCGCTGGCGGAGCTGGTGGCGGCAGTCGGTCCCATCAAAATTGTCAGACTCTTTGCCAGTCGAACCTGGCTTTTTTGCCGCTGCCGAAGCGCTTCAATGCACCTTCTTCGCCGGCCGCGTTGGGGCGGATGAATATCCAGTTCTGCCAAGCCGTAAGCCGGCCGAATATCCGGGTCCACATATTTTCGTGACCGCCGAAGCGCAGGTTCGCTTCGAGACCGCTAAGCGAGTCGGGCGACAGCGCGGCACGCTCCTCGACGGCGATGCGAATCTCGTCGGCCCAGTCGATGTCGTCAGGAGTGGCGGTAATCAGTCCGAGGCTCGACGCAGCGCTGGCATCGAGCGGCCGTCCGATTGCCTCGTTCGCCAACGCAACGGCGGATTCATCGTCGCAAACGCGG
>JANNUE010000194.1:0-4995 GCA_031394895.1 Betaproteobacteria bacterium
GCAACGAAGGCATCCTTGGCATTTCGCTGTTCATGGGCGGCGAGACCACGCCCAGCCGGGCCATTGTGCAAAGCGCCGGCTTTGGCTTCCGGATCGAGTCCCAGCACCTCAAGGACGAG
This sequence comes from Betaproteobacteria bacterium, assembly GCA_031394895.1. GTDB lineage: Bacteria > Pseudomonadota > Gammaproteobacteria > Burkholderiales > Burkholderiaceae_C > Rhodoferax. The sequence goes on from JANNUE010000194.1 coordinate 120, forward strand.
TTCAACCGGGCCGGGCCGGTGCTTCGCCTGCTGCTGCGCTACACCCAGGCACTGATGACGCAGATGAGCCAGACCGCCGTCTGCAACCGCCATCACTCGGTCGAGCAGCAACTGTGCCGCTGGCTGCTGCTGAGCCTGGACCGGCTGCCGTCCAATACCTTGACGATGACGCAGGACCTGATTGCCAACATGCTTGGCGTGCGGCGTGAAGGAGTGACCGAGGCGGCCAGCAAACTGCAGCGCGCAGGCCTGATTCGCTACAGTCGTGGCCGCATCGAGGTGCTCGACCGTCCCGGGCTGGAGCGCACCGTGTGCGAGTGCTATGCAGTGGTCAAACTGGAGTTCGACCGGCTGCTGGCCGACATCCCGAGTGGTGACCCATTTCAGGTACTGGGCCAGTCCACGCTGTAGGGCTGCTCTGCCTCCCTGGCGCTCAGATGCGCCCCATCAGCAGCAGCACCACAACGATGATCAGCACCAGGCCGAGGCCGCCGCTGGGTCCATAGCCCCAGCCTTTGCTGTGCGGCCAGCTCGGAACTGCGCCGATCAGCATCAGGATCAGCAGCACCAGCAACACGGTCCCTAGCATGATGCTCTCCCCAACATGGGTGGGGCTGATTTGAATTGGCTTGTCATGGGTACTACCTCCAGGTGAATCGACATGAATGAACAGGCTCAAGCATGGCGGCGCACTACCCTGTTGTCGGTGCGTTGTCGCACGCAACGAGACGGCCCGTCATGGACCGGCCCAACCCATGGTGTGCAAGCGCACAGACCAGTCCGCTTGGCCAGCGCAAGCTGCGTCTCACCTATCTACTTTGGAGACTTGCATGAAATTGAAACTCAAATTTGCGTTTGCCGTCAGCGCGCTCGGTCTGGCCACGCTGGCCTGTGCCCAGGTGACGTTTTACGAGCACGAGAACTTTCATGGCCGCGCCGTTGCCGTGAACCGGCCGGTCAATGATTTCCAGCGCTTTGGCTTTAGCGACCGCGCCTCGTCGGCGATTGTTGAACGCGGCCGCTGGGTGGTTTGTCAGGACGTGCGCTTTCAGGGCACCTGCGTCGTGCTGCGCCGCGGCAGCTACGCCTCGCTGGCGGGCATGAGCATGAACGACCGCGTCTCGTCTGCGCGCCCATTGAACAACAGGCGGCACATGGACTATGAAACGCCTGAGCCGATCGCCGTGCCGGCCTATGAATACCGGCGTCGCCCGAGCGAGCGTACGTTCCAGGCGCCAGTCACTTCGGTGCGCGTTGTCGTCGGGCCACCGAGCGAGCGCTGCTGGATCGAGCGTGAACAGGTTGCCACCGGCAACAATGCGGTTGGCGGCACCATTGCCGGCGCACTGATCGGCGGCATCCTGGGCCATCAGGTCGGTGGCGGCACCGGCAAGGATCTGGCAACCGCCGGTGGCGCCGTGGCCGGCGGCATGATTGGCAACAACATGGGACGCAACAACGAACAGACCAGCGAGCGTCAGGTCCGGCGCTGCCAGACCACGGCCAGTACCACGCCGGAGTACTGGGACGTGAGCTACAACTTCCGTGGCGTTGAGCACCGCACGCAGATGACCAAGGCACCGGGTCCCACCATCGAGGTCACTAGCCAGGGCCAACCGCGCCTTTAATTGCCAGGTGAGCCGGGTAGCAGCCCCGGCTCACGCAAAGCCTCGTGTTCGCGCAGCGCGGCAATCCATGACCCCGGACTTCCTGGATTGCCGCGTCGCTTCGCTCCTCGCAATGACGGGAATGGGCGCGTCATTGCGAGCGCAGCGTGGCGACCCCACACGGTATCGTCATTGCGAGCGCAGCGTGGCGGTCCCATACGGTATCGTCATTGCGAGCGTAGCGTGGCAATCCATGACCCCGGACTTCCTGGATTGCCGCGTCGCTTCGCTCCTCGCAATGACGGGATATTGCCGCTTACTCTTCCAGCCGTTACTTCTCCAGCGCCGCGACGCGCACCAGGTCTGCGTGCTTGAGCAGCAGGTATTCTTCCAGGTCGAGTTCATGCAGTTGCGCCGCATACTGCTCGGTCAGCTTGAACCACTGGCGCAGTCGCGCCTCGGTTTGCTGCTGCGGCGTTCCGCTGGTCACGCTGCAGTAGGCCAGCAGCGCGAGGTAATTGCGCATCACATTGCGTTCCAGCGAGGCGCGCGCACCACCGACGTAGCGCGGCTGTCCCTGGTCGTCGCGGCCGAGTACGGTGAAACCGATCTTGGAGCGCGCCACCGTGGCCATATAGACGTTCATCGACAATTTCGCCACGGCACCGTAGCCGTAGCCGTAGCTGAAATGCAGAAACGCGCGGCCGGCGTCAATCGGCAGCGCCTCGAACACGATGCGGTAGTTGGTGGTGGCCATTGGCCCCTGCGCGGCCTGCATCGTCACCTTCAGGTACGACGGCGTGGCGACATCGACGTGCATGCTATAGACCATCGTATGCAGCGTGCTGGCGGCGGACACCTTCTTCGGGCCCAGAGTCAGCGTCAGCTGCGCGCCGTCGGGGCCCGGCGCTGCCTGGCAGGAGCGTACGTTGAGGTGCAGAAAAAGCAGTTCGCAAAGCGAGTTGGCCGATGTCAGCACGATGCTGAGCTGGGCAAACGGCAATGGCAACTCAGCATAGGCGTCGCCCGCCATCTGATCGACGCCTTCGCGCGAGGTCAGGTACATCGGCTCCCCGTAGGTCCTGGCCAGCAATTGCGGCTGTAGCTCGCTGCGCTTGGCCAGCAGGTCGGTCGCGCTGCTGGCCAGCGACGGCGTCGGCGCCAGTGCCAGCCAGGCCCACAGCAGAGCAGCGCTGGCCCCCAGATGAGGTCCGGGCATCACAGCGCCATCCAGCCGCCGCCCGGCAGCACGCGACCCGGCCCGCGGGGCAGTGCCGCCATCCAGCTGGTCGATGGCGCCGCCGCCCGGGTGGCTATTGCCGTCACGCTGGCGCGCATCCACGGCGCCTGGTTCATCGGGTGCGACGCCAGACTGGCTGGAACTTGCTGTGACCATTGCGATTGGGTGTTCATGCTTGTTCTTTCAAAAGCGGGGAAGAAGGCCGCCAGTGTGTCCAGATTTCGTGCCACCGTCAGTGCGCCAGCGAGCACACAAAACGGCGCAGCGTCAGCGTGCGTTGACACACAGACGCGCGCGCCGGGAATGAATATGCTCACGATGTGGCCAGAGCCATCCCAGCAAGCCTTTACCGGAGTACCTCATGCTTTCCACCATCGCCTTCATACTGATCATCCTGTGGCTGGTCGGGCTGGTCACGGCAACCACGCTGGGTGGCTTCATCCACGTGCTGCTGGTGATCGCCATCGTGGTGGTGCTGATCCGCATCATCAGCGGGCGCAGCCCGCTCTAGTTGACCTGCAGCGTCGCTAGCGTCCGAGCAATTCACCGAACGGTTTGCAGCCATCGATACGGTCGCAAATCACCTTGGTGATGGCCAGCAGCGGCGCGCCCAGCAACAGGCCGGCGGCACCCCACAACCAGCCGAAAAACAGCAGGGCAATGAACAGCACGGCCGGGTTGACGCGGGCATAGCGCCCTTGCAGCCAGGTCATGAAACCCATGCCGACTACGCCCGCCACCAGCAGCACCGCGCCGGCCACCGCCAGCGCGTGCAGCGGTGTGCCAAACTGCATGAAGCCGACGATCGCCGCTGCCACTGCAACCAGCGCCGGACCGAGATAGGGAATGAAGTGCAGCACGCCGGCAAACAGGCCCCACATGGCGGCCTGTTCCACCCCCATGGCTTCGAACGCGAGCCAGGTGCCGACGCCAACAAGAGCATTCGTGACCACGGTTACAAACAGGTAGCGCTGCACCTGGGTGTCGATCTCGCCCAGAATGCGCAACGCGTCCTTTTTGCGCGACAGCGTAGGGCCGACAAACTGCACCAGCTTGCGCCGGAAGTGGTCGCCCGAGGCGAGAAGGAAATAGGCCAATAACAGCACGATCGGCGTTTGCGCCACGACCGACATCAGCAGCGCCGACTGCGCCAGCGCGTAGTTGAGCAGCCACGAGCTGGAGTCAGGTGCCACCGCCAGCACGCTACGTGTGCCTGGCTTGCGCGCAGCATCGACCGCGACGCGCTGCAACTCATTGGTTGCTTCCTGCACGTTTTGCAACGCGCTGGGGACGGAGCCTATCCTGCTACTCATCTTCTGGCGCAGCTTGCGCGCGGCGTCGGGCAGTTTCTCGATCATTCCGGTGGCCTGGTCACCCAGCGCATAGCCGATCCACGACACGCCGCCCACCAGCAGCACCAGCACCAGCGCAGCCGCCAACGCGCGCGGCAGACGAAGCAGTTGCAGGCGGTCCACCACCGGATGCAGGGTGTAGCTGATCAGGATGCCGATCAACAGCGGCACTACAAATGACCGCGCCAGATAAAGTGCGGCGACGCAGACAATGCCAGCCAGCACCGTCAGCGCCGCGCTGTTACGCGCCGCGCGCCGCGGGCTGGGTAACAGGGCAGGAGTTTCGGCGTTCTCAGCGTCGGGGCTGGGCTGCGTGTCGGCGACAACAACGCCGTCCGGGACAGTTTGTGCCAACGGCGGTACGGGGAGCCACGGTGTGGGGCTGGACATGCTGCTATCTCCTGGGACGGGCGGTTGCGCACCGGCGCAAACCGGCGTGCGCCGGTGCCTCAATTATTTAGTCCAGCATAGAGGGTGTCATCGGCGCCGTCTGTTCGGCGGCGCACGCAAACAGGAGGCGGGTCGCAGATCAGGCGCCGGCGAGTGCCCTCTGAATGATGATCTTTTGCACGTCCGATGTGCCTTCGTAAATCTGGCAGACCCGCACATCGCGGTAGATGCGCTCCACCGGAAAATCGCTCACCACGCCGTAGCCACCGAGCGTCTGGATCGCGACG
>JANNUE010000221.1:0-3212 GCA_031394895.1 Betaproteobacteria bacterium
CTGGGCGAGTACGAGCACATCTCGGAAGGCGATACGGTCAAATGTACCGGTCGTATTCTGGAAGTGCCGGTCGGCCCGGAACTCAAAGGTCGCGTGGTTAACGCACTGGGCCAGCCGATTGACGGCAAGGGCCCGATCAACGCCAAGATGACCGACGTGATTGAAAAAGTCGCGCCTGGCGTGATTGCCCGCCAGTCGGTCAGCCAGCCGATGCAAACCGGCCTGAAGTCGATCGACTCCATGGTGCCTATCGGGCGCGGTCAGCGCGAGCTGATCATTGGCGACCGCCAGACCGGCAAGACGGCCGTCGCCATTGACGCGATCATCAACCAGAAGGGTCAGCAGATGACCTGCGTCTATGTCGCGATCGGCCAAAAGGCCTCCAGCGTCAAAAACGTGGTGCGTGCGCTGGAGCAGGCTGGCGCGATGGAGTACACGATTGTCGTGGCTGCCACCGCGTCCGAGTCCGCCGCCATGCAGTATGTGTCAGCCTACTCGGGCTGCACCATGGGCGAGTACTTCCGCGATCGCGGCGAAGACGCGCTGATCGTCTATGACGACCTGTCCAAACAAGCCGTCGCGTATCGCCAGGTGTCGCTGCTGCTGCGCCGCCCGCCGGGCCGCGAAGCTTATCCGGGCGACGTGTTCTATCTGCACAGCCGCTTGCTCGAGCGCGCCGCGCGCGTCAATGAAAAATACGTCGAAGACTTCACCAAGGGTGCGGTCAAGGGCAAAACCGGCTCGCTCACGGCACTGCCGATCATTGAAACGCAGGCCGGCGACGTGTCGGCGTTCGTGCCGACCAACGTGATCTCGATCACCGACGGCCAGATCTTCCTGGAGACCTCGCTCTTCAATGCCGGTATCCGCCCCGCCATCAACGCCGGTATTTCGGTGTCGCGCGTCGGCTCGTCGGCGCAGACCAAGATCATCAAGGGTCAGTCCGGCGGTATCCGAACCGACCTGGCGCAGTACCGCGAACTGGCAGCTTTCGCGCAGTTCGCGTCCGACCTGGACGAGGCCACCCGCAAGCAGCTCGACCGTGGCGCGCGCGTGACCGAACTGCTCAAGCAGGCGCAGTACAGCCCGCTGCCGATCTCGTTGATGGGCGCCACGCTGTTTGCCGTCAACAAGGGCTACCTCGATGACATCGCGATCAACAAGGTGTTGTCGTTTGAGCATGGGCTGCACGCCTATCTGCGCGACCGCTGCGCCGCGCTGCTGGCCAAGATCGAAACCGACAAGGCCATGGACAAGGACGCCGAGGCCGAGTTGAATGCGGCCATCGCGGCGTTCAAGAAGTCGTTCGCTTAAAGGCGCGCCTGCACTAACAGCGAAGGAGCCCCTCTATGGCAACAGGCACGGAAATACGCGGCAAGATCAAGAACTTCGAGAGTACGAAGAAGATCACCAAGGCGATGGAGATGATCTCCGTGTCCAAGATGCGCAAGGCGCAGGACCGCATGCGTGCGGCGCGGCCCTACGCGGAGAAGGTGCGCAACATTGCCGCCAATCTGGGGCAGGCCAATCCGGAATACGTGCACGCTTTCATGAAACCCAATGACGTGCAGGTCGCCGGGCTGATTGTGGTGACGACCGACAAGGGGCTGTGTGGTGGTCTCAACACCAATGTGCTGCGCAGCGTGACCAACAAGCTGCGCGACCTGCAAGCTGCAGGCGTGTCGGTGCAGGCGGTGGCGATCGGCAACAAGGGTTTTGGTTTCCTTAACCGCATTGGCGCCAAGGTCGTCTCGCATGTGACGCAACTTGGCGACAAGCCGCATCTGGAGCGCCTGATCGGTCCGGTCAAAGTGTTACTCGATGCCTATGCCAAGGGTGAAATCAACGCGGTCTATCTGTCGTACACGCGCTTCGTCAACACCATGCGCCAGGAAGTCATGCTAGAGCAATTGTTGCCGCTGTCGGCGGCCGCGATGCAGGAGCAAACCCGCGCCAGCGAAAGCGCAGCCGGCAAGAAGCACGGTTGGGACTATATCTACGAGCCGGACGCGCAGTCGGTAATTGACGACTTGCTGGTGCGCTATGTCGAAGCCCTGGTGTACCAGGCAGTGGCCGAGAACATGGCGTCGGAACATGCGGCGCGCATGGTCGCCATGAAGGCCGCCACCGATAACGCGGGCAATGTGATTGGCGAGCTCAAACTGGTTTACAACAAGACGCGCCAGGCTGCCATCACCAAGGAATTGTCCGAGATCGTCTCAGGCGCGGCGGCGATCGGGGCCTAAGCCCCACCCGAGTTCAACTAGCTAGCAAGATTCAAATTTATTGGAGCAAAGCCAAATGGCCCAGGAAACCACAACAGCGAACGCAAGCGTTCAGGGAAAAATTGTCCAGTGCATTGGTGCGGTGGTGGACGTGGAGTTTCCACGCGACCAGATGCCCAAGATTTATGACGCCCTCAAGCTCGAAGGCACGGCGCTGACGCTGGAAGTGCAGCAGCAGCTCGGCGACGGCATCGTGCGCACGATTGCGCTGGGCTCGTCAGACGGCCTGCGCCGCGGCCTGATGGTGACCAACACCGCGCATCCGATCATGATTCCGGTCGGTCAGGCCACACTCGGGCGCATCATGGATGTGCTCGGCACGCCGATCGACGAGCGCGGCCCGGTGGATGCCGAAAAACACATGTCGATTCACCGCAAGGCACCCAGCTATGACGAGCTCAGCCCGTCGCAGGAGCTGCTGGAAACCGGCATCAAGGTGATTGACCTGGTCTGTCCGTTTGCCAAGGGCGGCAAGGTCGGCCTGTTCGGCGGCGCCGGTGTAGGCAAGACCGTCAACATGATGGAACTGATCAACAACATCGCCAAGGCGCACAGCGGCCTGAGCGTGTTTGCCGGCGTCGGTGAGCGCACGCGCGAAGGCAACGACTTCTATCACGAGATGGCCGACTCCGGTGTGGTCAACCTCGACGACCTGCCGAAGTCCAAGGTGGCGATGGTCTATGGCCAGATGAATGAGCCGCCAGGCAACCGGCTGCGCGTGGCGCTGACCGGGTTGACGATTGCCGAGTCGTTCCGCGACGAAGGCAAGGACGTGCTGTTCTTTGTGGACAACATCTACCGCTTCACGCTGGCCGGCACCGAAGTGTCGGCGCTGCTGGGGCGCATGCCGTCGGCGGTGGGCTACCAGCCGACGCTGGCCGAAGAAATGGGGCGCCTGCAGGAGCGCATCACCTCGACCAAGGTTGG
>JANNUE010000229.1:0-23895 GCA_031394895.1 Betaproteobacteria bacterium
TCCACCCGCAATGGCGTCGCCTGTGCGCGCTTTTGCACCTGCAGGCGCTCTCTGTCGGCCTCCAGCTGGTGCGCTTGCGAGCGCGCTTTGTCCAGCGCCGAGAACAACCGGCGTGACTCGTACTGCACATTCACCAGGTACAAGGAGCTGGCCAGCACAGTCACCACCAAAACCAGATTGAGACGGCTCATGCTGCCGTCCTTTGCGCCACACGCATGATGGCGCTGCGCGCGCGCGGGTTAAGCGCCACCTCGGCCGCACCCGGCTTGATGCGGGCCAGGGCCTTGAAACGCTTTACCGTGGGCGCAGCAAACGGCGCGCGCCGGTCGTACACGTCGCGCGAATGGTGGGCAATGAACTGCTTGACGATGCGGTCTTCCAGCGAATGGAAACTGATCACCACCAGCCTGCCGCCCGGCGCCAGCACGCCAACGCTGGCGTCTAGCGCTTGTTGCAACTCCTCAAGCTCGGCGTTGATGAAAATCCGAAAAGCCTGAAATGTGCGCGTTGCAGGGTTCTGGCCCGGCTCGCGGGTTTTGACCGTGTCAGCCACGAGCTGGGCCAGTTCAGTGGTGCTTGAAATTGGGCCCCGTTCCTGTCGGCGAGCAACAATCGCCTTTGCAATTGAGCCAGCAAACCGTTCTTCACTGTAGTCACGTATCACCTCCGCAATTTTGTCAATCTCGGCCGTTTGCAGCCACTCGGCCACGCTGATCCCGCGCGTCGTATCCATGCGCATGTCCAGGGGACCCTCAAAGCGGAAGCTGAATCCGCGCTCCGGGTTGTCGACTTGCGGCGAGCTGATGCCCAGGTCCAGCAACACACCGGCGACACTGGCCGGCGCCAACTCGCCCAGCTGCGAAAAGCCCTGGTGCCGGATCGAAAAACGCGGGTCGTTCAGGGTTGCGGCGTCGGCCACCGCATCCAGGTCTTTGTCAAATGCAATCAGACGCCCCTGCGGCGCCAGCCTGGAGAGAATCAGCCGAGTGTGACCACCGCGACCATAGGTGCCGTCCACATAGGTCTGACGCGCAGCGCCGGTGTCCTGTGGCGCAGCATCAGGATTGGTGAGTAGAGCGTCAACTGCTTCATTCAACAAAACAGTGGTGTGGGTCCCTGAAGTGTCCACCGCCAGCTCTCAGAAAGAAAAATCCTTGAAGACGTCGGGCATGTCGCCCTGCATCGCCTTGGCTTCCTGTGCGTCGTACGTCGTTTTGTCCCACAACTCGAAGTGGCTGCCCATGCCCAGCAGCATGGTGTCTTTGGCGATCCCGACTGCGGCGCGCAACTCGGGCGACACCAGCACGCGACCGGTGCCATCCATCTCCACGTCCATCGCATTGCCCAGGAACACCCGTTTCCACCACTGCGCCGCCATCGGCACCGCCGCAATGCGATCCCGAAATTTCTCCCACTCGGGGCGCGGAAAAATCATCAGACAGCCGTCCGGATGTTTGGTAATGGTGAGCTGGCCGGCGGCCGTCGCGTGGATGACGTCGCGGTGCCGGGTCGGCACATTGAGCCGCCCCTTGGCATCCAGACTGATTGACGAAGCACCTTGAAACACGGCAGCGCACCCTTTTTGCAGCAGCACAGCAAATGGAAGTGCAAATACACTTTTCACCACTTAATTGCACTTTTTTGCACTGTACCAGCAAAAGCCAGCAACGCAAACAGATACGCAAGAATTTTTCCAATGAAATCAAGGACTTAGAACTGATTTTGAAGACGTTTTGCGGCAAAACTTGTTCAAAATTAAGCACTTAGCGCGCCTTATGAAAGTGATGCGTTAAGGCGTATGCCTTTTTGCGCATCGAATTTCATGCCACTGTCAACACGGCGCATGCGTCGAAACGCAAGCGCTTACAGGATGTAACGCGAGAGGTCCTCATTCAGGCTCAACTCGCCGAGCCGCGCATCCACGTAGGCAGCATCGACCTCAATCGTTTGCCCGGCCAGTTTGGCGGCATCAAAACTGACTTCGTCGAGCAGGCGCTCCATCACCGTTGACAGTCGCCGGGCACCAATGTTTTCGGTGCGTTCGTTGACATCAAATGCGATTTGCGCCAGCCGCATGATGCCGGCCTCGTGAAACTCGACGCGCACATTCTCGGTGGCCAGCAGGGCCTGATACTGCTTCACCAGCGACGCGTGCGTTTGCGTCAGAATGGCAACAAAGTCCTGCACTGACAAGGACTGCAACTCAACCCGAATCGGGAACCGTCCCTGCAGCTCTGGAATCAGGTCGCTCGGCTTGCTTAGATGAAATGCGCCCGACGCGATGAACAGGATGTGGTCGGTCTTGACCATGCCGTATTTGGTTGACACGGTGGTGCCCTCCACCAGTGGCAACAAGTCGCGCTGCACACCCTGGCGCGAGACTTCGGCGCTATTGCCTTCGGCGCGTGAAGTGACCTTGTCAATCTCGTCGATGAAGACAATGCCGTTTTGCTCCAGCATGTGCAGCGCCTGCGCCCTGGTTTCTTCTTCGTTGATCAGTTTCGCGGCTTCCTCTTCGGTCAACGTTTTCAGCGCTTCGCCGATCTTGAGCTTGCGCGTCTGGCGCTTCACCTGTCCCATCTGGCCGAACATGCCGCGCAGTTGTTCTGTCATCTCTTCCATGCCGGCCGGACCCATGATCTCCAGGTGCGGCGCCGCCTGCGCCACCTCTACTTCAATCTCGCGTTCGGCGAGTTGGCCTTCACGCAGTTTCTTGCGAAAAGTCTGGCGCGCGACGCTCTCGGGCTCGTTCGTCGGTGCGGCAAAATCCGTGCGCGCCGGCGGAATCAGAATGTCGAGCACGCGCTCCTCGGCTGCATCCTCGGCACGGGCGCGCACCTTCTTCATCTCGGCGACACGCGTCTGCTTGACGGCGATATCTGCCAGGTCGCGGATGATGGTATCGACATCCTTGCCGACGTAGCCGACTTCGGTGAACTTGGTCGCTTCGACCTTGATGAAGGGCGCATCGGCCAGACGTGCCAGTCGGCGCGCGATCTCGGTCTTGCCAACCCCCGTCGGGCCGATCATCAAGATGTTTTTCGGCGTGATTTCGGCGCGCAGGCCCGGCTCCACCTGCTGGCGGCGCCAGCGGTTGCGCAACGCGATGGCAACAGCGCGCTTGGCCTGATGCTGGCCTACGATGTGCTTGTCAAGCTCGGCAACAATTTCCTGCGGCGTCATGGCAGAGTTTCAATCGTATGGTTCATGTTGGTGTAGATGCACAGCTCGCCGGCAATCTCGAGCGAGCGCTTGACGATGTCCGGCGCCGACATTTGTGTGTGGTTGAGCAGCGCGATGGCCGAGGCCTGGGCATAGGCACCGCCCGATCCGATGGTCACAATTCCGTTCTCGGGCTCCAGCACATCGCCATTGCCGGTGATGATCAAGGACGCCTCCAGATCCGCCACCGCCAGCATCGCCTCGAGCCGGCGCAACACGCGATCGGTGCGCCAGTCTTTGGTGAGTTCGATGGCAGCACGCACCAGATGCCCCTGGTGCTTTTCCAGCTTGGCTTCAAAGCGCTCAAACAGCGTAAACGCATCGGCCGTTGCGCCGGCAAAACCAGCCAGCACTTTGCCGTGATAGAGCTTGCGCACTTTGCGCGCCGTGCCTTTGACAACAATGTTGCCCAGTGTCACCTGCCCGTCCCCGCCAATCGCAACTTGCACGCCGTCGGCCGACTTGCGACGCACGCTGATGATGGTTGTACCGTGATATTGTTCCATTGCATTGCACCAGTAGTTGCCGCTCACCTGTTGCGGACCAGAACCCGGGCGTGCTCTTGAACGCCGATCACTTTGAAAAACGCTGCCACCAGACACGGCACGTTGCGGAACTGGACGTAGCAGCCTTCAGACTCACGCTGCGCAACCCAATTGAGAATGCTGCCGGCCGCTGGAAAGTCGACGCGGATCAGGCGCGAGCAGGAAATGACAAAACGGTGAGCGCCGCTCAAACCAGCCTGCAGCGCATCGAGTTTGTCAGTCACTTCACCCAGCAATTCGCCACTGAGCTCAATGCTGGAAACCGATGGCGGCTCTGGCGGCTCGGGCGGCGCGACCGCTGCGGTGACGACCGCCCTGGTATCGATCACCTCGCCAGCCAGCGTCTCGCCGACATACTCGCACCGCGCATCCAGCCACGGCGGTGGCGAAATCTCATAGATCACGCAGTAGTCGAGTGCCACCAGTTCGAATTCATCCTGGCGTCGCAAAATGCGCAGGGCGTCAAGTCGCAACTGCCACCAAAACACTTCGCGTTGCCGGTCGTCCGGCGGAGTCAGCAAGCGCAGCGTTTTCTCCAGCACATCGACGCCGTGAAAATGCAGCTTGACCTCGTCCACGCACCACTGCGCAAACAACTTAGCCAACGCCGGCCCGGCCTCGGGCGTGATGGCCTCAAGCTGGCTCCAATTCAAATGCCAGGGCTGCGTGGTCGCCGGCAAACCCGCCTGCACGGCCTGCAACGCTGGCAGATCAAACAACGCCGGGCAGCGCCACGGCAGTTGACTCGGCGGCTGCAACGGCTGCTCCAGAACCAGTGACGCGCCGGTTCCGCTGGACGCCAGCAATTCGGGCGTGGAGAACCAGGCCGGGGCTGATTGCCCGAAGCGCTGCGCATACTCGATGGCGACACGGTCAAAACTGTCCTGCTGTCCGGTCGCACGGTATAAATCAAACAGCGCCATCGCCCACAGACAGGCCAGTTCCGGATCCACCTGCTCGGCTCTGAGTGCAGTCAACAAAGCCGCTTCGGCGCCGGCGTCATCACCGTTGGCAAACCGGATGCCCGCTTCCTCAAGATCCGGGTCGGTCAGGTTCTCGCCTTTGTCGATGGCTGCCGGGTTGATCAGTCCGGCGCGATTGACGGCGGACTTCTGCTGTGAATCCTCGAACGAGCTCGCGCCCATCAACTGGGACCGACCGAGCGCCGCGACATCGTCTGGCGCGGCCTGGCTCAGATCGAATTCGGAATCTGACTCGAACGCCATGGTCGGGGAAAAGGCGCCGCCACCCGAGCTCAACGTCATGATCGAGGAGACGCTGTCCGGCGCTTGTGCCAGCGTATGGGGCACTGTCTTGGCATAGTTGCCATGCAAGGCTAAGGTGTCGGTTTTGCCCTTCCACCACTGGCGCGACATGTGCGCTTCAATTTCGTCAATCTTTTGCAGCGTCTTGGCCCGCTCGCCAGGTTCGGCGATGGTGCTGGTGGGGTAAATGGAAGCCCGGCCGGTCAGTTCCGTCTCGGGCACCGGGACATTGCGCAGCAGTTTGCGCAAGTGGTCGAACTCGCGCCGGCGCACCACATCATTGCTGCGCTTGTACTCAATCATCTCCTTGAGCGACTGCTTGCTGTAGCCGCTGCTGCTTTGCGGTCCGGTATCGGGCTCGCGCTGCACCGCGCCAACTTCGAACCAGTCTTTCGCCGGATTGCGAACGAAGCTCGCTACCCTGGATAACAAACCGCCGCTATGGTTTTTCAGTGCCATGGGAGGTGCTAGCAAGCAAACTTTCGCGCATCAGTCGCCGAACATCTTTTGCTTGAGTTCCCGGCGTTGCTGCGCTTCCAGTGACAGGTTGGCGGTCGGGCGCGCCAGCAACCGGCCGACGCCGATCGACTCGCCGGTTTCGTCGCAATAGCCATAGTCGCCCGAATCGATGCGCTGAATCGACTGTTCAATCTTCTTCAACAGCTTGCGTTCCCGGTCCCGGGTGCGCAATTCCAGTGCGTGCTCTTCCTCGATCGTGGCGCGGTCGGCCGGGTCCGGAACCACCACCGTGTCCTCGCGCAGATGCTCGGTGGTCTCACCGGCGTTGCTCAGAATGTCTTTCTTCAGTTGCACCAGACGGCGCCGGAAAAACGTCATCTGCGTCTCGTTCATGTACTCTTCATCGGGCATCGCGATCATTTCTGCATCGGTTAGTTGCTCGATGGGTTTCGATTTCCAGTTGTTGGCCAGTTTGGGGTCCTTCTTCACTGCCGAAGCCAGTGGCGGAACAATCAGGGGAGCCGACGGGGTTTGCGTGAAGCTGGCCTTGGCGGCGGTCGAAGCGACCGACTGTGCCATCGACGGCACCGTCAGCTGTGCCAACCGGGACGAGGGCCGTCCGGCTCTGGCGGGCACCGGCGCGGCTGCGACTGGCGCCGGCGCCACCGCCTTGAGGAGTGCTGGCGCTGGCGCGGGCTTGGGAGTACTGGTTGCCGTCTTTGTCTTGACGGCTTTCGCGATCGTCGTATTCACTGATTCCTTTGGTTTAACTTTGGCGGTCGACTTCGCGGTCTTGACCGCAACAGCCTTGGCTGTCTTGGTCATCTTGCTCACTTTGCTGGTCTTGGCTACCTTGACGGCAACTTTGACTTTCGACTTGGCGTCCTTGGCCCGCACTACAGGTTTTGCCTGTGCCTTTGGCGGCGCCGCCTTCTTCACTGATGACGCCTTGGCTGGCGCCGCTTTGACCGGCGGTTTCGCCTTGGCCCTGACCACGGGTTTGGCCTTCACCACTGGCGCTGCCTTGGCCTTGCCCGCAGCCTTGGCTGGCGCCTTGGTTTTCACCACAGTCTTGGCGGAAGGCTTGGTCTTGCCGGCCTGTTTGACCGTCTTCGCAGCCACTTTGACTTTACCCGGTTGAGCTTTCACTTCTTGTCTCCTAGCAAAATTGGTCAGCGCACTCTTGGCGCTGGCGGACTTGTGTTCTGTTGTTCCCGATCCCATCGAGCTTATACCTTCGACATGCACCTTGTCCGTCTGACTGCGCACAGTTTGGTTGGCGCGCGCGAGTTTACCGGTTTACCCAGCGGAAAACCCATCAGTTGCAAAATCGAGACAAACATTTATCTGCAGTCCTATAAAAAACCGGGCGATTCAAACAAGGCATTGCTCCATGCCCTGCAGAAAAATATCTTTCGGCAGATCAATCCCGATAAACACCATTTTGCTCAGGCGCTCTTCACCGGCCGCCCAGGCCGGGCCCAGGTCACTGCCCATCAACTGGTGGACACCTTGAAAAATCACCTTGCGCTCGGTGCCCTGCATGTACAGAACACCCTTGTAGCGCAGCATGCGCGGGCCATAAATATTGACGATGGCGCCCAGGAAATCTTCCAGTTTCGCCGGGTCGAACGCACGCTCCGACTTGAAGACAAAACTCTTGACGTCATCGTCGTGCGCATGGTGATGTGAAGGGTGATCGCAGTGTGCTGCATGGTCATGGTCATGGTCGTGCGCGTGCTCTTCGTCCTTCAGAAAATCAGGGTCGATGTCGAGCTTGGCATTGAGATTGAAGCCGCGCAGGTCAAACACCTCGCCCAGGCTCACTTCACCAAAATGCACCGTCTTTTGCGGCGCGCGCGGATTCATGTGGCGCAGGCGGTGCATCAACGCATCCACCTCTTCACCGGCTACCAGGTCGGTCTTGCTGATGAAGATCTGATCGGCAAATCCAACCTGACGACGCGCCTCCTGACGCTCATTGAGCTGGGTCTGGGCGTGCTTGGCATCGACCAGCGTCAAAATGGAGTCGAGCAAGTAGCTCTCGGCGATTTCATCGTCCATAAAGAAGGTTTGCGCCACCGGGCCCGGGTCGGCCAGTCCAGTGGTCTCGATCACCACGCGGTCAAAGTCCAGTGTGCCCTTGCGCTTTTTCTCGGCCAGGTCGCGCAGTGTGGCGCGCAGGTCCTCGCGGATGGTGCAGCAGATGCAGCCGTTGCTCATCTGGATGATCTGCTCGGTGGTGTCGGACACCAGAATTTCGCTGTCGATGTTTTCTTCGCCGAACTCGTTCTCGATCACGGCAATCTTTTGGCCATGCGCCTCTTCCAGCACGCGTTTGAGCAGCGTGGTTTTACCCGAGCCGAGGAAGCCGGTCAGAATGGTTGCAGGTATCAGAGTCATCGTATGTTGGGGTTCGCGGGTGTCAGAAGCACAGGGAGTGTACTAGTCAGTTGGGGACAGAGCTAAAGATCTGTCCCGCTAGAGTCAGTTGGGGACAGAGCTGAAGATCTGTCCCGCAAGGTTATCATTTTCGCATCACCACCAGCCCTTTCAAGTACTCGCCTTCCGGAAAATTGATCGTCATCGGATGATCCGGCGCGCCACCCAGGCGCTCGCTGATGTAGCCGTCAACCTTGGCGTCAATGCCGGCTGAGGCAACAATTTTGTGAAACAGATCGGCGCTGATGCCGCCCGAGCAGGAATAAGTGAACAGCACGCCGCCCGGCGCCAAAATCTTGAACGCCAGCCGGTTGATGTCCTTGTACGCCCTGGCGGCGCGCTCGGCGTGCGCCACCGTCGGCGCAAACTTCGGCGGATCCAGAACAATCGCGTCAAAGCTGCGGCCGGCTTCGCCAAACTGGCGCAAGGTGGCGTTCACGTCGGCGTCCATGAAGCTGGCGCGGCCGGCATCGAGCCCGTTCAGCGCCACGTTGGCAATCGCCTGTTCAATGGCCGGCGCAGACGAGTCAATTGACGTCACATGGCCGGCGCCGGCCTGCAACGCCGCGACGGTGAAGCCGCCGGTGTAGCAATAGCAGTTGAGGACGCGCTCAAACTTCAGGCGCCGCGTATAGTCGGCGAATTTCTTGCGACTGTCGCGCTGATCCAGGTAAAACCCGGTCTTGTGGCCACTGGCGATATTCACCGCCAGTTGCCAGTCGTGCTCGTGCAACACGAGTTCCAGCGCGCCGGTGCCGCGCAACCAGCCGCTCACCAATGGCAAACCCTCGCGCGCGCGGCCGCTGGCATCTGATCGCTCATACAGCTTGGTCAGACCGGTTGCCGCCAACAGGGCATCTGAGAGCACCGACTTCCAGCGCTCGGCGCCGGCGGAGAGAAACTGCGCCACCAGCGTGTCGCCATAGCGGTCCACAATCAGGCCCGGCAAGCCGTCCGACTCGCCATGCACCAGCCGCAGCCCGTCGCTCTGTATATCAAAGCGGGCTCTTGCATTGACGCAATTGGCGATCGTCTTGGTGAAGAAAGCGGCATCAATGCGCTGCCCCTCGTCAAAGCTCCAGGCCCGGGCCCGGATTTGCGAGACCGGGCTGTAGGCCGCCCAGGCCAGGAAGTTGCCCTCGTGTGACTCGACGCGCACCGTCTCACCGGCATCGGCCGAGCCCTTCGCAATCGCTGATTCAAATATCCACGGGTGACGGCGCAGCAGTGAGCGCTCTTTGCCGGCTTTTAGTCGCAGCGTCTTCAATAGGTAACGGCCATTGCCGGCACATCGACCCGGATCATCGGCTTGGCCAGCGCGGCGTGCACCGCCCTGACATAGTCGACAGACCATTTTTCGTCTTCAAACAGCGCCGCGCCCGCCGCCTCGGTGATGCGCAGGATCTTGTCGGCCGTCAGCACTTTGCCGCTGGCGCGTAGCGGCTCGCAATCGAGCGCCACAAACTGGGCATCAAGCCAGGCGCGGGCAAGGTCGTGCGCCAGTGGCGGCTCATCGGCCACATGAAAATGGAATTCCACACCTTTTGCGAGAAATACGAGAATTTGACTACGCATAAACAACCTTTCTAGCTACAGCCTCAAGTGTGCCCTACTTCTGCCCCGATCCCCGGATTTTGGCTCTGGGATGCGCCGCATCGTAGGCTTTGGCCAGGTGCTGGAAATCGAGCCGCGTATAGACCTGCGTGGTCGTGATGCTGGCGTGGCCCAGCAGTTCCTGCACCGCGCGCAAATCGCTGCTCGACTGCAGCAGGTGACTGGCAAACGAGTGGCGCAGCATATGCGGGTGCACCGGCAGCGCCAGGCCGGCCTGCAAGCTGCGCCGGCGCAACCGTTGCCAGATCGACTGCGCCGTCAAGCGCGTGCCATTGCGGCCGATGAACAGCGCAGTCTGCGCAACATGCTGCGCCTGCGGGTCACGCAGCGCCAGCCAATGCTGCAAGGCCTGCACCGCCTTGCTACCGACTGGCACTGTGCGCCGCTTGGAGCCCTTGCCCAGCACATGCGCCTGGCCCTCCTGCAAATCGAGCCAGCCACGCGCCTGCGCACTGGCCTGCACGTCCAGTCCGGTCAGCTCGCCAACGCGCAAACCACCGCCATACAGCAACTCAACCATCGCCGCGTCGCGGGCTTCCAGCCAGGGGTCGTTGCTGTCGCTGGCGAAGCTGGCCAACTGCACCGACTGATCGACGCTCAGCGCCTTGGGCAAGGGCTTGCCAACCTTGGGCGCGCGCACACCCTGCACCGGGTTGCTGGCGATCAGCCCCTGGCGCCCGAGCCAGACATAGAAACCGCGCCAGCCCGACAGAATCAACGCAATGCCACGCCCGCTGCGCCCGCCCGCATGCATTTGTGCGACCCAGCGCCGGATGTGGCTGTTGTCCACCGCCACCAGCGCGACGCCAGAGTGTTGCGCGTAATTGGTGAGTTTTTGCAAGTCCAGACTGTACAGTTCAACCGTGCGCTGCGCGAGACGTTTTTCAACGCGCACATGCTCCAAATATCCACCAGTCAAGTCTGTTTCCACCTTTACCTCAAGCGCGAAAGCGCGGCGCTGGCCAGTTCGGCAATGCGGGCCAGAAAATCGGTGCCCATGCTGCTGCTAAAACGCTGCGCATCGGGCGACGCCAGCACCAGCAAACCAAAGGCCGGCGCTGCGGTGCCAAGCGCTGCTGCACGCAGCGGCAAGATCGCCAGTGAGGTGGCGGCCAGCGGGTCGGCCAGCCAGCCTGCTGACTCAAAGCCGGTGTTCACGCCACAAAACGGCTCGCTCAGTGAGGACGCAAACAATTGGGCATCCTCGCTGACACCAGTGGCAAAGCCCTCATCGGCAAACTGCGGCGCCACGTCCCAGACCCTGATCGCCACCTGCGGCACTGAAAACCTTTGCTGGATTTCATGGCTGATTCTCTCCGGCAAGGTGAGCGGATCGGTCACCAGCAACAGGCTGCCGGCCCAGCGCAACAGCTTGTCGGACAGCATGATGTTCTCGTTGCCGTTGCGGATCATGTCCATGATGCGATGCTCCAGCATCTT
This sequence comes from Betaproteobacteria bacterium, assembly GCA_031394895.1. Lineage (GTDB taxonomy): Bacteria > Pseudomonadota > Gammaproteobacteria > Burkholderiales > Burkholderiaceae_C > Rhodoferax. The sequence goes on from JANNUE010000229.1 coordinate 10,988, forward strand.
GATCTTTTCGCGCAGCATCACCGCCTGGCGCTCCTGCAGGCTGACGGCGCGGTGGCTGTGCGGGCTGCTCAGTTCCACCGCTGCCAGCAGCGTCGCATGGCGCTCAAAAAAGTCCGGCGTGTTGCTCAGGTAGTTGGCAATGTCGTCTTCGGTAATCGGGTTGGTCAGTGCATTGTTCATAGTGGGTCCATCAAATCAATTTCGCCGTGAAAAACGGTGGTTGCCGGGCCGGTCATCATGACCGCCGATGTTGCACCAGCCCAGTAAATAGTCAAGCTGCCGCCGTGGGTCTGCACGTGCACCGTGGCGTCGAGCAAGCCCCAGCGGATGCCGGCGACCACCGCAGCGCAGGCGCCGGAGCCGCAGGCCAGCGTCTCGCCAACGCCGCGCTCATAGACGCGCAGCCGGATGTGAGTGCGGTCCACGATCTGCATAAAGCCGGCGTTGACCCGCTTCGGAAAACTGGCGTGATGCTCAATCAGCGCTCCCCGCAACGCCACCGGGGCGCTGGCCACATCGTCCACCAGTTGCACCGCATGCGGGTTGCCCATCGACAGCACGCCAAGCAACACCGTCACTGGCACGCCGTCCGGCGCCAAAACCAGCGGCCACTTTTGCCAGGCTCCGGCCACTTGCGGCTGCGCGTTGCCGGGCGCAAAGGGTATCTCGGCCAGCTCGAACACCGGCGCGCCCATATTGACCGTCACTTGGCCATCGGCATGCAGTTGCGGCTCAATCACGCCGCCCAGCGTCTGCACGCGCAGCACGTCCTTGCTGCTCAGCCCCTGCTCGCGCACAAAGCGCGCAAAGCAGCGCGCGCCGTTGCCGCACTGCTCCACCTCGGCGCCGTCGGCGTTGTGAATGACATATTCGAAATCAATGCCCGGTGCAGGCGACGCGCGCACCGACAGAATCTGGTCGGCGCCAACGCCAAAGTGCCGATCCGCCAACATGCGGTACTGCGCCACGCTCAAGCCAAGCCGGTCGCGCGTCTCGTCCAGCACCACGAAGTCGTTGCCGGCGCCCTGCATTTTGGTAAAAGCAATTCGCATCAGGGAATTATCACTGTATCGCTGCCTGCGCTGCTGATTGGTGAAAGCCATCAGCACTTCTTTTGATTCGTCTGCGGGCGAGCGCAGGGTTTGACAGAGTGCGTAAGGGAAGAAATGCTGCAAAATCGACCCATGCCAAGATCCAACCAATACCTGCATCCCCGGCGCGAACCGGCGGCCACGCTGGCGGCGGCCACTGTGCTGCTGCTGCGCGACGGCAGCGACGCCGTCGAAGTGCTGATGACGCGGCGCTCGATGAGTGCCAGCTTTGTCCCGGGCGCCTACGTGTTTCCGGGCGGAGGCGTGGACCCGCTGGACGGCGCCAGCCACTCGCAGGCAAGGCGCAGGCCGACGCAAAGCGATCTGCATCTGACGCAGGCGATAGCGGCCATTCGCGAGAGTTTTGAAGAACTCGGCGTGCTGCTGGCGCGCCGCGCCGACGGCACCGGCGCCGACCAGAGCGACATCGCCACGCTGGAGCGCAACGCGCCGTTTGTGGCGCAATGCGGCGCGCGTGGCCTGACGCTGGCCGCCGACGAAGTTTTTGTGCTGGCGCACTGGGTCACCGACCGCGACCTGCCGCGCCGTTTTGACGTGCCGTTTCTGGTGGCGCGCATGCCCGCCGGGCAGACGCCGGTGGCCGATGAGGCGGAGCAGTTCGAGCCGGTCTGGGTGCGCCCGGCAGATGCGCTGGCGCGCCATAAGGCGGGCCAGTTTTTCATGATCTTTCCGACCATCCGCACGCTCGAACGGCTGCTCGCCTACACCTCGGTGGACGCGGTCTTGCAGGCCTGCGCCGCGACCGAGCAGCCGCTGTGGAGCTGTTGCCCGCGTGCTGGCGTGCTGGGCGGGCGCGAAGCGCGCTTTATGGAACACGAACACCCGTATGGCGAACTGGCGCTGGTCTGTCCGGACGGGCAAATCGTGCACCCGCTGGACTGGCAGTCGGACCAACCCGTGCCCTTGCTGAACAACGTGCAGCGCCTGACCGCGCCGAACCCGGGCGCCATGACCGGCCCCGGCACCAACAGCTATCTGGTGGGCGAGCCGGGCACCGGTTTCATTGCTATCGACCCCGGCCCGGCCGACCCCGAGCACCTGGAAAAGCTGTGGCGCGCCAGCGGCGGCGACATCCGCTTTATTGTCTGCACCCACTCGCACCCGGACCATTCACCCGGCGCGCGGCCGCTGCAGGCGCTGTGCCAGCGCAAGCCGCCCATCCTGGGGTTGGCGTCGGCCGCCACGGCGCACCGGCACAGCCAGTTCACGCCTGACCAGCCACTGGAGAACGGCCAGTTGCTGACGCTGCGCGGGCCGGGTCCGCAAGCCGACATCTCGCATACGCTGAAGGTCATTCACACGCCGGGCCACGCCGCCAATCACCTGTGCCTGGTGCTGCTGGAAGACGGCTTGCTATTCAGCGGCGACCACGTGCTCAACGGCAGCACCACGGTAATTGACCCGCCCGACGGCGACATGAACGCCTACCTGGATTCGCTCGACCTGCTCAGCGCCGCCTGCGTCGAACACCAGATCGACTTCATCCTGCCGGCGCATGGCTACGTTATTGGCGGCTATGAAGGCGAGGCGGCCGGCGCGATTGCCCACCTCAAGGCGCACCGGCTGCGCCGCGAAGCCAAGATTCTGGCGGTGATGCAGGCGCACCCGCAGGCCGCGCTGGACGACTGGCTGGCCGAGGTGTACGACGACGTGCCCGAGCGCATGTGGCCGGTGGCCAAGCGTTCGCTGCTGGCGCACATTGCGCGCATTGAAGCGCTCGCGCCATGAAGGCAAAACCGTTGCCCCAGGACACGCGCACCGGCGAGCGTCTGGCCAAGCGCGTAGCGGCGCTGCTGCCATGCTCGCGCCGCGAAGCCGAGCAGTACATCGAAGGCGGCTGGGTCAGCGTCAACGGGCAGGTGGTGGAAGAGCCGATGTATCGGGTTGCGGAGCACAAAGTGGAGATCGACCGCAGCGCCAACCTGATGGAGTTGCAACCGGTCACCCTGCTGCTGCACAAGCCGGCCGGCTATGACGCGATGGCCACGCCGGGTCAGGCTAATCGCCAGCTCAAGCCGGCGCAGGCCCTGCTGCAGGTTGGAACACACACGGCGGACGACAGCACGCACAGCCGCGTGCTCAAACACCACTTTGTCAAACTCAGCGCCTGCATGCCACTGGAAACTGCGGCCAGCGGCCTCGTCGTTTTCACGCAGGACTGGCGCGTGTTGCGCAAGCTCAGCGAAGACGCCGCAGTGATGGAGCAGGAGATGATTGTTGAAGTGGTGGGCGAAGTGCCGGAGACGAGCCTGCAACGGCTGAACCAGAGCCACACTGTTGATGGTCATGCGCTGCCGCCGGTCAAGGTCAGTCTGAACAGCACCGGCGACGCCAGCAGCAAACTGCGCTTTGCGATCAAGGGCTCGCACCCGGGCCTGATTGCCTATTTGTGCGAACGCGTCAATCTGCAGATCGTCAGCATCAAACGCCTGCGCATCGGCCGCGTCGCAATGACGCGGCTGGCCGAGGGGCAATGGCGCTACCTGCAGGCACACGAGCGCTTCTGACGGCGATCGCCAGACGCCCGCGCCGGGTTGCCGCAGAAATATTCGATAATCAAAGCAACCGTTGACTGGAATCACCTATGTTATTGCGCTCCTTCAAATTGATCTTCGCGACTTTGTTCGCGCTGCTGCTGTCAGTCGCCTGCGGTGGCGGCAACTCGGCGCCGGCCCCGACCAACGTGGTCGCGCTGGCGGGCGAATCATCGGTCACTGTGAGCTGGGATGTGGTCCCCGGCGTCGAGTACTGGGTGTTTGCCTTGCCCACGAGCCTGGCACCCACCGAAACCAAGAAGATGGAGAGCTGGATCGGGCTGCCTGGTGGCGCCACCCGTCTCAATGTCACGTCTCCGTATGTCCTGTCCGGCTTGCCCAATGGCACGAGTTTCTCGTTTTCGGTCAACGCAAGAACCAGCGGCGGCCCGGGCGGCCCGGGCTCGACACCGGTGACGGTAACGCCGCAGATCGCCGGCATTAACTGGAGCGCAGGCAGCGCGATCCCGGCCGCCCCTGAGCTGCGCAGCGTGGCCTACGGTGCGATCACGACGTCAACCACCGTCAATTCGGTGACCACCACCACCACCACCTCGTCGATGTACGTTGCGGCCGGCCGCGCCGGGGCCATGTATTCCAGCCCGAACGGCGAGACCTGGAGCGCGATCAATTTCGCCACCTCGGCCAATCTCAACGGTGCTTCCTACTTTGCCACCTACAAACTGGTCGGTGACGGCGGCCTGGTGCTGACCAGCCCGGACACGGTGAGTTGGACCACGCGAAACTCCAATACGACGCAAAACCTGTACGCGATTGCCAGCAACAATTCAAACTTGAACGTGGCGGTCGGCGCCAACGGCACCATCATCGCCAGCAACGACGGCACCAACTGGACGGCGGCCACCAGCTCAGCCACCACCAGCCACCTGTATGCCGTGACGTACAACAGCGGCGTCTGGATCGCCGTCGGCGCCGCTGGCACCGTGGTGACAAGCTCGGACGGCCTAACCTGGCACAGCGCCACCTCAGGCAGCACGGCCGACCTGCGCGGCGTTGCCGCCAACACGCGGGTATCGACGGCCGGGGTTTTGACCACCACCTTTGTCGCGGTGGGCGCCAACGGCACCGTGCTGAGCAGCACCAACGCCAGTACCTGGACCAGCCAGACGCTGCCCGGCGCGGGCAACCTGAACGCAATCACCTACGGCACCCAGTTAGTGACCGTGGGTGCGGGCGGCAAGATTTTCTACAGCACCGATGGCGCTGCATGGACCGCCGCGACGTCGTTCACCGGCAACGACCTGTATGCGCTGGCGCATGGTCTGTACGTATACGCAGCCGTCGGTGCCGCTGGCACCAATCTGCTGTCCAAATAAAAGTGTGAAGCCCGCCGATAAGCCGGATTCTGTGCAACTGCAAACCCTTGCGGGCGTGCAGAAGTGACTGCCATTACTCTGGGCCGCTGGTCACCCAGCGGCTCGATGCTACCTACCCGCACACTCCGGGGGCCCCGGTCATGGCGCTGCGGCGAACCGCCTCGCTTTGCGTGTGCCTACTTGGTATTGCTGCACGTAGAGATTGCCCGTTTCACCCGAACTTAATCGGCTCGTCTCTGTTGCTCTGATCCTCACCTTATGCCGCGCCCTTGCGGGAGCGGTTTTCAGTGGACAGCCGTTAGCTGCTACGCTGCCCTGTGCAGTCCGGACGTTCCTCCAGTGCCTGGTTTCCCAGATTGCACCAGCGACAGTCTGGCAGGCTTCACCCCTTGATTATCGCGGCTATGCACAAGCAAATATAGAAACTTGTTACTCAACTAGTCCAAAATGGCGACCGAACTACAACTTCCAGGAGCGCCCCATGAAAGCTGACAGCATTCTGCAAACCATTGGCAACACGCCGCACATTCGCATCAACCGCCTGTTCGGCAACAGCCATCTGGTGTGGATCAAGTCCGAGCGCGCAAATCCGGGCGGCTCGATCAAGGACCGCATCGCGCTGTCCATGGTCGAGGCGGCCGAGCAAAGCGGCGAACTCAAGCCCGGCGCCACCATCATCGAGCCAACCTCCGGCAATACCGGCGTCGGCCTGGCGATGGTGGCGGCCGTGAAGGGCTACAAGCTGATTCTGGTGATGCCAGACAGCATGTCGGTCGAGCGCCGCCGCCTGATGCTGGCCTACGGCGCAACGTTCGACCTGACGCCGCGTGAGAAGGGCATGAAGGGTTCGATCGCCCGCGCCATGGAACTGGTTGCCAGCACGCCCAACTCGTGGATGCCGCAGCAGTTCGAGAACCCGGCCAATATCGAGGTCCATGCGCGCACCACGGCACTGGAAATTCTGGCCGACTTCCCCGATGGCCTGGACGCGCTGATCACCGGCGTCGGCACCGGCGGTCACATTTCCGGCTGTGCCCAGGTGCTCAAGGCCAAGTGGCAGCAACTCAAGGTCTATGCGGTCGAGCCCAGCGCCTCGCCGGTGATCTCCGGCGGTGCACCTTCGCCACATCCGATTCAGGGCATTGGCGCCGGCTTTATTCCAAAGAACCTGATCACGTCGCTGCTCGATGGCGTGATTCAGGTCGATGCCGAACCGGCACGCGAAATGGCCCGGCGCTGCGCCGCGCTGGAGGGCATGCTGGTCGGCATCTCGAGTGGCGCCACGCTGGCCGCCATTGCGCAAAAACTGCCGGAGCTGCCGGCTGGCTCCCGCGTGCTCGGCTTCAATTACGACACCGGCGAACGCTATTTGTCGATTGAAGGATTCCTGCCCGTCTGATGCGCATCACAGAACTCAAACTGCCGCTGGCACAAGTTCCGGTCGATCAGCGCCGCGCCGCCGACGCGCCGCCCGAGACCGAGCAGGACCGCGCGCCGGTGGCGCATCCGATCGACGCGCTGCGCCGCCTCGCCGCCACAACGCTGGGCATTGCGCCCACCGAGATTGCCACGCTGCAAGTGTTCAAGCGCAGTTTTGACGCGCGCCAGGCCGAGTTGATGGTGGTCTATACGGTTGACGTGGAACTGGCCACGCCGGCGCTGCAAACCGCGCTGCTGGCCAAGTTTGCCGCTCACCCCCGCATCGGCGCGACGCCCGACCTGCACTATGCGCTGCCCGCCACGGCGCCGGCGCACTTTGCCAATCGCCCGGTCGTCGTCGGGTTCGGCCCGTGCGGCATGTTTGCCGCGCTGCTGCTGGCGCAAATGGGCTTTCGCCCGATCGTGCTCGAGCGCGGCAAGACGGTGCGTGAACGCACCAAAGACACCTGGGCGCTGTGGCGCAAGAACACGCTCAACCCCGAGAGCAATGTGCAGTTTGGCGAGGGCGGCGCCGGCACGTTCTCCGACGGCAAGCTGTGGACCCAGATCCGGGACCCGCGCGGCTTGGGGCGCAAGGTGATGGACGAGTTTGTCAAGGCCGGTGCGCCGGCCGACATCCTGTTTGAAGCGCACCCGCACATCGGCACTTTCAAACTGGTCAAAGTGGTGGAGAACATGCGCGAACAGATCATTGCGATGGGCGGCGAAATTCGCTTTGAGCAGCGCGTCGTGGATCTGCTGCTCGACGCCAGTGCCGACCATCTGCACTTGCGCGGGCTCAAGGTGCTGGACGTGGCGCGCGATGCGAGCTACGAGTTGCTGGCCGACCACGTCGTGCTGGCGCTCGGGCACAGCGCGCGTGACAGCTTTGCCATGCTGCATGAGCGCGGCGTGGCGCTGCAGGCCAAACCGTTCTCGGTCGGCTTTCGCATCGAGCATCCGCAAAGCGTGATCGACCGCGCGCGCTGGGGCCGCCACGCCGGGCATCCGATACTCGGCGCGGCCGACTACAAGCTGGTGCACCACGCCAGCAATGGCCGCGCCGTGTACAGCTTTTGCATGTGCCCGGGCGGCACGGTGGTGGCCGCGACGTCGGAGCCGGGTTGCGTCGTGACCAACGGCATGAGCCAGTATTCACGCAACGAGCGCAATGCCAATGCCGGCATTGTGGTGGCCATCAACCCGGATGACTTCCCGCACGATGCTGCGTCGTTCATCCAGGCTTTTGGCGCCGGCGCCGGTGCCCGTTACGGTGCGCAAGCGCAGGCGCTCAAGGCGCAGGGCTTGACCCACCCGCTGGCTGGCATTGTGTTGCAACGCCAGCTCGAATCTGGCGCCTACCAGCTCGGCGGCAGCGACTACGCGGCGCCGTGTCAACTGGTGGGCGACTTCATCGCCGAGCGGCCCTCCGCCGCCTTTGGCAGCGTGACGCCGTCGTACCAGCCAGGCGTCAAACTCGGCGACCTGGGCAGCAGCCTGCCCGACTACGCGATCGCCGCGATCCGCGAAGCGCTGCCGGCGTTTGGCAAGAAGATCAAAGGCTTCGACATGGCCGACGCGCTGCTCACCGGCGTTGAAACCCGCACCTCGTCGCCGCTCAAAATCCCGCGTGGCGAAGACCTGCAAAGCACCAACACGCGCGGCCTGTACCCAGCCGGCGAAGGCGCCAGTTACGCCGGCGGCATTTTGTCTGCGGGTGTCGATGGCATCAAGGTCGCGGAAGCGCTGGCGCGCAGTTTGCTGGCGTAGGCGCGCGTTCGAAAGACAGGAGCCGGGTGACGGGATTGGCACGCCAGGGAGCTTGGGTGAGCGACTGGGCTCGCGTCCCCCGCAACGCTGACGTTGGCACGCCAAGGAGGTTGGGTGGGCGACGCCACTCATGTCCCCCGGACGGGCTGCGCCCGTCCTTCCTCCTTTACTTCGCCGCGCCACCCACCCAACCTCCTTGGCAACAGGCGTTATTGGCGCGCACCACGCAAACCACCAATGCAGGAGCACTCCGGTGCGGCGCTCAGTGCAGCGTGGACTTGGGGTTTTGCCAAATAAAGAAGGAGGCCGAAGGCCGGGTGACATTCGCGGAACTGAGTGCCGCGGCGGAGTGCTCCGGGTTACCGCGGAGTGCTTCACCGAGTGCTCCGGGGCACAGCGAGAGTGCTCCGAATTACAGCGTGAGCCGGCGTTCTAGAATCGACCAAACACATTGCAAGGACATACCTATGAAGACCCGCATCACTGAACTCTTTGGCATCGAGCACCCGATCATCCAGGGGGGCATGCACTACGTTGGCTTTGCCGAACTGGCGGCCGCCGTGTCCAACGCTGGCGGGCTGGGCATCATCACTGGCCTGACGCAGCGCACGCCTGAATTGCTGGCCAACGAAATCCGGCGTTGCCGCGAGATGACCGACAAGCCGTTTGGCGTCAACCTCACCTTTTTGCCGATCCTCACCTCGCCCGACTATCCGGGCTACATCAAGGCCATCATCGACGGTGGCGTCAAGGCGGTGGAGACGGCCGGCAACAACCCGCAGAAATGGCTGCCCGCGCTGCACGAAGCTGGCATCAAGGTGATCCATAAATGCACCTCGGTGCGGCATTCGCTCAAGGCCCAGTCGATCGGCTGCGACGCGGTCAGCGTCGATGGCTTTGAGTGCGGTGGCCATCCGGGTGAAGACGATGTGCCCAACTTCATCCTGCTGCCGCGCGCGGCCGACGAGTTGCGCATTCCGTTCGTCGCCTCCGGTGGCATGGCCGACGGCCGCTCGCTGGTGGCGGCACTGGCGCTCGGCGCCGAGGGCATGAACATGGGCACGCGCTTTATCGCGACCAAAGAAGCACCGGTGCATGACAACGTGAAACAGGCCATCGTCGCCGCGACCGAGCTCGACACGCGCCTTGTGATGCGTTCGCTGCGCAACACGGAGCGCGTCTTGAACAACGCCGCCACCCAGCGCCTGCTGGAGAAAGAAAAAACCCTGGGCGCCGCCTTGAAATTTGAGGACATCATCGAGCAGGTGGCAGGCGTGTACCCGCGCATCATGACCGACGGCGCGATGGATGCCGGCGTCTGGTCGTGCGGCATGGTGGCCGGCCTGATCCACGATGTGCCCACCGTCAAGGAACTGGTGGACCGCATCATGGCCGAGGCGCACAGCATCATCGAGCAGCGCCTCGCACGCATCGCTGCTGCCTAGGACCGACGCATGTCCTCCAAACTGCTACGCCGTCTTCTGCTTGCGCTGCTCGTTGTTGCTTTGATTGCCACCGCAGTCTGGTGGCTCAAGCGCCCGAAACCGATTGCGGTTGTGCTCGTGCCGATTGAGCAGGGCCGGGTCGAGTCCAGCATTGCCAACACGCGCGCCGGAACGGTGGAGGCCTGCCTGCGCACCAAACTGTCGGCCACCATGGGCGGGCGCATTGAAGTGCTGGCGGTCAAGGAAGGTGACAAGGTCAAGAAGGGCCAGTTGCTGATGAAACTCTGGAACGACGACCAGCAGGCGCAGAGCACGCTGGCCACGGCGCAGGTGGAGACGGCGCGCAAACGGGTGCTGGAAGCCTGCGCCGTCGCCAGCAACGCCGAGAGCGATGCGGCGCGCCAGACAGCGCTGTTCAAACAGGGCTTTGTGTCGGGTGCGCGCGACGAGCAGGCGCGCACCGAAGCGCAGGCCAGACGCGCCGGCTGCGACACCGCCAAGGCCGACGTTAACCAGGCCCAGGCCAGGGCCAACGCAACCAAGGTGGAGCAAAGCCGCACCGTGCTGTACGCGCCGTTTGCCGGCACCGTGGCCAAGATTGTTGGCCAGGTCGGCGAATACTCGACACCGTCGCCGCCTGGCGTGCCCACACCGCCGGCGATCGACCTGATCGACGACAGTTGCCTGTATGTGCGCGCACCGATGGATGAAGTGGACGCGCCCAAGATCAGCGCTGGCCAGGCCGTGCGCATCAGCTTTGACGCGCTGCCCAAGCAGTCGTTCCCCGGCACCGTCAAGCGCGTCGCGCCGTATGTGTCGGCGGTCGAAAAACAGGCACGCACCGTTGATATTGAAGCCACGCTCGATGCCGGCAAAGCGCCGGCGCGTTTGCTGGTGGGATACAGCGCCGACGTGGAAGTGATTCTGGCGGTGCGTGAACAGGTGCTGCGGGTGCCGACCTCTGCCTTGCAGGAAGGCGGCCGCGTGCTGCTTGCCGGCAGCGACGGCACACTGGAGCAGCGCAGCATCAAGACCGGTCTGGCCAATTGGGAATTCACCGAGGTGCTGGACGGCCTGGCCAAGGGCGACCGCGTCGTCACTTCGCTCGAACGCGAGGGCGTCAAAGCCGGCGCCACGTTTGTGGCCGAAGACAAGCCGAAGAGATGAGCCCCCACGCTCACACTTGTTCGCTGCCCCCCGAGGGGGCGCTCGCCCGCCTAAAGGCGGCTTGTCGGCGGGCGAAATGAACGAGCCGCAAATTGCGCTGTCCGGCATCGAGCGGGTGTTCCACCTGGGCGACTCCGAAGTGCATGCGCTGCGCAACCTGAATCTGACCATTGGCGCTGGCGAATATGTGGCGGTGATGGGGCCGTCGGGCTCCGGCAAATCAACGCTGCTCAATCTGATTGGTTTGCTGGACCGGCCGAACGCCGGCTTGTACCGGCTGGAAGGGCGCGACGTCACCACGCTCTCAGGTGACGAGCAGGCGCGCGTGCGCAGCCAGCGCATCGGCTTTGTGTTTCAGAGTTTTCAACTGGTGCCGCGCCTGACGGCGGCCGAAAACATCGCGCTGCCGATGATGCTGGCCGGTCTGCAGCCAGCGCAGCGCGCCACGCGCGTGCTGCAGGCACTGAAGGACTATGGGCTGGAGAACCGCGCCACGCACCGGCCCGACGAACTCTCGGGCGGCCAGCGCCAGCGGGTGGCGATTGCGCGCGCCACCATCATGCAGCCGGCGGTGATTTTGGCCGACGAGCCGACCGGCAACTTGGACCGCGCCACCGGCGAAGAGGTGATGCGCTTGCTGGAAGCACTCAATGCGCGCGGCGTCACGCTGATCGTGGTCACGCACGACGGCACACTGGGCGCGCGCGCGCGGCGCCAGTTGCTGATGGAAGACGGCGCCCTCAGCCACGACAGCGGTGCCACGGCATGCGCAATACCGACCTGATCCGCTTTGCGCGTGCGGCTGCCACCGGCAACCCGCTGCGCTCGTCGCTGCTGGTGCTGGCGATGGCCATTGGCGTGGCCGCCGTGGTGGTGCTCACGGCGCTCGGCGACGGTGCCCGGCGCTATGTGATGAGCCAGTTTTCATCGCTCGGCAGCAACCTGGTGATCGTGCTGCCCGGGCGCTCGCAGACCGGCGGCTTTAACCCGGGCGGCGCCATTACCAGCACGCCGCGCGACCTGACCATTGACGACGCGCAGGCCTTGCAGCGCGCCAGCGCGGTGCTGCGCGTGGCACCGCTGGCGATCGGCACGTCGGAGATCAGCACCGGCGGCAAGCTGCGCGAGGTGATGGTGGCTGGCACCACCTCGCAGTACCTGCAACTGCGCCACATGGCGATGGCGCAGGGACGCTTTCTGGCCGCTGGTGACTGGCGCCGTGGCGCCAACGAAGCGGTGATTGGCGCCAAGGTGCGCGACGATATCTTTGGCGTCACACCTGCACTCGGACAGTTGGTGCGCATCGGCGACCGGCGCGTTCGCATTGTCGGCGTGCTGGCCTCTACCGGACAGGGCCTTGGCATGAACACCGACGAAGTGGTCTTTGTGCCGGTGTCGCTGGCGCAGGCCATGTTCAACAGCAACACGCTGTTTCGCATTCTGATCGAGGCCAACGGGCGCGATTCGATCGAACCGGCCAAGGCGCAGGTGGCCGACATCCTCAAGCTGCGCCACGATGGTGAGCTTGACGTCACGGTGATCACGCAGGACGCGGTGCTGGCCACGTTTGACCGGTTGCTGGGCGCGCTGACGCTGGGCGTGGCCGGCATTGCCGCCATCAGCCTGGCGGTGGCCGGCATTCTGGTGATGAACGTGATGCTGGTGTCGGTGACGCAGCGCACCGGCGAAATCGGTCTGCTCAAGGCGCTGGGCGCCACCGGCGGCGCGATTCGCCTGATGTTTCTGACCGAAGCGTCGATGCTCTCGCTGGCCGGCGCGCTGGTCGGCTATGCGCTGGGGCAACTCGGCGCCGCGCTGATTCGCCAGTTGTACCCCACCTTTCCGGCCTATCCGCCCGACTGGGCGGTGCTGGCCGCGCTGGCCACCGCGCTGGTCACCGGCATTTTGTTCGGCGTGCTGCCAGCACGCCGCGCGGCCCGCATGGATGCAGTGCAGGCGCTGGCCAAACGCTGAAGTGGAAATCAAAATACCATGAACCATCCGAACTTTGCCGGTCAGCATCCCGTAGGTCGGGTTAGCCCAAAGGGCGGAACCCGACAAAACCCCGCCCCTGCGTCGGGTTACGCTGCGCGAACCCGACCAAAGCAGATTGGACTCGTGGTG
>JANNUE010000360.1:0-1574 GCA_031394895.1 Betaproteobacteria bacterium
AAACTACCCACAGGCGACCTATGGCCAATGACGTGATTGCTGTTTACCCGGGTACTTTTGACCCGATGACCCTGGGCCACGAAGATGTGGTGCGCCGGGCGACGCAGCTGTTTGACCGCGTCATCGTGGCGGTCGCTGCCGGGCATCACAAAAAGGCGTTGTTTTCGCTGGAAGAGCGCATGGACATGGCGCGCGACGCGGTCAAGGCGTATCCGCAAGTGACGGTGGAAAGTTTCGCCGGCCTGTTGCGTGACTTTGTGGTGGCGCGGGGCGCCAAGGCGATGGTGCGCGGTTTGCGCGCCGTGACCGACTTTGACTACGAGTTCCAGCTCGCCGGCATGAACCGCAGCCTGATGCCCAACGTGGAAACGGTGTTTCTTACTCCCAGTGACAAATACCAGTTCATCTCCAGCACCTTCGTCCGTGAAATCGCTTCGCTGGGCGGCGAGGTCGATAAATTTGTGTCCCCCGGGGTGAACGCCCGCCTGTTGAAAAAAGTGCAGGGCCTGACGCAAGCCTAGTCTTGCCGGGGCCACCCAGGAGACAGGCGTATATTGACCCATCTCAAGACAGCGCCCAGGGGGATGCCCTAGGCTTGAGACGTTCAATCCCACATTCAAGCCGGAGAAAAAATGAAAATACTATTGCCCGTCGATGGTTCAGCCGTCTCCCTGGAGGCGGTCAGCTTTGCCATACGCATGGCGCGCGCCGGTCTTGAGACCAGCGTTGTACTGGCCAATGTTCAGGAGTCCGCCACTTTGTATGAGCTGGTGGTGGCACATGATCCGCAGGTGATCGAGCAGGTGAGTGCCGCCGCCGGCGCCCACATACTGGAAGCGGCAGAGACCCTGCTGAAGGAGGCTGGTATTCCCTACGAGTGTGAAGTGGCCTCCGGCGATCCTGCCCATACGCTGATCGATATTCTGGAGCGTTTTGAATGCGATCTGGTGGTCATGGGCGCCAGCGGTACCAGTGCCTTGCGCAGTGCTTTGCTGGGCTCGGTGTCCAATGAAGTGCTGCACGCAGCGGGCGTCCCGGTGATGATTGTGAAGGCGGTTGAAACGCCTGAGCCTGACGCGTCTGAGGAATGAAGGGCTGCCCGGCATTGACGTTCATATGCCAGAGGATTCATCCCGGGCTGCTGCCGATCACTGGCACCTCCAGGACGCGCATGAATTAGCACGTCAGCATGGGGTAGACCCGGCGCATGGCCTGCATGAGGACGAAGCTGGCCGGCGTGCCGAACGCCATGGTCTGAATGAAATTCAGGCACGGCCGGGGCGCGGACCGTTGGGCCTGCTGCTGGATCAGTTCAAGGATTTCATGATTGTGGTTTTGATCGCCGCCGCCGTGATTTCTGGTGTGATTGGCGACCTGGTCGACACCCTGGCCATCCTGGTGATCGTGCTGCTCAATGCCGTCATCGGTTTTGTCCAGGCCTGGCGGGCCGATCGCGCCATGGCGGCTTTGCAGCAACTGGCGGCCACCCAGGCCACGGTGCTGCGTGGCGGGCAGTCGCAGGTGGTTGCGGCCAGCGCCCTGGTGCCCGGTGACATTGTTTTTCTGGAGGCCGG
>JANNUE010000364.1:0-6658 GCA_031394895.1 Betaproteobacteria bacterium
CACCACCCGTGCTTCGGTGACACGTTGCAGCAGGGCGATCATGCGCTAGCCCGGGCCAACTTCATATCAGGTCTCTGGCATCATCAAAGTGGGCCTCCACATCGCTGGGCAACAACTGGATGGTGGCGCGCAGCCCCGGCACTGCGCTCATCAATGCCTGCTCGACGCTGGTGCGCACCGCTGCGGCCCGCCCCAGCGACCAGCTCGCTGGCATGTGCATGTGCAAGTCCACGAAACGACGCTGCCCCGAGCGGCGCGTGCTGACGTGATCGAACCGAATCGTGTGGTGGTCAAAATCTGCCAGCGTCTTCTGGATCTCGCGCAATACCTCGGGTTCCACTGCCTCATCCATCAAGCCTTGCGACGAGCGCCACATCAGGTGAGCACCTTCCCGAAGAATATTCAGCGCGACCCCGATGGCTGCCAGGGCATCGAGCCAGAGCCAGCCGGTCAGGGCCACACCGGCAACACCGAGCACCACGCCCACCGAAGTCCAGACGTCCGTTACCAGATGCCTGGCATCTGCCTCCAGGGCGATGGAGCGATGCACCTTGGCGGCACTGAACATGACCCAGGCCAACAAACCATTGAGTGCAGAACTCAATACCGACAAAGCCAAGCCCCAACCCAGGTCCTGCAGGGGTTGCGGCGCCAATAGCCGCGAGACGGCCGCCCAGACAATGCCGATGGACACGCCAACAATCAGGATGCCTTCAAAGCCGGACGAGAAATATTCGGCCTTGTGATGCCCGTAGGGGTGATCCTCGTCCGCCGGTCGCTGTGCGATGGTGACCATCATCAGCGCGAAAATCGCGCTGGCCAGATTCACAAACGACTCCATGGCGTCGGACAGCAGACCGACCGAATCCGTGACGTACCAAGCCAGCGTTTTGAGCGTGATGGTGACGACCGCCACCGCCACCGAGGCCCACAGCAGGCGCGACGGCGTCAGGAAACGGGTTGGCAACAGCGAAAGCATAGGGGCTAAGCCAGCGTCACCTTGGCAAACTTGCGCTTGCCAACCTGCAGCACGTAGCTGCCGGCGCCCAGTTTCAAGCCCTTGTCGCTCACCACACTGGAATCGACCCGCACGCCGCCGCCATCAATCAGGCGGTTGCCTTCACCGCTGGAGGCGGCCAGCCCGGCCATCTTGAGTAAGGCTGCAATGCCCAGCGGGGCGCCACCGTCCGCCAGTGGCAAGGAGACTTCGGCAATCTCGTCCGGCACGCCGCCCTTGCTGCGATTGATGAAATCCTGCTCGGCCGCTTCGGCCGCCGCTACTGAGTGAAAGCGCGTCGTGATCTCCTTGGCCAGCGCCACTTTGGCGTCTTTGGGATTGCGCCCGGCCTGCACTTGCGCCTTCAGCGCGGCAATGTCAGCCTCGCTCTTGAAGCTCAGCAAGGTGTACCAGCGCCACATCAGCACGTCGGAAATGCTCAGCACTTTGGCAAACATCGTGTTGGCGTCTTCCGAGATGCCGATGTAATTGCCCTTGCTCTTGGACATTTTCTCGATGCCGTCGAGTCCTTCTAGCAGTGGCATGGTCAAAATGCATTGTGGCTCCTGACCGTACTCAGCCTGCAAGTGACGGCCCACTAACAAATTGAATTTCTGGTCCGTGCCGCCGAGTTCCAGGTCGCTTTTCAGTGCCACGCTGTCATAGCCCTGCATCAGCGGATAGAGGAACTCGTGCACGCTGATCGGTGTGCCGGACTTGAAGCGCTCATGAAAATCGTTGCGCTCCATCATGCGCGCCACGGTGTAGCGGGCGGCGAGCTCAATCATGCCGCGCGAGCCCAGCGCATCGCCCCACTCGCTGTTGTAGCGAATCTCGGTTTTTGACGGATCGAGCACCATCGACGCCTGGCGGTAATAAGTCTGGGCGTTGATTTCGATCTGTTCCCTGGTCAGCGGCGGTCGCGTGCTGTTGCGACCGGAAGGGTCCCCGATCAGGCTGGTAAAGTCGCCGATCAGAAAGATGACGGTATGGCCCAGATCTTGCAGCTGACGCATCTTGTTGAGCACCACGGTGTGGCCGATATGGATGTCCGGCGCGGTCGGGTCCAGCCCCAGCTTGATGCGCAGCGGCTTCCCAGTGGCCTCGGAGCGCGCCAGCTTGCTGACCCAGTCATCCACGGGGAGCAGTTCTTCACAGCCCCGCAGCGTGACGGCCAGCGCCGCCCGGACACTTTCTGTTACAGGAACTTTGCTTGCTGATGTTTGATTCATAAGGGTTTTTATGGATGCCTGAGGGTAGCGCACAGCTATACTCGGCGTGCGCTCAATAGCGTTAGTTTAATTGCTCACACTTCCTCATTTTTTTGTCTGCTCGGTAGCGCACTCAACAAACTTCGTCTGGATCCCTTGTTTTGATCAACCGTCTCGTTATCGCCGGAAGCTCCATTTTGTCCTCTTCCCGGCGCACCATTGAGCAATGTCCAAAATCGATGCTGGCCCTCGTGGCGGCGCTGCTGCTCAGCGCTGCGGGCGGCGCATTGGCCGTTGCCACACTGGCGCCGGACGCCTCCGATTTGCCCGTGCGTGAAGTGCTGGAGTCTGTTCAACCGCTGCCCCTGATTGTGCGCTCCGAGCTCGACCTGCAGTCGTTCAAGCTGTTCAGATCGGAAGTCACCCGCGCCAGCGATAGCGCAGACACACTGCTCAGCCGACTCGGGGTTGCCGATAGTGCCGCTGCGGCTTTTTTGCGCTCCGACGCAAACGCCCGCAAGGTGCTGCTGGGTCGCAGCGGGCGCAACGTGACGGCCGAGGCCGGCGCAAACAACAACCTGCTCAAACTCAGCGCGCGCTGGGCCTCTGACAACGACGGCAACTTCAAGCGCCTGGTAATCGAGAGCACGGCGCAGGGCTTTCAGTCGCGTATCGAGAGCGCGCCACTGAGCAGTTCGACCCGGCTTGCCAGCGGCACGATCCAGAGTTCCTTGTTCGCCGCCACCGATGACGCCAAGATCCCGGACGCCGTGGCAACCCAGCTGGCTGAGATCTTCGCCGGCGACATCGATTTTCATCGCTCGCTGCGCAAAGGCGACCGGTTCTCGGTGGTCTATGAAACGCTTGAAGGTGATGGCGAACCGCTGCGTGCCGGGCGCGTGCTGAGTGCCGAGTTTGTCAATGCCGGCAAGACCTTCCAGGCCATGTGGTTCCAGGAGCCGTCCGCAGCAGGCCAGCAAAATGCCAGCAGTGCGCGCAACTCAGACAACGCCAAAGGCGGCTATTACACGCCCGACGGGCAGAGCCTGCGTCGCGCCTTTTTGGCGTCACCCATGGAGTTCTCCCGTATTACCAGCGGTTTCAAGATGCGCATGCATCCAATTTTGCAAACTATGCGCAAGCATCAGGGCGTTGATTATGGGGCGCCTACCGGTACCGCAGTGCGCAGCGTCGGCGACGCCGTGGTGGAATTTGCCGGCGTCCAAAGTGGCTACGGCAACATCGTCATCCTGCGCCATCGCAACGGTTACAACACGGCGTACGCGCATTTGAGCCGGATCAATGTACGCAAGGGCGAAAGCGTCAGCCAGGGCCAAAAAGTGGGTGCCGTGGGCGCCACCGGCTGGGCCACCGGACCGCATCTGCATTTCGAGTTCCGCATCAATGGGGTCTATCGCGACCCGCTGACGATTGCGCGCCAGAACGAGACCGTGCCCTTGTCTGCCGCCGCCAAGTCGCTGTTTGCACAATCCGCTGCTGCCAGCCGGCTGGCTCTGTCAGCCGCTGCGTCGATGCAGCAAAGCAGCGCCCAGTAGTTTTTCTGGCGTTAGCGCGGCGTGTCTGAGCTCTACGTCGGCCTGATGTCTGGCACCTCGCTGGACGGGGTGGACGGTGTTCTGGTCGATTTTTCAGCCCCCCAACCAACTGTCTTGGCGCACGCCAGCGCAGCCCTGCCAAACGTCTTGCGCCAAGAGTTGCTGGCGCTCAACAGTTCCGGCGCCAATGAATTGCATCGTGCCAGCCTGGCCGCCAACGCGCTGGTTCGGGTCTATGCCGAGGTGCTTGGCAAACTGCTCGGACAGTCAGGCTTGCAGCGGCAGCAAGTGCGGGCGATTGGCGCCCACGGCCAGACCGTGCGGCACCGCCCGCAAGCGTTCGACGGCACCGGCTATACGCTGCAGCTCAACAATCCGGCGCTGCTGGCCGAGTTGACCGGTATTGACGTCGTCGCCGACTTTCGCAGCCGTGATGTGGCCGCCGGCGGACAGGGCGCGCCGCTGGTGCCGCTCTTTCACCAGCGCGTATTTGGGCGCCCTCTTGAAACCACGGCCGTCCTCAACCTTGGTGGCATTGCCAACCTCACGGTGCTGGGGCCGAACGGCGCGGGCGATGTGCTGGGTTTTGATTGCGGTCCCGGCAACGCATTGATGGATGCCTGGTGCCAGCAGCACCTGGGCCAGCCCTTTGATCGTGGCGGCGCCTGGGCCGCCAGCGGACAGGTGAACGCGGACGTTTTGGTGACCCTGCTTGACGAGCCGTACTTTGCGCTGGCGGCGCCGAAAAGCACCGGGCGCGACCTGTTCAACCCGCAGTGGCTGAGCAGCAAACTCCAGTTGCACGGGACATTGGCCGTTGCCGACGTTCAAGCCACCTTGGCCGAATTGACTGCCAGCACATGCGCAGCCAGCCTGCAGCGCTATGGCACAGGCAGTAAACGGCTGATTGTGTGCGGCGGCGGTGCCTTCAACGCGCACCTGATGGGGCGGCTACAGGCGCTATTACCCTGGCTGCCGGTGAGTTCCTCGCAAGCCCATGGACTGGCGCCATTGCAGGTCGAAGCAGCAGCATTTGCCTGGCTGGCACGCAAGGCCGTTTTGCGCGAACCCTTGAACCTGGAAAAAATAACGGGCGCACAGGGCGCCCGTATATTGGGTGCGGTTTACCCGGCCTGAGCCTGGCGCGCCGCGTCGGTCGGCGTCAGGAGAAGCTTGATCCGCAACCACAGGTGGTGGTCGCGTTCGGGTTCTTGATGACGAACTGGGCGCCCTGCAGGTCTTCCTTGTAGTCAATCTCGGCCCCGACCAGATACTGGTAGCTCATTGCGTCAATCAGCAAGGACACGCCATTCTTGGTCATGGTCGTGTCATCTTCATTGGTGATTTCATCAAACGTGAACCCGTACTGGAAACCGGAACAGCCGCCACCCTGCACGAAAACGCGTAATTTCAATTCGGGGTTGCCCTCCTCGGCGATCAGCTCGGCCACCTTGGCAGCAGCACTGTCGGTGAACAGAATCGGGCTTGGCATTTCGGTCTGGATATTCTCTGCAACGGCACTCATGGCTTACTCCGTAAATTTCAACTAGAACAATACTACACCATTTCGCTCAAGAATTCAGTCAGCGGTTATTTGCCGCCAGTCGCAATGCGGGCTTTTCATCACCAACCAGACCAGGATGCAATTGCCCGGCGATGGTGGCGCCCTGATGCATTTCCAGCGCCTGGTAGTGCACATCGCCCTGAATACGCGCTTTGGGTTGCAACTCCAGCATCACGCGAGCGTGTACGGGTCCGATCACCGTGCCATTGACGACAATATGATCAGCGTGTATTTCACCGGTCACGGTCGCGGTTTCCGAGATCACCAGAATGCTTGGCAGATCGGCACTGGAATGAACGTTGCCCAGCACTTCGCCGTCAATGCGCAGGCCGTCGGAAAACCTGAAGGTTCCCTCAATCCGGCTACCCGCAGCGATCAGGCTTTTGATCGCCGGCTGTTTCTTCCTGTTAAACATATCGATGCCCTCGGATCAACTCAAAAATGTCACGCACTATAGCTTGATGGTCTGTGCCGCTTTGGTGACCGCACCATCGAGAACCTTGGCGGTGAGGCCCTTGACCACCGTTTGTGCCGGCAATTCAAAAACTCCCTCGATCCGCCCATACTGTTTCAGCCGGATCGCCTGCGCGCCGCCCGGCAACGTGGCGCTCCACGGCTTGCCACCCTGGACTCCGGTAAAGGTCAATTCCAGATGGCCGTTGAACTCGGACGCATTCTTGCTCGCCTGGATCACCAACGCTTGCCATTTTACCGCCCTGCCATCGCGCAGCTCGGCCTGCAGGCTGCGGATGGCGATGCCTTCCCGACCGGACGCCGGAATCAGCTTCTCAAAGAAACCCAGATCATCCTGCAGGCTGCGTTTATCCGCCTCAAGCTGTTTGATCTGGACTGCCAGCTTTTCCTGCAGCACTTTCTCAGTCGTCAACAAGGTACTGGCAGTGTTGGCAATCGTCTGCACCTTGTCCCGTTCTTCTTTCGAACCAGCAAGCTCGGAGCGCAACTGCGCAAGCTCGGAGCGCGCTTGTTGCAGTTGCTCGTGGGTGTCCTTGTCCAGCCCGGCGATGTCCTTGCCGAACTCGAACGCCCACAAGCCGATCGACGCGCAAAACCCAAAAACAATCGCCAGCACCGCCCAGCGCAAGGGCCACGGCAAGGCGCTGTGCACCGACATGCGCGGGGCACTGATGGTCAGACGGCGACGAAGCAGACGAAATCGCATGAGGGAGGCGAAGTCTAACAGCGCAAAGTAAAACAGCCGCCAAAATCTGCATTCTGGCGGCTGCTGCTTTGCAACATGTCGTTGCGCTGTTTCGGTTGAAATTAGCGCTTGCTGAACTGCTTGCGGCGACGCGCGCCGTGGAAGCCGACC
>JANNUE010000036.1:0-8850 GCA_031394895.1 Betaproteobacteria bacterium
AGATCTTCCAGCGCTTGTCGTCGGGAATTTCCGCCAGTGGTTTGCCGCTCAGGTGGCAATTGACGCAGGGGTCGTCGCGCTGCTGCACTGACGAGCCAATTTCCACCGGGCGGTTGGAATGGATGATGGTGCCGTCCTTGCTTATCACCCGCAGTTGCTCAATACCCTTTTGCTTGCCGATATCCTCAATGATCTTTTCTGCAATGTCACGCTTGTTCAAGAGCATCGCATGCCGCGTGCTTCGGACAACCATTTCGGAAACCTGCACCACATGCTGCGCGATTTCGACCTGCAGGTGTTCGCGCTGGTGCTGAACGATCAAAAACGGAACCAGCAGCAGCGCCGGTGACAGTGCGAGGGCCAGATACAGGCTGACTTTGAGTTTGATTTGTTTGAGCAGCATTAGCCAGGCCGATCCATTGGGCTGGTCATGATTATAAGGACCGCCAGCCTGGCGTTGCGGGCGTAGAGCGGCGAAAACTAGTGTCTTTTGGCACGCTCATACAGTGGCAGCACTTTGGGCAGGTTCTTCTCGATATCGGCGATGCGCGACTTGCCCGACGGATGGGTGGACAACCACTGGGGCGGCGCGTTGCGGTTGGCGGCGCCCATTTTCTTCCACAAGCTGATGCCGGCTCTGGGGTTGTAGCCGGCGCGGGCTGCCAGTTCCATGCCGACCAGGTCAGCTTCCGATTCATCCTTGCGGCTGAACTCCAGCGTCAGCAGGCTGGCACCGCCGCGCGCCAGTCCATCGGTCAGACGCGGATCAATGCCAAAGACGCTGGCGGCGAGCGCTCCACCGATGCGTGCCACGCCCTGGGTGGTGGCGTTCTTGGCGATGCGCTCGCGCGCATGCTCGCGCAGCGCGTGGGCAATTTCGTGCCCCATCACCATCGCTACTTCGTCGTCGCTGAGTTGGAGCTGCGTCAGAATGCCGGAGTAAAAAGCAATCTTCCCGCCCGGCATGCAAAAGGCGTTGATTTGGTTGCTGCCAATCAGGTTGACCTCCCACTGCCAGTCGCGGGCGCGCGGGTTCCATGCAACGGCGAACGGAATGATGCGCTGGGCGATTGCGCGCAGTCGCTTCACCTGGGGGTCGTTGTTGGCGCCCAGTGCGTTTTTGTCCGCAGCTTGCTGCAACAGTTGCGCATATTGCAGGTGTGCCGAGCGCTCCACGCGCTCAGCCGGCACCAGCTTGCTGAATGACGAGTTGGCGCCGACGTCCACTCCTTCGCGTGCCAGCACCGATTGCAGCATGCTGGCTGTCAGTGCCAGTGCCAACGCGGTCGAGAGCAACGGACGCCGACGCGAAACAGGCGGGCGGCTCGTCTGGATAGGGAGTATTTTGCGGGGCATGCTGGTCAACAGGAATTTCACAAGGCAGCGCGTATTATTCACGCATGACACCAAGTGCCTCCGACGCCCGCCAAATCAAACCCTCCTGGGTCGCCACGCTCAAAGTCTATCTGGAACCTCCCACGCTGCGCATGCTGTCACTCGGGTTTTCGGCCGGTCTGCCACTGTTGCTGGTGCTCGGAACGCTGAGTTTCTGGTTGCGCGAGGCCGGCATTGACCGCACGACCATCGGTTACCTGAGCTGGGTCGGCCTGGCGTACGCCTTCAAGTGGGTATGGGCGCCTCTGGTGGACCGCCTGCCGATCCCGCTACTCACGCGCTGGCTCGGCTGGCGCCGCAGTTGGCTGTTGCTGGCGCAACTGGCCGTGATGGGCGGCCTGGTCGCGATGTCGTTCAACGACCCGCAACGCGCGCTCGAGCCGGTGGTGTGGGGTGCCCTGGCGGTGGCTTTTGGCTCGGCCACGCAAGACATTGCGCTCGACGCTTTTCGCATTGAATCGGCCGGTGTCGAACGCCAGGCAGCGCTGGCCGCCGCCTACCAGACCGGTTACCGGTTGGCCATGATCTGGGCCGGTGCCGGCGTCTTGTGGATTGCGGCGCGGGCTGAAGTAGGCGGCATCACAACCTATCAGCACAGCGCCTGGCAGACCGCTTATCTGGCGATGGCGGCCAGCATGCTGCTGGGGATGGTGACGGTGCTGCTGTCACCCGAGCCGGCGCGCCGCATGATCGCGCCCAGCAAAAATGCGGCGCAGTGGTTGCATGGCGCGCTGGTGGCGCCGTTTGCCGACTTTCTGCGTCGCTATGGCACGCAGGCGCTGGTGATCCTGGCGCTGATTGCCGTCTATCGCATCAGCGACGTCGTGATGGGCATCATGGCCAATCCGTTTTATGTTGACATGGGCTACAGCAAGGACGAAGTGGCGGCCGTCACCAAAGTGTTTGGTGTCATCATGACGCTGGCCGGCGCTTTTGTCGGTGGCGTGCTGGCGATGCGTCTGGGCGTCATGCGCGTGCTGATGCTGGGCGCGGTGTTGAGCGCTGCCAGCAATCTGCTGTTCGCCTGGCTCGGAACACGGGGGCACGACGTGACCTCGCTGGTGCTTGTCATCTCGGCTGATAACCTGTCCAGCGGCATTGCCTCGGCCGCCTTTATCGCTTACCTGTCCAGTCTGACAAATGTCAACTACTCGGCGACTCAGTACGCCATATTCAGCTCGATGATGCTGCTCGCACCAAAATTTTTGGCCGGATTTTCAGGTGGTTATGTCGACGCGTACGGTTATCAGAACTTCTTTGCCGCCACCGCCATGCTTGGAGTGCCGGTGCTGCTGCTGGTCTGGCTGGCCTCCAGAGTCGAAAGCCGCTAAGCCAGGCCGAACTGCCATCATTTACCATTCTTTACCCACGATTCAACAACTCGACCGGGCCCTGCCCTAGACTGCCGCCATGAGCCAACACCTGCTGCTGATTGAAGACGACGCCCGCCTGGCCCAGATGGTCAGTGAGTACCTGGGGCAAAACGGATTCCTGGTGAGCCACGCTGGCGACGGGCAAAGCGGCCTGGCTGACCTGCAGGCGGCACCGCCCGATCTGGTGATACTTGACCTGATGCTGCCCGATATGGACGGCCTTGAAGTCTGCCGGCGCATCCGCGCCATGCCGGGCCCGCTGGCGCAAACCGGTGTCCTGATGCTGACCGCCAAGGGCGATCCGATGGACCGCATCATCGGACTCGAAATCGGGGCTGATGACTACCTGCCCAAACCGTTTGAGCCGCGCGAGTTGCTGGCGCGCGTTCGCGCCGTGCTGCGCCGGCGCGTCGAAGGTGCTGCGCCAGCCGGCAAGCAACTGCGCTTTGGCACACTGGAGATCGATCGCGATGCGCGCAGCGTCAGCGTTGCCGGCCAACTCTGCGATTTGACGTCGTACCAGTTTGATCTGTTGGTGGCGCTGGCCGAGCGCGCCGGCCGGGTCTTGACGCGGGATCAAATCATGGAAGCGGTGCGCGGGCGTGAGCTCGACGCGTTCGACCGCTCTATTGATGTGCACATGGGCCGCATCCGCGCCGCCATCGAAATTGATGCCAAGGACCCGAAGCGCATTCTGACAGTACGCGGTGTCGGCTACGTTTTTGCCCGCCAGCAAGACTGAGCATGCTGAAGAAGCTCTACGCGCGGATCTGGTTGGCCGTGGTGCTGGCGGTGGCGGTATTGACGTTGCTGGTCGGCTGGGCCTGGAGCCTCGCGGTCGAGCCACCGTTGCGCAACGTCGTCATCCGCAACGAATCCGGTCAAATCATCGGCCACGGCCATAGCAGCCGGCGCCGCCCGCCCGGCGCCGGCATTGAAGTCGGTCCCGGTGACGAGCCCGAAGCGCAGGTGCCGTCGTTTGGGTTGCACAGTCGCAATGGCGGTGGCCCGGAGTTCGTGGTGTTGATGATCGACGGTCAAATCGTGCACATGCAGTTGCCGCGCCCGCCACAGCCCTACTGGAGCCGCGCCCCGTTTGGTTTTTTGTGGTCGCTGGCGCTGGTGGCGGTGGCGGTGGCGCTGGCCACCTATCCGATTATTCGGAAATTGACGCGTCGGCTTGAAGTGCTGCAAAACAGTGTTGAGAAATGGGGCGAGGGCGACCTCTCGATTCGTGTCTCCGAAGCCGGGCAGGACGAAGTGGCGTTTCTGGCCAAGCGTTTCAACCACGCGGCGCAGCGGGTAGAGACGCTGGTGAAGTCGCATGAATCCCTGTTGGCGTCGCAGAAATCCCTGCTGGCCAACGCCTCACACGAGTTGCGTTCACCGCTGGCGCGCATTCGCATGGGGCTGGAGTTGATGGGATCGCCCACCTCGGCAACCTTCAAGAACGAAATTACCCGCAATATCGCCGAGCTGGATCAACTGATTGAAGAAATCTTGCTGGCCAGTCGGCTTGACGCGCGCGAAGCGGATATGGGCACGGTTGAATCGGTCGATCTGATTGGACTGGTGGCCGAGGAGTGCGCCCGCATGGACGCCTCGCTGGAAGTCGAACTGGGGTCTGCTGCGCCGCCCGGCGCAGCCACCCAGCCGTCGCTGTCATCGCTGCCGGTGCAGGGCGTCACCAAGCTACTGCGCCGCGTCATGCGCAATCTGCTGGAAAATGCGCGCCGCCACGCCGCTGGTGAGATTACGGTGACGCTGACCAAGGCAGATGGTTCGGCCGAGATCCGCGTCTGCGACCGCGGTCCGGGCGTGCCGCCAGAGTTGCAGGAGCGGATTTTTGAGCCGTTTTACCGTCTGCCCGGTGCCACCGAGCGCGACGGCGGTGTTGGCCTGGGTCTGGCTCTGGTGAAGTCGATCGCCAACCGCCATGGCGGCAGCGTGAATTGCGAGAATCGCCCGGACGGTGGTGTCTGTTTTGTCGTTCGACTGCCCCTGAGTCCTGCCTAAACTTTGCGAATAATCACGTTTTCTTGCGTTTTTGGGCTCAATATCCCCCAAATGGGGGATGGTATAGCGGCTCAATGCCCGGTAAAGTTGCCGCACTGCTGTCACAGTGATCAAACGTTGGTGCGAAGTCAAAGAATTTGATGAACACATGACCTTCTGATTATTTCTAATAAGGTTCCAACGATGTCTCTTCGGGGACTTTTACAAAGCTGCCTTCGGGCGGCTTTTTTTTTGGGAGCTGAGTGAACCAGTGCGATACACCTCATGGCATCGGGTTTGGGTCGGCAGCGGCTGCGGCGACGTCTTCGCGCCAGTAGACCGCGCCGCGGTAGGCATGCCAGCTCGCATGCCCGAGCAGCGGCCCGATCAGGATCAGCGCCAAGCCCCAGGGCCACAGCGCCAATATCAACAGGGTTGTGACCAGTGCGCCCCACAGCAGCATCACAGCCGGATTGAAAAACACCACACGCAGGCTGACAATGGTGGCCGAGATGGCATCCGTATCGCGATCCAGGATCATCGGGATGGACACCACACAGGTTGAAAAGACGAGCGCGGCGAAGACTCCGCCAACAACCAGGTAGACCGCCACGAACTGCCAGTTTTGCGGGTTGAAGACCGCCTCGATGACGCCGGTAGTGGACGGCATGCCGGTGTTGAAAAATACCGCAAACACCACCAGCGAGGCGCGCCCCCAGAGCAGCTCCAGCACGATCAGCACCAGCACCAGCAGGCCCATGCTGCGGATGTGCGTGTCCCAGCAAGTTAGCGAGGACTCGAGGTCTGGTGTGAGTCCCCGCTCGCGACGGCGACTCACCTCGTACAAGCCCATCGCCAGAAAAGGCCCGGCCAGCAGGCAGCCAGAGACCATGGTCAACACGTATTCGGGCTTGGCGCGAAACACCGCGGTCAGCGTGATCGCCATGACCCAGAAGCACATTCCATAAAACAGACCAATGCCGGGGTGCGCCCGCAAGTCGTGCCAGCCGGCTGCCAGCCAGCGCAATGGATCCAACGCTCGCAGCGGCACCATCTGCGCCTGCGGGCCGACCGGCGCCGGCGCCACGTAGGGCTGGTAGCTCGCAACCGGCGAATCAAGCGCTCGACCAATGTCGGCTGGGCTTGGCTTGCTATCCTGCGGCGGTGCGGGGCTTGTCATGGTGCGTGGTGGCCAGGAACGATGGCTTGACAGCGTAACCAGCGCCCCAGGTTTTGTCTATCGCAGGGGCTTTGTCGCAACGCGGGCGCCACTGTTGCGGTCAATCTCGTGTGTTGCATGTATGCTTGGGTCCATCGTGACTGATTCGCCATCTTCTGCCGTGGCGCCGGCGCAATCTGGCCGGTGGACCCAACCTGTCATCCGCAACGTCGGGCTGGCGCAGCCGCTGCGCTGGCTGGCACGCGGCGCGCACGACACACTGCGTGGCGGCTGGCTAAGTCTTACGCACGGCCTGATTGCAGCCGCCTGCGGAGCCTTGCTGGTGTTGCTGGCGCGCCAGCATTTCTGGCTGCTGGCGGGCGCGTTTTCCGGCTTTCTGGTGGTGGCCCCGGTGCTGGCCACGGGTCTGTACGCGATCAGCCGCGCGCTCGAGCGCGGCCAGGCCGCCGATCTGCAACTCGTGGTCAACACGTGGACACGCTGGCAACGTCTGCGCGACACGGCGCGCGCCGACTACTGGAGCCTGGTGCGCTTCGGAGCGCTGCTGGCGCTGGCTGGCAGCGGCTGGGTGCTGACCTCGGCCGCGCTCATCACGCTGCTGGCGCCGCAACCCATCCACACGCCGCTCGATTTCCTGCAGCATGTGGTGCTGGCGCCCGGGAACTATCTGTTTGAGATCTGGCTCGGCGGCGGGGGACTGCTGGCCGCGCCGATATTTGCCTCCAGCGTGATTACCATGCCGATGCTGCTGGACCGGCGCGTTGACGTGCTGCCTGCCGTGCTGACCAGTTGGCAGTCGGTGCTGGCCAACCCGGCGCCGCTGGCGCTGTGGGCAGCGCTGATCATGGTCCTGACGTTGCTGGGGTTCGCAACGCTTTTGTTCGGCCTGGTCTTTTTGATGCCGGTGCTCGGCCACGCCAGTTGGCACGCGTACCGCGACCTGGTCGATGCCAGCGCGTTGCCGGAACGTCAGTCTGCGCCGGAACCTGCCTGAGTACAAAGCGCCAGCACCTCGGTGGCTGCAATGTCTGCCAGGCAGCGCGTGTGCCCGAGTGGGCACTCGCGCTCGAAACATGGCGCGCAGTCCTGTTCGGCGTTGACCGGCGCGGCGATCTCTTCGCACAGGCCAAACTCCTTGCCCGAGCCCAGCAACACCACCGGCAAGTCCAGGTGCCGGGCCAGTTCGGCAAAATGGCGGGCGGGCCAGCGTTTGGCGGAACCGTATTCGGCACCCGGCGCCAGTACGTAATAGCTGCCGCAGCGCAGGCCCAGGGCCGCCAGCGCCTGATCGACCGCGGCGGCGTCCAGGTACAACCGGGGGCGGTCGTGGCCAGAAACGCCTCCGCCTTCGAAGCCGTGGCCTTCGTCAAAGGCGGCGACATCGTCATTTCCTACGCCGGCACCTATTCCAAGCAAAACGGTGACATGGCAGCGAATGTCATGCTGGGAGTCGGGCAGATGCACCCGCAACTGGCCGAAGCGGCGCGTTATTACCAGGATATCAAGAAGCTTTACCCCGATGCCAACATCAGCTTCACCGGCCACTCCCTGGGCGGCGGGCTGGCGTCGCTCATGGGGGTATTTAGCTGATCTAAATCAAACTATCGGCAAATAGGTGGGGTCTATCCCCCATTTGTGGGATGGCTCCACCAGACCATGGTCGGTAGGGTCCAGGCTCATACACCTTGCGGGTCAAACATCACGAAGGAGTGGGGATGGAAAGCTTGATAAAGAATCGGCCATGTCGGCGTCATGCGATCAATGGGCTTGTGCTGCCACTACTCCTGGTGTCGAGCCTGAATGCCTGCGGTGATGGCAAGAAAACCGTCGAATGGAAGCAGGAAGTGCCGCTGCATGATGGCCGCGTGATTGTGCTTGAACGCATTTCCAAGCAGACCGGAAAACTGCCGATATTGCGCCGGGAGCCGGGCAGATGCACCCGCAGCTTGTCCAGGCGGCGCGTTATTACCAGGATATCAAGCGGCTTCATCCTGATGCCAACATCAGCGTATGCCTTCGTCTCCGACCATCTCCTGGAGGGCTGTAGGGGCGATGACTATATCGCTTCACTCAGTGGCTTCCCGCGTCGTTTGCTGCGAACGTGCACAAACAGAAAAAGAGGATCGCAACCTCAATCGCGGACCTGCAAAGCAGACAAAAAGGAGGCGCCATGTTTTTAACGTCGCATTACAAAACAAGCCTGTTCCGCCTCGTGGCCCTGGGCGCATTGATGACTGCGCTGTCCGCTTGCAGCAAGACGGTGCAGTGGGAGGAAGAGGTGCCGCTCAGCACGGGGGAGACGATTTGGGTCAAGCGATCCGTTGTCTACAGTCTCCAAGGCGCTGGCGGCAATCCGTTTGACATGGCCTACCGCCCGGACTACGCAGAAACACTCTCGTTCAAATGGGGTGGCAAGAACTACGTCTATGAAGGCAATGCCGCACTCATGTTGCTGGCCATCTCGCCGCAGAACCAACCGGTACTGGTAGGGCCTGCGGCAGACAGAGGCTGGGACTGGAATCACAACTACTACTGCGCCACTCCTCACTACGTGCAGTTTGTATCCGATGCGAGCGGGCGTAAATGGAGCTGGCCACCTGAGATCGAACCTTGGGTGTATGGCATGTCGCACAACCTGATGCGCCAACGCCGAAAGCCTGAAGAAATGAAGACTAGATACACCGCACAGCAACGAGACGAAGAAGATCGAATTTTGTCAATACAGACGCCATCTCGCGTCACTGTTGATGCAAAGCACATTAGTAAAAACTGCAAAAAGAGAGGTTAATCATGGCAACAACTCAAGAATACGCATTACTTTCCCTGTACGTCTATAACGTGGAGAACGATGCGGAAAATCGACCGAACCTGCCCCAAGGCTGGA
This sequence comes from Betaproteobacteria bacterium, assembly GCA_031394895.1. Taxonomy (GTDB): domain Bacteria; phylum Pseudomonadota; class Gammaproteobacteria; order Burkholderiales; family Burkholderiaceae_C; genus Rhodoferax. Next base: position 8,828 of record JANNUE010000036.1, read on the forward strand.
CCCTGCTCGAAGCCAAAGACGAC
>JANNUE010000064.1:0-1694 GCA_031394895.1 Betaproteobacteria bacterium
CCGACCAGGCCACGCCGCAAGCCATCGCACGCAACGCCGAACGGTTGGGCTGCAAGAGCGTGGCCTTCACCTACAACGACCCGGTGATCTTTGCCGAATATGCGATGGACGTGGCCGATGCCTGTCATGCGCGCGGCGTCCAGACCGTGGCGGTGACGGCCGGCTATATGCACGACCAGCCACGGCGCGATTTCTACGCCAAGATCGACGCCGCGAATGTTGACCTGAAGGCCTTCAGCGACGACTTCTACTTCAAGCTCACCAATTCGCATCTGCAGCCGGTGCTTGACACGCTGATCTACCTGCGCCGCGAGACAAACGTGTGGTTCGAAATCACGACGCTGTTGATTCCGGGCCATAACGACTCGGACGAAGAACTGACCGCCATGTGTCGCTGGATCATGCAGGAACTCGGCGCCGACGTGCCGCTGCATTTTTCGGCCTTTCATCCGGATCACAAGATGCCGGATGTGCTGGCCACGCCACTTGGCACGTTGCTGCGGGCACGCAACATCGCGCTGCGCGCGGGCCTGCATTACGTCTATACCGGCAATGTGCACAACGAGGAGGGCGACACCACGTTCTGCCCGGCTTGCCAGAGCGCGCTGATTGTGCGCGACTGGTATCAGATCAATCAGTACCGGCTCAGCGCCGACGGCCACTGCCCGCAGTGTGGCGGCGCCATTGCCGGACGCTTTGCGGCACAGGCCGGCAATTTCGGCCGCAAACGCATCCGGGTTGAAATCAACGCGCAGTGAGTGCGCCGTGGCGCAATACTACGCGGTCCGGTGTCAAGCGACCCGTATCGCCCCAGCGCTATAGCCGGATGACTTCGGCCGATTCAGAGAACAGCTTGAGCACCAGATCGGCGCGCTGCGTCAGCACGGCGCGCTGGTTGATGTAGCCCTTGTCGGTGATTTCGCTGGCGTCAATGGACGGCGGTTGCTCCAGCAGCAGCGAGCGCGTCGCGAAGTTGGAACTGCCGTCGCCGCTGAGCGAGCGCATGCCGTCACGCACGCTGGAGCAGATGCGCGGATCGAGCAGCAGTTGGGCCAGCGCCGCGGCGTGCTCACCGTCGGCCGGCAGATCGGGGCACAAGGCGCGACAGGCCACCACATTGGGAAAAATCAGGAAGCCGATTTCCTCGCGATCGTGCCCGGCCACCACGATGTCCTGCGCCAGCGGCGCCAGCGCGCTCAGGGCCGCGATGCGCAGTGCGCCCACGTGCACCCAGGTGCCCGACATCAGCTTGAAGTCTTCGGCAATGCGCCCATCGAACGCGATGCCCTTGCTGGCGTCGGCCGGATCGACCAGCCGCCCGGCGTCGCCAATCATGTAAAAGCCCTGCGCGTCGAACGCGGCTGCGGTCAGGTCAGGGCGTTTCCAGTAGCCCGGCGTCACATTCGGGCCGCGCACCCGCATCTCCATCTTGGTCGCGTTGGGCACCAGCTTGACCACCGCACCGGGCGCCGGCACACCGATCACGCCGGCGCGCTCAATCGGAAAATGGACGGTGGTCACCATCGGCGCGGTCTCGGTCGAGCCCCAGGCCGAGACCATCGGAATCGCCTCGCCGGTGGCCTCGGTCGCGAGCTGCTCGAGCGCCTCCCAGAGGTGCTGGGGCAGCGCGGCGGCGGCGTAGAAGATCACCTGGAGCCGACTGAAGAAGTTCGTCCTCAGCGCCGGATCGGCTC
>JANNUE010000069.1:0-10620 GCA_031394895.1 Betaproteobacteria bacterium
CATCGACATGGCGCGCGAAGCGGCGCGGCCGTTTCCGCAGGTCGAGGTGGAGAGTTTCGCCGGACTGTTGCGCGACTTCGTGGTGGCGCGCGGCGCCAAGGCCATGGTGCGTGGGCTGCGTGCGGTAACCGACTTCGACTATGAGTTTCAACTGGCCGGCATGAACCGCAGCCTGATGCCGCAAGTGGAAACGGTGTTTCTCACGCCCAGCGACAAGTATCAGTTCATCTCCAGCACCTTTGTGCGCGAGATTGTGTCGCTCGGCGGCGAGGTCGATAAATTTGTGTCGCCGCTGGTGAATCAGCGTTTAATAGAGAAGGTGCAGATGCTCGGGCGTGCCTAGCAGGCAGCACAGAGTCGGGTTACGCCTGCGGCTAACCCGACCTACAGAGATTCGATGTAACAGAGGCGTAGGTCGGGTTAGCCCGCAGGGCGTAACCCGACAATGACCCCAAGAGTGAGGAAAATATGAAAATACTATTGCCCGTTGACGGCTCAGAGGTTTCGCTGGAGGCGGTGCGCTTTGCGATACGCATGGCGCGTGCCGGCCTTGAGACCAGGGTTGTGCTGGCCAATGTGCAGGAGCCGGCGACCCTGTACGAGCTCGTGGTGGCGCACGATCCGCAAGTGCTGGAGGAGGTCAGCGCGGCCGCCGGCGCCCACACGCTGGAGGCGGCGCAAGCGCTGTTCAGAGAAGCTGACATTGCCTGCGAGTGCGAGGTCGCAAGCGGCGACCCGGCGCACACCATCATCGACATCGTCGAGCGCTACGCCTGCGATATGGTCGTCATGGGCGCCAGCGGTACCAGCACTTTGCGCAGCGCGCTGCTGGGGTCGGTGTCGAACGAAGTGCTGCATGCGGCTGGTGTTCCGGTGATGATCGTCAAGGCCGCGCCGGAGGCTCAGCCGGATGTGACTGAATGACCGAACTGATCCTGATCCGCCATGGCGAAACCGACTGGAATCGCGAGCTGCGCTTCCAGGGGCAGGTCGATGTACCGCTGAATGCTGTGGGGCATGAACAGGCGCGCCGGCTCGGCGTTCGCCTGGCAGGCGAACCGGTGCATCTGCTGGTTTGCAGCGATCTGACGCGAACGCGCCAGACTGCGCTGCCAATCACTGAGCAAAGCCGCCACCCCATGGTCGACACGGTGTTTAATGCCGCACTGCGCGAGCAGAACTTTGGCGTTGTCGATGGCATGCGCATTGATGACATCAAAACCGCTCACCCGGATGCGTGGGCACAATGGATCCGGTTTCAGGCGGACTATGCGTTTGCCGGCGGCGAGACTACGCAGCAGTTTCATCTACGGGTGATGACGGCGGTGCGAACGCTGGTTGCAGAGCACGCAAACAAGACGCTGGTGCTGGTGACGCACGGCGGCGTGCTCGACATGATCTACCGCACGGCGCTTGCGCTGCCGCTGTCCGGGCCGCGCCGGAGCGAGATTCCGAATGCCGGCCTGAACCGCGTGCGCGTCGAGGGCGATGCGATCGAAATCCTGGCCTGGGCCGACACCCGGCACCTGGCTGATCTGCCGGCGCAGCCGGTCTATGACCAGACCCGTTTGGTCGAGCCGGCTTCGACTTAGCCGGGACCTGGAACGTATGGAATTCAGGCCAGTCTCATGCACCCTTACGATACGCAAGAGCCACAAGTATCTGCTTCATTCGGTCGTCTAACCATCCTCCCCCGCTGACCAACACAATTCCCATCAACACGGGTGCCGCGCCGAGCAAGAAACTGGCTTCAATCGGTTCGGCCAGAAGCCAAGCCCCGAACACGATGCCGAACAATGGCGTCAAAAACGAGTACACGCCCAAGCGCGAAGCCAGGTATTTGCGCAAGAGCCAAAACCATACTAGAAAACTCGCGAACGACACGACCAAGGACTGAAATGCAAGTCCTACGCAGACTTGGGGTGTGAAGTTGATGTGCGCCAAGCCAGTCGCAAAGGCAGTGGACAACAACAACAGTGCGGCACCCAGCAACTGGTAAAGCAGTGTTTGCGTGGCAGGGGCTTTGGACAGCGCACTGCAACGTACCACCACGGTCGTGGGACCCCAAGCCATGCCCCCCCATCAACCCCGACAAATCACCCCACAGCAGACAATCCATACTTCCAGGCCGCCAATGGCCAGCACTGCCTATGCCGATCCTGAGCCCTAAGCTGGAGTTCCCGGTTTCTAGCCCGGAATTGCCCACGCCCATCATGTTTCGCAGCGCCTGGGTGCCATCGAAAGGCGTCTACCCGCTGCACGAACATGCGTGGGGCGAGTTTGTGTACTCATTCAGCTGCGTGATGGAAGTCAAAGTTGCCGACCACCATTACCTGGCACCACCCCAATGCGGTCTATGGCTTCCGCCCGACTTGGCCCATGCAGGGTCGAATAAGGAAGAGGCGCACCACTGCTCGCTTTACGTCAGCCGCAAACTATGCGAAGCATTGCCGGCCACGCCGTGCGCGCTGACGGTGACGCCGTTGGTTCGCGCGTTGCTGGATCACCTTTGCCGACAGCCACCCGCCCAACCCGCTGCGGCACAAGACGCGAGGCTACTGCGGGTGCTGCTTGATCAATTGGTGTTGGCGCCTCGGGCAGGAAGTTATCTGCCCACTTCAGACGACACTCAGTTGGGTGCTGTTCTGCGGTTGCTGGAGGCCAACCCGGCCGACAACCGCAGCCTTCCCGAACTGGCCCAAACCGCGCATACCACCGAGCGCACCGTGCCGATACTATTCATAACAGCGAGCTATGCATAACTGCCATCAAGCGACATTCACGCTCGTGCCCCGCAGTTGGCCATGCCCCCGAAACGCCATCGAAAACTGGTCGCTCGACTGACAATTTTCCAGAAACCCGTGACGACCTGAAATAGCGGCCCCATAGTGCCCCGGTCGTTTGCTCTGTGCGCGCCAACAACGCCCGCCGCAGGGGAGGGTGGGTGGGCGACGCAGCGTGGACTTGGGGTTTTGCCAAATAAAGGAGTAAGAACGGGCGCAGCCCGTTCTGGAGGACATTCGCGGAGTCGCTCACCCGGCCTCCCCGGCTTGCCAACCACGTCACCGCAATTCTTGCCTTTCGAAGGCGACCTGGTATGAGAGATCAGCTTTTCGCCGCGCCTTGCACGATCAGCTCAATACGGCGCTGAGCGGCGGCTGCGGCCGCTGTGTCACCCGCGTCCTGCGCCCTTTTTTGCTGCAGGCCCAGCCAGGCCAGCAGCGGGCGGCGCCAGCCCTGTGCCGACGCGGCGTCAATCGCCACAGCGATGTCGGGCGGCGTCAGGCGCGCGCTTTGCAACAGGGCACCGGCGCCCACCAGACGTGCCAGCGGGTCTGCCATTTGGCTCAAGGCGGCACTGGTTTGTGCGGGCGTGGCAGTGACCAGGCTGCGGTAGTGCGCCGGCAGCAGCTCGGCGTTGAGCGCACTCCACTGGCCGGTGATGAATGCCGCGTAGGCCTGTTCCGGCGGCTGTGCATCGGCCGCCTGCGCCTGATAGCCGGGGCAAGGACCGAACTCCAGGCTGGCGACTTGCGCAGCGCAGCGCAGCAGCTCGGCGCGGGCCATCAGGTCGGCGCGGCCGGTGCGCGCAATCTCGCTCCTGGCGCGCGCCAGCTCAAGGTCCGCCACACGGCTGTTGCCGCTGAGGTAGGCCGAGGTGTAGTTGTTGAGCGCGGCAAAGGCGTTGGCCTGCCAGTCGGGCACCGGCGGCTTGCTGGCGCATGCGCCCAGCAGCAGCGCAGCGGTCAACAGGGGCAGGGACGTTTTCATGGCAGTTTGATCTCGGTGTCGCGCGCAAAGGGCCACTTGCGGTTGATCTCGTCGGCCAGTTGACTGACCTTGCGCAGGCTGCTCTCAACCTCGGCGCGCAGCGCGCCCAGGTCGGTGGTGGCGATGCGTGCGTTGGCGCCAACGGCCTGCGCCTCGGCCAGCACTGCATCGACTTTTTGCAGCGTGCCGCGCGCGTCGCCTAGCACTGCATTGAGTTGTGCCACGGCGGCCTGCGTGCTTGCGAGCGTGGCCTGCGTGCCGTCCATCAGGCCGTTGCTGCCAAACACGCGCTGGTCGGCCTTGGCCAGCAGCGCGTTGGTACGGTCCAGTGTGGCAATGACCTTCGCGGCGTTGTCTTCGCTGCCGAGCATGCCGGTCAGCAGACCATAGCGGCTGGTCAGACGCTCGGTCACTGTCTTCAGGTTGGCCAGGCTGACGTTGATGCTCGACTCGGACCCGGTCATAGTCTCCAGGTTTTCCAGCAGCGCGCGGGCGGTTCCAACCAGGCGCGGAATCTCGGCCGCCGTGTCGCCGCGCAGCAGCGTGCGCTCGGAGTCCGGCGGCAACGCCGGGTCGCTCAGGATGCCGCTGAAAGCGCGGATGCGCGTGTCGCCAACCAGGCCGCGCTCCAGCGTGAAGATGCTCGATGTTCGCAGCCAGCGCGCGTCTCTGGTTGGCACGTCGATCAGCATGCGTGCCTTGCCGTCATCGGCCAGTTCAATGCGGCGCACGCGCCCGATCGGAAAGCCCGAGAAGGTCAGGTCCATGCCGACGATCACGCCCTCGGAATCGTCCGAAACCAGTACCAGTTGCTGGGTGCTCTCGAACACGCCGCGGGCGTACATCACGTACAGCAAAAAGCCCAAAATCAAGGTCGCCACCAGCAGCAGCAACGCGACGGCTTTGCGCTCCAGGCTGGCAACCGGTTCGGTCGTGCTGGCGGCAGGGGTGTCGGGTGTGTTCATGGCAGCTTCAAATGTACTTGACCACCAGCGAGGCGGCCTCCAGTATCAGCAGGACGACAAAGAGACGCACCGCACCGGGCTGCACGGCGCTGCTGGCGCTGTGCTGCGCTGCCTCCAGGCTGGCCGCCATCGGCACCACCGCCACTGCCAGGCTGAACAGCACGGCCTTGAGCACAAAGCCCAGGCTGACCGCCAGATCAAACACCTGACCGACGGTGCGGGTAAAAGCCGGCAGCCCCCAGGGCGACAGGCCATAGACCGTGAGGTAGGTCAGCACCAGCGCCACCACACTGCTGATCATGGCCAGCGTCAGCACCGACAGCGCGTCGGCAAAAACCCGTGGCGCGAGTTCGGTACGCAACTGCTGCGGGCTGAGCTCGGCAACGCTGCGCACGCCGGCGGGCGAGGTGCGCGTCAGCGCGTTGGGGTTGAAGGTCAGACCGGCGCGCAGCGCGACAAACAGCGCCGCCGACAACGGGATCAGTTCGAGCACCAGCACGCGCACCACCATTTGCAGCGCGTACTGGCTCAGGCCGTAGCTCAGCGCTGTCACCACCACGATGCGGATCAGCACCAGGCTGAGCAGCGACGCCAGCGCCGTGAACCACGGCAACACCTGCCAGGTGCTGGTGTAGATGTGGCGCGCGGTGACGGCGCGCCGGGCCCGGTTGTAGGTGCTGGGGCTGAGCGCGATCACCAGCACCACCGCGCCAAACTTCAACATGAACCACCAGCTCTCCAGCGCACGCGCCAAGGCGCTGTTCCAACTGCGCGGATCTGGGGTCAGTGTGGGGCTGGACGGCATGGCCGGATGATACGGGTTGCGGCCCGCGCCACGCAACCCGAGGGGCACAAGTGCAAGCTGGTCACTCGGCAAAGTTCATCTGCTTTGCCAGACCTTGAGCAGATCCTCTGACGCCTGCGCCCGAATGCCGTTGTCGACCAGAATGCCTTCCGTGGCATCCAGCATTGCTTTGCGGTTGAAGACGGGGCTCTCACCCCACTCCCGCTGGCTGAACTGGATGGTGATGAATTCATCGCGCGCATCGCGCAATAGCTCCACCAGATGCTTCAGACTGCGCACCGGCTTGTCGTTGACGGAATAGACGACCGCGCCAACCCGGTTGCTGTATCCGATCGCCGTCTTGTGGGAAAAGAATGGCGCCGTCACAATGACCAGTTCTTCCAGATTCTTGTTTGCATCATCAGCAAGCCCGAGCAATAGCGGGTTGGCAAGAAACGCATTCCCGAGCAGCGCATTGGTGTTGGGACTGACCGACACCAGGAAATCGATGCTCGCCGTTGAAAAAGCAATCGGCCCGTAAATGAAATAGGATGGATAGCGACCCGCCAGAGAGGGAATCAACCTTTTCCGCGGCATGCTCAGCGCCAGCCTGATGTTCATGGTTTTCCCACCGCGCACAATGGTCAATGCAACGCTGCCGTCCTGGCCCATGGTTTGAGCGTGGTATTCAAAGCGCACGCGCAGTTCGTCGTTGATTCGCACCAGGCCAGAGTTGTCAATCGCAACATTGCCAATGTGTGTAATGACATCCCACTTCTTGAGCGGGTAACTGTCGTCCCTGACAGCGGGCTCGTGAATCACCACACCGGAGACGCTTTTGTCAAGCTTGAGCACGTCGCGCAGCACAGGGTTTTCCAGGGTCTGCCAAACATCGAGCAGGGCGCGCTTGCCGTCGTATTTGCCATCCTTGATGTCCTGCAGGAACAGCTCGATCTCTTCGTTCGGAATAATGTAGCCTATGCCCTGGGCATTGGCGACCTTGCTGAAGGCCAGGCCGATCAGCCGGTTGTCAACCATCACCGGGCCGCCGCTATTGCCCGGGTTGATCGCCGCATCCACCTGAATCCGCAAACCCGACGTCGATTTTGGTGCCCCGTAGTTGACGAACTCGATGCGCGAAACAATGCCTTTGGTGGTGGACAGCGAACTGCCTCCGGTGGGGAAACCATGGACCAAGGCGGTGTCCCTGATTCTTGGCAGACCGGCAGAACGGGGGACAGCGGGCCTGGTCTTGAAGAACGACTCGTCGTCAAGCCGCAGCACCGCAAGGTCGATCTCGGGTGCCACGGCGACAACCGTCGCTGAAACCTTGTCGCTGGACTGGCTGGCCTGAACCTGCAACTGCGTCGAATACTCGACGACGTGGGCGTTGGTCAGAATCAGCTTGCCTTCGATCACGACGCCGGAGCCGCTGATCTCCTGCGGACTTGCTTTGATCCACGGTTTTTGCAGGTCTGGCGGGCGTCTGGTTGAGAAGATCTTGACCACCGAGTTTTCGATCTTGAGCGCGCCGTCTGCGCTGGCCGCATTGGCGGCGCTTGCGTTCGGTGCAGTTTGCGCGCCAACCCCCTGCGACAGGCACAAAGTGGCCAGCCACAGCACAGTGCCAAAGAAGGTAAAAAATTTAGAGGGATTCATGGGGTCGGATGCAAAGTCAAACACTTCGCTCGCAGTATCGCAGCTTGTGACCGATCTTCAAGCGGTCCAGACCGCCTTCGTGTGCCACGCAGCCACCCACTGCGCAATGTCGGCGGCGGGCATTGGCCGCGCAATGCCGTAGCCTTGCGCCAGGTCGCATCCGAGTGACTGCAGCATTGCGCCGTGCGCGGCCGTCTCCACGCCTTCGGCAATCACCTGGCGATGAAAGATCGACGCCAGGCCGATCACGCCCTGAACGATGGCCAGGTCGTCCGGGTCGTGGATCATGTCGCGCACAAAGCTGCGGTCGATCTTGAGCACCTCGGCCGGCAGCCGTCTCAGGTAGGTGAGCGAGGAGTAACCGGTGCCAAAGTCGTCGAGAGCAAAGCGCACACCCAAGCCCTGGCAGTTGCGCATCACGTCGGACACCTGGGTGATGTCTTCTAGCGCGCTGGTCTCCAGCACTTCGAGGTCGAGCCAGGTCGGCGGAATTTGCGGGTGATTCTGCAGCAAGGCACTCAGGCGCGTCGTAAAGTCGGCTTCCTGCAACTGACGGGCGCTGACGTTGACGCTGACCGCCAGGTCCAGTCCGGCACTCTTCCATGTGCTCATCTGCTGCAGCGCCGTGGCGATCACCCACTCGCCGAGCGGGACGCTGATCGGGTGATTTTCGATTACCGGCAGGAACGCCGCCGGTGGAAGCAGGCCCTGCGTCGGGTGCTGCCAGCGAATCAGCGCCTCGGCACCCACGACACGTCCGCTTGCCATGTTCACCTTGGGCTGGTAGTAGAGCACGAACTCCCGGTTGTCAAGCGCGTGGCGGATCTGCTCGACGCTCTCGTGGCGCGTGTGAATGGCTGCATCCTGCGCGATATCAAACAGATGAAAGCGGTTCTTGCCGGCCTGCTTGGCAACGTACATGGCCTGGTCGGCGTGGCGCAGCAACTGGTCGGCATCGACACAGTCCTGCGGGAAATACGTCACACCGATGCTGGCCGATACCTGCATCACCTGGGCCGAGGCGTCACCCGTGGCGTCGGTGCGCGCAGCCACTGGCACTGGAATAGACGCCGCCCGCAACAGCCGTTCAATCACTGGCAGGCAGTCCTGCGGCTGCTCCAGATCGACGATCACCGCGACAAACTCGTCGCCGCCGATGCGCGCCAGCGTGTCGCCTTCGCGCAGTGCGTCTTTCATGCGCCGCGCGACCTCAATCAGCAGCAGGTCGCCGACCGCATGGCCATGCTGATCGTTGATCGCCTTGAAGTTGTCCAGATCAAGATAGGCCACGGCCAGTGACCGGTCGCGGCGCTGGCACTGGGCGATGCCGTGCTGCAAGCGGTCGGCCAGCAGCGCCCGGTTCGGAAAATTGGTCAACGGGTCGTGCTGTGCGATGTGTTCGAGCTGGCTTTGGTGCTCCTTGATCGCGGTGATGTCGGAAAACAGCGCCACATAGTTCTGCGTTGCACCAGCGCTGTCGCGCACCGCGCTGATGGTCAGCATCTCGGCGTACAGCTTGCCGTCCTTGCGCTGGTTCCAGACCTCGCCGTACCAGTGGCCTTTGTCGGTCAGGTCGTGCCACATCGCGGCATAAAACTCCGGCGCCTGGCGCCCCGACGCCAGCATGCGCGGGTTCTGACCCAACGCTTCTTCGCGGCTGTAGCCGGTGATCAGCGTGAAGGTGTCGTTGACTTCGATGATGCTGGCGCTGGCGTCGGTGATCATGATGCCCTCGCGTGCGTGCGTAAATACGCTGGCGGCGAGTTGCAGACTGTCTTGCGCCTTCTTGCGTTCTGTGATGTCGGAGATCACGCCGATCAGGCCGAGCTGGCGGCCGCTCACGTCGTAAAAGCGCTTGCCCGCCAGGTGGCCCCAAAACTGCGAGCCGTCGGCGCGCCGGAAGGCACGGTCCACATCCACCTGCGCAATCTCGCTGCGTAACAAGGCGAGCATTCTTTGCCGCCCAACCGCCTGCTCCGACGCATCGAGCAGTTGCACATACTCCTGGCGCTGCAGCTCCTGCTCCGAGCAACCAAACATCTCGGCCATGCGCCGGTTGGCCTGTGTGATGCGCCCCTGCATGTCAACCCAGAATATCGCCACACTGGCGGTGTCGAGAATCTGCTGCAGCAGCGCCTGGCGCTCCGCCACCTCCTGGTGCGCCAGCGCCAGCGACTGTTCGGCCAGCGTGCGTTCCACGATCGTGGCGATGTGGTTCGACACAAATTGCAGCAGCGCCTTGTCCTTTTCGGTGTAGCGCACCTGGCCCGAATAGCTTTGCACCGCGAGCACGCCGATGGTGCGCTCCTGGGTCTGTAGCGGCACACCCAGCCAGTCCATGCACTGGGTGCCAAAACGGCGTTGCTCCTCGTTGTCGTGCGGCACCACAAGGTCGGGCGTCAGCAGTACCGCCTGGCCGGTGCGAAAAACCTGCGCGGTCAGTCCGGTGTCGTCGAGTTTTCTGGGGCTCGGTGGCGCATCCTGTTCGTCCACGAAGTACGGAAAGCGAAGCTCCTGGCTGCTCTCATCAAACAGCGCCACAAAGAAGTTATTGGCCGGCATCAAGCGCCGGACAATCTGGTGCGCGTGCTCCAGCAGGCCCGCCAGATCATTGGCAAAGAGCGATGCTTCAGAAATATCGAACAACGCTTTTTGCAGCTTTTCTGCCTGCTCGCTGACCGCGATGTCGGCCACCAGTTGCTCATTGGCGGTGTTGAGTTCGAGCACCTTCTCGTTGAGCTGTTGCGTCCGCTGCGCCACCGTGGCTTCAAGTCCGGTGTTGATGCGGCGCACCTTCTCTTCGGCCTGCGCCTGTGCATTCCAGGCCCGTGCCAGCTTCCAGGTGCCAAAGCCGAGCAGGCCCAGCAGCAAGGCCGCGATACCGGCTATCTTGGACCAGACGGTTCGACGCAGACCGGACAACTTGTCGGTCGACACAAAGGCAACCGATTTCCACACGTACTGGGCGGCTTCAAGCTGGCTGCGACTGGGCACAAACGCCTCGCCGGCGCCGCTGCCGGAACGCTGCCCGGCCAGCAGCGGATGCACCGTCTGCCAGGTCCACAGGCCATCGCCCAGGTTTTGCTGGCCGCTGTTGGCGCCGCGAATGCGTGCCCAGGCCGCGGGTGCGCTCTGCGCCAGACTCAAGTCGGGGCGCTGCAGCATGAAGCCCCATTCCTGTTGCGGGTCGGGGTGTTTCAGGAAATAGCCGTCGCCATTGAGCACCATGATGTGGTCGCCAATGTCGATCGACGCCCTGGTGAAGATGTCCAGCAACTCCCGCCCGTAGTAGTTGAGGATGACGATGCCGCGCTTGCGGCCGCTGCTGTCTGCGACCGGCGTCGCGATACGCAACATCGGCTTGTACGGCACCTCAATCTTGTCTTGTTCGACGTTGAGGTCCAGCGGTGACACGTAGATCTCGCCCGGACTGAGCTTGAT
>JANNUE010000070.1:0-7221 GCA_031394895.1 Betaproteobacteria bacterium
ACGCTGTGGGCAACACCACCAAGGCGGTCACCAAAGGCTATGCAATCGGCTCGGCCGGTCTGGCGGCACTGGTGCTGTTCGCCGACTACACGCACAAGCTCGAAGCCTATGGACGCCACATCACGTTTGACCTGAGCAACCCGATGGTCATCATCGGTCTGTTCATCGGTGGCCTGATTCCGTACCTGTTCGGCGCCATGGCGATGGAAGCCGTGGGCCGCGCCGCCGGCGCCGTAGGGGTTGAAGTGCGGCGCCAGTTCCGCGACATCAAGGGCATCATGGACGGTACCGGCAAGCCCGAGTACGACACCGCTGTGGACATGCTGACGACCGCCGCCATCAAGGAAATGATGATCCCGAGTCTGCTGCCGGTTGCAGCGCCGATTCTGGTCGGTCTGGTGCTCGGCCCGGCCGCGTTGGGTGGCCTGCTGATGGGCACCATCGTGACCGGGCTGTTTGTCGCGATCTCGATGTGCACCGGCGGTGGCGCCTGGGACAATGCCAAGAAGTACATCGAAGACGGCCATCACGGCGGCAAGGGCTCCGAAACCCACAAGGCGGCTGTCACCGGCGATACCGTCGGCGACCCGTACAAGGACACCGCTGGCCCGGCCATCAATCCGTTGATCAAGATCATCAACATCGTGGCATTGCTGATTGTTCCATTGATGATGAAACTTCACGGCGGTTAAGCAAGGCCTGCCAACCTCAAAAAAGCCCGCATCGTGCGGGCTTTTTTTTAGCGGAAAATCGCCGTTATGCAATTCAATTACATCGCCAACAAATCAGTGCCATCGAATTCCGGCCGCGTCATCGCCATGCTGGACCCGTCGGATGGTCAACCTTATGACGATATCCAGCGCAGCGACGCGTTGGACATCGACGCCGCGGTGCACGTTGCGCGGCAAAGTTTCGACACTGCCTGGAGCAGAATCGGCGCCGTCGAGCGCGGCCGCTTGCTGATGCGGTTGTCGCTCAAGATCACCGAGCACGCCGACGAATTGACCGCGATAGAGCAGCGCGACTGCGGCAAGCCAACCAAGCAGGCACGCGCCGACGCGACCGCGCTGGCGCGCTACTTCGAGTTCTACGCCGGCGCCTGCGACAAGCTGCACGGCGAGACCATTCCCTATCTGGATGGCTACAGCGTATTGACCTGGCGCGAGCCGCATGGCGTGACCGGCCACATCATTCCGTGGAACTACCCGATGCAGATCTTTGGCCGCAGTGTCGGCGGCGCCCTGGCAGCCGGCAATGTCTGCGTCGTCAAACCAGCCGAAGACGCCTGCCTGTCGCTGATCCGCGTCGCGCAGCTGGCCGCTGAAGTGGGCTTTCCAGCGGGCGTTATCAACATCGTCACCGGCTACGGCCATGAGGTCGGTGATGCGCTGGCGCGCCACAGCGGCATTGATCACATCAGCTTTACCGGCAGCCCGAGCGTGGGCACGCTGATCCAGCAGGTCGCCGCCGAGCGCCACTGCCCGGTCACGCTGGAGTTGGGCGGCAAAAGTCCGCAAATCGTCTTTGCCGACGCCGATCTGGACGCCGCCGTTCCGGCCATCGTCAACGCCATTGTGCAAAACGCCGGCCAGACCTGCTCGGCCGGTTCGCGCCTGCTGGTGGACCAGTCGATTTACGAGGCGCTGCTGGAGCGGCTGGGTCATGCTTTCGAGAAACTGCGCGTCGGCCCGGCCAAACTGGACCTCGATCTGGGGCCGCTGATTCGCCAGAGCCAGCAGCAACGGGTGTCCGGCTTCCTGAGCGAAATTGAGGCTGCCAACATCAAAGTCGTAGCGCAGGGCAAGATCGTGACAGAAGCACCCGCAAGCGGCTTCTATCAGGCCCCTACGCTGTTGCGGGACGTTCCCGTCACGCACCGACTGGCGCAGGAAGAAGTGTTTGGGCCGGTGTTGTGCGCGATGTCGTTTCGTGACGAGGAACACGCGCTGGAACTGGCCAGTGCCACCCAGTTCGGGCTCGTCGCCGGCGTCTGGACGGCCGATGGCGCTCGTCAGTTTCGCATCGCCAGGCGCTTGCGTAGCGGCCAGGTTTTCATCAACAACTACGGCGCCGGTGGCGGCGTTGAATTGCCTTTTGGCGGTGTCAAATCCAGTGGCCACGGTCGCGAAAAGGGCTTTGAGGCACTGTACGGATTCACCACACTCAAGACCGTGGCGATCAAGCACGGCTAAGATGTCCCCACACCACAAAAACACCCCTAAGACTAGGACACCCTACCATGCGCGTTCCACATAAATCCATCATCGTCACCGGCGCCGGCGGCGGCATTGGCGAAGGCATTGCGAAACGGCTCGCCGCCGAAGGCGCCAGCGTCATCGTCAACGACATCAACCCCACCGCTGGCGAAAAAGTCGTCGCCGATATCGTGGCCGCCGGCGGCACAGCCTCGTTCTTTGCCGCCGATGTGACCAAATCAGATGAAGTCCGCTCACTAGTGGCTGCCGCAGTCCAGCGCTACGGCCGACTCGATGTAATGATCAACAACGCCGGCTGGACGCACCGCAACCGGCCGGCGCTGGAAGTCAGTGAGGACGAGTTTGACAAGTGCTACGCCGTCAACGTCAAGAGCATCTACCTGGCTACCGTGCACGCAACGCCGGTGTTTCGCTCCCAGGGCGGCGGCAGTTTCATCAACATTGCTTCAACCGCCGGCGTGCGCCCGCGTCCCGGCCTGACCTGGTACAACGGCTCCAAAGGCGCTGTAATCACCACCTCAAAATCGCTGGCGGCGGAACTCGGTCCCGACAACATCCGCGTCAATTGCATCAATCCGGTATTTAATCCGGACACCGGGCTGGCAACCGAATTTGCCGGTGGTCCGCTAACGGAGGAACGCAAAGCCAAGTTCCGCGCCACCATTCCGCTGGGGCGCTTCTCTACCGCGCTGGATGTGGCCAACGCCGCGCTGTATCTGGCCAGCGACGAAGCGGCATTCATCAGCGGCGTCTGCATTGAAGTTGATGGCGCGCGTTGCGTTTGACGCACGACCGTAGCGCGTTGAGAACCTATGACTGAACGCCACACGCCGCGCGTCGTACCGCTGCTGGACCAGCGCACTGCGTCGCTGGCACTGCCCGCCACTAGCGGTTTGCCCGAGGCGGCCGGTGGTTCGCTGCTGGACACGCGCGGAAGGCCGTTGCGCGACCTGCGTATCAGCGTGACAGACCGTTGCAACTTTCGCTGCAACTACTGCATGCCCAAGGCGGTGTTTGACAAAGACTACAGCTACCTGCCGCACGCTGCGCTGCTGTCGTTCGAGGAAATCACGCGCATCGCCAGTGTGTTCGTCGCCCACGGCGTGCAAAAAATCCGCTTGACCGGCGGCGAGCCGCTGCTGCGCAAAGACGTTGAGGGGTTGATTGAGCAATTAGCCGTGCTGCGCACGCCGCAGGGGCAGGCACTGGACCTGACGCTGACCACCAACGGCTCGCTGCTGGCGCGCAAGGCGCGCGCACTCAAGGCGGCCGGACTGCAACGCGTGACGGTCAGCCTCGACGGCCTGGATGATGCGGTTTTTCGCAGCATGAATGATGTTGACTTTCCGGTCGCCGATGTGCTCGCCGGCATTGAAGCAGCCCGCGACGCCGGCCTGGGTCCGATCAAGATCAACATGGTTGTCAAGCGCGGCACCAACGGGCATGAGATTCTGCCGATGGCACGGTATTTCAGAGGCAGTGGCATGGTGCTGCGCTTCATCGAGTACATGGACGTGGGCGCCACCAACGGCTGGCGCATGAACGAGGTGCTGGCGTCGAGCGAAGTGGTCAAACTCATTCATGCCGAGTTGCCGCTGGTGCAACTCGAACCGTCCAACGAGGGCGAGACGGCCGAGCGCTGGGGCTATGCCGATGCGCAGGGCCGGCATGACAAGGCGCTGGGTGAAATCGGCGTCATCAGCAGCGTCACGCAGGCCTTCTGTGGCGACTGCAACCGCGCCCGGCTGTCAACCGAAGGAAAGCTCTATCTCTGCCTGTTTGCCAGCCAGGGCTACGACCTGCGCGCGCTGGTTCGCCGCGACGCGTCGGACCTTGAATTGAGCAGCGCCGTCGCCCAGATCTGGCGCGGCCGCAGCGACCGCTACTCGGAACTGCGCAGCGCCATGGCGGCCGACCACGGAGTCGGCCAGCGGCGCGTCGAAATGAGCTACATCGGTGGCTGACTTCATCCCACCGCAGGACATTACCGCCGTCATTCTGGCCGGCGGACGCGGCTCCCGCATGGGTGGGCTGGACAAAGGCCTGCAGACTTTCAATGGCATGCCACTGGTGCTGCACACCTTGACGCGCTTGCAGGTGGGTGGCCAGATCGGCCAGATCATGATTAACGCGAACCGCAACCTGGCCGCCTATGAGTCGTTCGGCACCCCGGTCTGGCCCGACGGGCTGGCCGATTACGCCGGCCCGCTGGCCGGCTTTCTGACCGGGCTGGAGCGTTGCGAAACACCGTTTCTGGTCACGGTGCCGTGTGACACGCCGCTGCTGCCGATGGATCTGGTGCCACGACTGGCGCGCGCTCTGGAAACAGCCAACGCCGATATTGCGATGGTCGCCGCGCCAGAAGTCGACAGAGAGGGGCGCGTGCAGGTTCGCACGCAGCCGGTGTTTTGCCTGCTGCGGGTCGAGTTGCTTGAGAGCCTGACCCGCTTCACCGCCAGCGGTGGCCGCAAGATTGCCGCATGGACTGCACAGTGCAACACCGTGACGGTCCCGTTCGACTTGCCCGGCGACGATGCGCGCGCCTTCTGCAACGCCAACACGCTGGCCGAATTACGCCAACTCGAAAACACCGGCACATGAACACGACCGAGAGCATCGCGGCACAACTGCAAGGCTATGACCCGCAAGCCCTGGACGTGGCGACCGTGCAGGCGTTCCTGTCGCGGCTGGTAGAGCCGGTCAGCGCCGTGGAGACTGTCGCGCTGGTTCAAGCGCTGGGGCGAGTGTTGGCTCAGGATGTGATCTCGCCGATCAGCGTTCCGCCGCACGATAACTCGGCGATGGACGGCTATGCCTTTGACGGCGCGCAATTGTTGGCGCACGCGCCCCTGGTGCTCAAAGTGGTGGGCACCGCGTTGGCCGGCAAGGCCTGGCATGGCGCGGTGCACAGTGGCGAATGCGTGAAGATCATGACCGGCGCAGTCATGCCGACCGGGCTGGACACCGTGGTACCGCAAGAAGTCGTGACTCATGGCAGCGACACGGCCGGGCCGGTCATCCATATCGCGACCGATCTGCTGCAAGCCGGCGACAACCGGCGCAAACTGGGTGAGGACCTGCTGCAAGGTCGGCCGGCGCTGGCAAGAGGCGCGTTGCTCAACGCCGCAGCCCTCGGGCTTGTTGCCAGCCTGGGGATTGAAAAGGTACAGGTATGGCGCAGACTGCGCGTCGCCTATTTCTCTACCGGCGACGAAATCCTGAGTCTGGGTGAGGCGCCGCGCGAAGGCGCCGTGTACGACAGCAACCGCTACACCGTGACCGGTCTGCTCATGCGCCTGGGCTGTGAGGTGATCGATCTGGGCGTGGTACGCGACGAGCCAGCGCTGCTGGAAGCGGCTTTTTTGCGCGCGGCGGCTGGCGCCGACGCGATCATTACCAGCGGCGGCGTCAGCGTCGGGGAAGCTGACTACACGAAGGCGATGATGAAGAAGCTGGGCGACATCGCGTTCTGGAAAATTGCGATGCGCCCGGGCCGCCCGATGGCGGTTGGCCGCATTCCAAAAGATCAATCCGGTTGCGGTGACGCCGCCGTGCTGTTCGGTTTGCCGGGCAACCCGGTGGCCGTGATGGTGACCTTTCTTGCGTTTGTGCGCCCAGCATTGCTGCAGATGATGGGCTGCGCGGTAGCGCCGACACGGTGGCTCAGGGCGCGTGCGCTGGAGCCGTTGCGCAAGAAGCCGGGCCGCACCGAGTACCAGCGCGGCATCGTCAGCACCGCAGCGGACGGTTCGCTGAGCGTCCAAACGACCGGCAACCAGGGCTCGGGAGTGCTGAGTTCCATGGTGCAGGCGAACGGCCTGATCGTGCTGCAGCATCGGCAGGGTGACGTGGCTGCGGGTGAAGAGGTCGATGTCATGATGTTTGACGGCCTAGTCTAGGAAACGGTTGCGTCACGGTCTATCGCTGGTCGCAATTACCATGCAGTCAATGCTGGTTTAACCTGAGCAACCGGCGTGCCCGCTTCCCCTATACTTGCGTGGTTAATTTTGGGGCGCCGACTGGCCATCCCAGGGCTGCCTCTTTTTCTGAGATAAAGGAACCAACGTGGATATCAAGATGACCCGAGTATTGGCATCGTGCGCTTGCGCACTGGGCCTGGTGTTACTAACCCCGGCCGTGCTGCATGCCCAGCCCGCCAGTGCGCCCGTGGCCCAAGCCGCATCCGGCGCACCGGCAACCAGCGCCAGCGCCTCAGTTTTGCCCCCCGATGTGGCGCCAGTCGCCGCCAAGAAGGCCACCGAAACCGCAGAAAACCCGTATGGCATCGAAGCCCTGTGGAAGACCTCGGACTCAGTCGCCAAGACTGTCTTGCTGCTGCTGGTGATCATGAGTGTGGGTAGCTGGTACATCATGATCGTCAAGATCATCGAGCAAGCCAAGATGGGCCGCCAGGCCAAGGCTGCGGCCAAGGACTTCTGGTCCGCCGGGACCGTGGCGGAAGGCGCAGCGGCACTGCAGGAAGGCAGCCCGTACCGCTTCATGGCCGATGCCGCCAACAATGCGGTCGGAAAGCATGAAGGCCTGATGGGACACATCGACATGAATGACTGGATCGCCATGGGCATCCAGCGCGCCGTGGACCAGATTCAGAGCACGACCCAGGGTGGCTTGGCGTTTCTCGCCACCGTCGGCTCAACCTCGCCGTTTGTCGGCCTGTTTGGTACCGTCTGGGGCATCTACCACGCGCTAACCGCGATCGGCATCTCGGGCCAGGCCTCGATTGACAAGGTGGCCGGCCCGGTCGGTGAAGCCCTGATCATGACCGCCATCGGTCTGGCCGTTGCGGTTCCTGCGGTGCTGGCCTACAACTGGCTGGTGCGGCGCAACAAGGCCGTGATGGACGACGTGCGCGCATTCAGCGCCGACTTGCACGCCGTGGTGCTGGGTACCGTCAAAAAGGCTTGACCCGCCATGTCCATGAATGTCGGCTCCAGCGGCGGCGACGAAGACGCCGTGATGTCGGCCATCAACACCACGCCGCTGG
>JANNUE010000075.1:0-6590 GCA_031394895.1 Betaproteobacteria bacterium
AAACCAATATCACTGCTGAGGCGACCACACGGGCTGCTGCAGACGTTGTATTGCAAAACAATATAAATAATGTCAGCAAGGTTGCGTCAGGTGGTATTGCTTCTGCAATAGCCATGACCAACATCCCAACGCAGATTGACGCAGGCAAGACCGGCGTCTTCGGCATCGGCTTGGGTAACTACAACGGCCAATCGGCGTTTGCAGTGGGTGCAGCCATCCGCGCCGGCAACGCGATCATCAAGGGCAGCATTGCCGGCGGCAACGCTGCCAAGACGGCTGTCGGTGTGGGCGCCGCCTGGAGCTGGTAAACGGCAAGAGACGGCTGATCGAAATCTGATCAGCAGTTCTTGAAACCTCCTGAACCCTTGGGCTGCATTCGTGCAACCCAGGGGTTTTTCTTTTGAGCGGGAATTATGCGAATTGGAAATATCTTTGAGGCTCACATGCAACGCATCCGGGCGTTGCTGGCCAGCAAGGCGGGCCGGTCATGAGTGAACAAAAAAACAAGGTGGTGCCGAGCTTTCGGCGGGTAAGCTCCTATGTCTTCGGCAGCGCCACACTGCGCGGTGCACCGGGGCAGCGCGACCTTGATATTTCGGGCGCCACGCCGGCGCGGCCCGACGCAGCCACGCGCACACCGGCCTTTGCAGCCGACCCCGAGCGCGCGATCCTTGCGGCTGCTCCAACCCGCCCGCGCAGCGGCCGCCCCGGCTAACTCGTCAAAGGTCAGACAGCAACATCTCGTTTTCTGAACTGAGGTAGCTGCTGGAGGCTCTGGGTTTCACCGTTCGTGTCAAAGGCGATCATTTCATTTACACCAAACAGGATGTTGCAGAAATCGTTAACCTGCAGCCACTGGGCAGCCAGGCAAAGGCCTATCAGGTCAAGCAGGTTAGGGCACTCACCTTGAAGTACAAGCTGGCGAGGTAAACCATGGGAAATCGTTATGAACTGGTGATTTACTGGAGTGAGGAGGACAGGCGCTTTATTGCTGAGGTACCTGAGTTGCCAGGGTGTATGGCTGACGGCCAGAGCTACCAGGAAGTCGTAAACAACGTTGAAGTCATCGTTGGCGAGTGGATTGCCACAGCGCAAGAGCTGGGTCGCCCAATCCCCGCGCCAGCGGGCAAACTGATGTATGCCTGACAGCATGGCGTGGGTGCGTTAGGGGCACGTCGCGCGGGGGAAACCCTGCCACGCCCCGGCACCGGTTGGGCAGGTAAGATAAAATCTCATTGTGAGATATAATGCCAGCATGAAAATCATCAGCAACAGCGTCTTGCGGGCCTTTGCTGTCGAGCATCCACAGGCCGAAGCACCGCTGCAGGGCTGGCGGCGGGTGATTGAGAAGAACCGATTTTCCAATTGGGCCGAACTCAAAGCCGCCTTTAATGCGGTGGACAAAGTGGGGGAACTGGTGGTGTTCGACATTGGTGGCAACAAGTACCGCCTGATCGCCTACATCCGGTTCGAAAAGCAGATCGTTTACATCAAGGCGGTGCTCACCCACCGGGACTACGACAAAGGCGCATGGAAATCATGAATGCACATATCGATGTGAAACACCTGCTCCCGGCGTGGGAGCATTTCCGCAGTACCACCGACATCGCCCCGATTCGGGATAAAGCGCACTATGAGCGCATGGTGAAGATGCTCGAAGCCCTCCTGGATGAAGCCGCAGGCGATGAAAACCATCCCGCCATGGGTCTGGTCGACATCGTGGGTGATCTGATCGAGGACTACGAGACCGAGCACCACGCCTTGCCCGAAACCAATGGGATTGATGCGCTCAAGTTCCTCATGGAGCAACACGGTCTCAAGCAAAGCGATCTGTCTGAGATTGGCAGCCAGGGTGTTGTCTCTGAAGTCCTCAAGGGCAAGCGTGAACTCAACATCCGTCAAGTCCGGGCGCTTGGTGAGCGCTTTGGTGTTTCGCCCGCCACTTTCGTTTAAGCGTGCACATAAATGGGGTCTTGCAATGTAACAAGAGCGCTGGCCTGGAGAGAATGCGGTGTACATTGACTCACTTGCCATCAGACGAGGTAAAACCAGTCGGGCAATTGTCGGGTTACGCCCTTCGGGCTAACGCGACCTACTGGGGAAGCCGAAATTGTGGTTGCCAAAGCGGGCTTCCTGTTTTATAGTTCCTTACCAATCGTAAGGAACTATCATGCCAACTGCCACACTCACCAGCAAAGGCCAGATCACCATTCCTCTGGCCGTGCGCACGGCGCTGGGTCTGCACGCTGGGGCCAAGATGGACTTTGTGCTGGATCAAAACGGTTTCAAAGTGGTGCCCCTTCAAAGTGCCTCCACAAAGCTAAAGGGCAGATTCGCGGGAAGGGTGTCCCAAGCGGTCAGTATTGAAGCAATGAACGAAGCCATCGCATCAGAGGCGGCCGATCGCCAGCATGGCGTTGCCCTGAGCAAGCGATGATCGGACTGGACTCCAATGTCCTGGTTCGCTACCTGGCGCAAGACGATGCCAGGCAGTCAGCGGCCGCAACCCGATTTGTTGACAGCGAGCTCAGTGCGTCCAACCCGGGGTTCATCAGTCTGATGGTGTTGGTGGAGGTTTGCTGGGTGCTTAAACGCCTCTACGGCGCAACGCAGAGCGAGCTTGCCGACACCTTGAACGATTTTCTGGGTACAGCCCAGTTCCAGGTGGAACGCCGTGAAGTGGTCCAGGTAGCGATACAGCGGTTTTCGTCGCAAAAAAATGCCAAAGTGGGAATCGCAGACTTGCTGATTGCCGAGGTGGCCCGGGATCAAGGCTGCACGCATACGGTGAGCTTTGACAAGGGCGCTGTTCGGTCAGCAGGAATGCTTTTTCTCAGGTAACTTGAGGGCCTTGCGTGATGCGCGGATGGAGCCGGTTGCTGACTGCGCGTCAGAGCACAGGCTGCTGCAGCTATGCATTCAGGGGCGCTTGCGTTTCTTAAGCGGCCAGCAGTTCCTCATGTTTGCGCAACGCGTAGGGCTTGACCAACACTTCAGCCGGGAGCTTCAAGTTGTCAATGAGGCGTCTGATCATCTCCAGAGTCAGGGGCCGGGTGCGATTGAGAATGTCTGCCACCCGACCGCGAGGGCCGATGTGGGGTTCTAAATCTTTGCGACTCAAGCCGCGACTCTCCATGACATGTTCAAGAAATTCGATCGGATCAGGATCTGCGATGGGGGAGTGAGTCTTCTCGTATTGCTCGACCAACAGGGTCAAGATGTCGAGATCGTCAGCATCCGCCGATTTGGGCGGCGCATCCCAAAGGCGCTCAATTTGAGCCAGTGCGGCCTGATAGTCTTTTTTGGTGTGAACGGGTTTGAGTTCCATGTCTGTTCCTTTAGATCGTTTCCACGTCAATTTTGTCGTACTGCCTGTGTGTCCCGATGAACCGAACGAATAGTAGTCCGGGTTCATATTTGACCCACACAACCAGGCGATAGTCGTTGCCTTTGATATTGAAGATGACCCGGTTGTTCGCTGTGAAGCTTGCACTCCTGTACGCTTCCTTGATGGCGCCGGGAGTTTTCCAGCCCGCCCGGCTGGCCACTGCATACCACGAGCGCAGCGGAATTTGCGCATCGGGATGTTTCTCCCAGAAGGCTCGCAATGTTGAAAAAGCAATAACTCGCATGCATCGATTATGATACCAATTTGGTATCATGGGAATAAATTGACCTTGTGTTGTTCATCCCGTACTCACCGCTGATCTTTGCGTTGTATCAGCACTATTCGGTGGTCGGCCTTGGCACCAACACCCTGGCCCCGGTCGGCCCGTTGGTTTTGTGGTTGGCGCCGCAGCAGGGCACGATGCCGACTTGAGAGCCCAATTTCAGCGTCGGCAAGAGCGTTGCATTTAGCCATCGTTTCAGTATGAAAACAGCCTGTGGGCTCAACCCGATGAGGCAAGTTACTTTCTGGCCCTTGAAAATTTGGCCGGTGAGCCTTTGGCATTGCGGCAAATTGGGGACAGTTTGCGTCAACGCTATCTTGACGTATTCAATCTTGCTGCCGGTGCGTCCGGCTTGCTGGATATGTTGGGAGATGTGGCTCAAATTCAACCTGACCAGAGAGGCGCTAACTCAACACCACGCTGCTCAAGCGTCGGCGGTAGGTTGCCACCGTCGGATCGACCGGCGGGATCTGGCCATCGGCCACTTTCACCGCAGGCGGCTCGATGATGTCGAGGATCGCGATATAGGTCTTGCGCGCCAGATCGCTGGCCCAGGTCTTGTCGCGCATCAGGATATCGAGCAACTCGTCCATCGCGCCGGTCCAAAGCTGGTGTGCCATCAACACTTGGGCCTTGCCAAAACGGGCGTCGAAGTCGCGCTTGTTGATGGCAATCTTGGCGTCAAATGTGGCGGCCGACTCGCCCAGTTCGCTGCGCTCGGCGGCGAAATCAATGGCGTTCATCCAGCGCTGCAGTGAATCAAAACGCCGCACCAGCGCGGTCTTGGCAATGACCGGGGCGAACGCCACCTTGGCGTCGTCAATCTCGCCACGTTGCAGCAGCAGCTTGACGTAGCCAAAGCGGGAGTCTTCGTCGTCCGGGTTTTTCAGCACCGCCTGCTGCAGCGCCTCCAGTATGGCTTGCGGGTCATTGGCGTCAGGCGCGTCGCTCACTGCAACACTAGTCACCTCGGCTTCGAGCACCTCGCCTGCCGGCAAATGCTTGTCGAGAAACTCCCTGATCTGGCCTTCGGGCAGCGCGCCCATGAAACCGTCCGCCGGTTTGCCGCCCATCATCAGCACGCAAGTCGGGATGCTGCGAATGCCAAACGCCTGGCTGATTTCCTGCTCCTGATCGGTGTCGATATTGACCAGCTTGAAGCGACCGGCGTAGTCGGTCTCCAGCTTTTCCAGCAGCGGGCCGATGACTTTGCACGGGCCGCACCAGGGTGCCCAGAAATCGACCAGCACCGGGGTTTGCATCGAGGCGGAAACCACCTCGGCATCAAAGTTTTCAACAGTAACGTTCAGCATTGCAGGTAGTTCAGGGTAGTTAAGTAAAATTCAACATTATGAAAAACATTCAGATCGGCGTTGTCATGGGCTCCAGTTCCGACTGGGACACCATGCAGCACGCAGTGCATATTCTCCAACAGTTTGGCATTGCGCATGAAGCACGCGTGGTCTCGGCGCACCGCATGCCAGACGATATGTTTGCTTATGCGCAGGACGCCGTTGGTCGTGGCCTCAAAGCCATCATCGCCGGCGCCGGCGGGGCGGCGCATCTGCCCGGCATGCTGGCGGCCAAGACCACGGTGCCGGTGCTAGGTGTGCCGGTGCCGTCCAAGCATCTGTCGGGCGTCGATTCGCTGCACAGCATTGTGCAAATGCCCAAGGGCGTGCCGGTCGCCACTTTTGCGATTGGCGCTGCCGGTGCCGCCAATGCCGCACTGTTTGCCGTTGCCATGCTGGCCAATCACGATGCTGCGCTGCGCGCCAAGCTCGATGCCTATCGCGCCGAGCAAACCGAAATTGCGCGTGGCATGACACTGCCGCCGGTGCTATGAGTGGTTCCACGATATTGCCTGGCAGTGCGATCAGCGGGCAACAGGCGACGCTGGGTGTGATGGGCGCCGGACAACTGGGGCGCATGTTCGTGCAGGCAGCGCAGGCGATGGGTTACTACACGGTGGTGCTGGACCCGGACGTGATCAGCCCGGCCGGTCTCGTCAGCCACTATCACATCCGCACGCCCTACCTGGACCAGCAGGGGCTGGCGCAACTGATACAGCGCTGCAGCGCGATCACGACCGAGTTCGAGAACGTGCCGGCGGCGGCGCTGCTGACGCTGGGCGCAGCCCGTCCCGTTGCACCCGGTGCGGCGGCGGTTGCGATTGCGCAGGACCGGGTCAAGGAGAAAGCGCATTTCGTGCGCTGTGGCGTGGCGTGCGCACCGTATGCGGTGATCGAATCGGACGCGCATGTGGCCGCTGTGGCCGATGAGCTGCTGCCGGGCATCCTGAAGACGGCGCGCCTCGGTTATGACGGCAAGGGCCAGATCCGCGTCACCAGCCGCAGCGAACTCAGCCACGCCTGGCAGGAACTCAAGGGCGTGCCTTGTGTGCTGGAGAAACTGCTGCCGCTTAAGGCCGAGTGCTCGGTGATCGTGGCGCGCGGCTGGGACGGTGCGATGGTCAATTTGCCGCTGCAACTCAACGTGCACCGCGACGGCATCCTGGCTGTGACGTCGGTCTTTGCCGGCAACGTGGCGCCAGCGCTGGCGCAGCAGGCCGTGTCGGCCGCCCGCTCCATCGCGCAGGAACTGGAGTACGTCGGGGTGCTGTGCGTGGAATTCTTTGTGCTGCAGGACGACACGCTGGTCGTCAACGAGATGGCGCCGCGACCGCACAACAGCGGCCATTATTCGATCGATGCTTGTGACCTGTCGCAGTTTGATTTGCAGGTGCGCACGCTGACCGGCTTGCCGCTGGTGCAGCCGCGCCAGCACAGCCCGGCCATCATGCTCAACTTGCTGGGTGATTTGTGGCTGAAGAACGAGAAGAATGGGGGGCAGATTCCAGTTCAGGACAATTCCGGAACCAGCGGCGAAAAATCTCGAACGAAATTGGACTCTGACCCC
>JANNUE010000115.1:0-1795 GCA_031394895.1 Betaproteobacteria bacterium
ACCGGCCATGCGCCGCAAGAACTCGGCAGCCAGGCCGGGGTGGGCCTGCTGGTAGGCCGCAAAGGCGTCGCCCCACAGGGCGCCGGCGCGCGCGCCGGCGGTGCGCGCGTCCCAGGCGCTGTAGGCGGCCTCGGGCCCGACGAAGGGCTCGCTGCTCCAGGCCAGGGCGGCGCGCGTGAGCGCGATCTCTTCGGTGCCCAGCGGCTCGCCGTGGGCCTTGGCGGTGCCGGCGCGGTTGGGTGAACCCTGGCCGATGGTGGTGCGGCAGATGATGAGCGTGGGCCGGGTGGTCGATTCCTGGGCCTGGGCGAGCGCGGCCTGGACGGCACCGACATCGTGGCCGTCGATGGGGCCGATGACGTCCCAGCCGTTGCCGGCAAAACGCAGGCCCACTTCGTCGACGTACCAGGGCTTGACGGCGCCGTCGATGCTGATGCCGTTGTCGTCGTACAGCGCCACCAGCTTGGCCAGTTTCCAGGCCCCGGCCAGGGCAGCGGCTTCGTGGCTGATGCCTTCCATCAGGCAGCCATCGCCCATGAAGACGTAGGTGCGATGGTCCACGATGGGGTGGCCGGGGCGGTTGAACTCCGCCGCCAGCAGTTTTTCGGCCAGCGCCATGCCCACGGCATTGGCCAGGCCCTGGCCCAGCGGGCCGGTGGTGGTTTCGACGCCCGGGGTCACGTCCACCTCGGGGTGGCCGGGGGTGCGGCTGTGCAGTTGGCGGAACTGGCGCAGTTCGCTCATCGGCAACTCGTAGCCGGTGAGATGCAGCAGTGCGTACAGCAGCATCGAGGCGTGGCCGTTGCTCAGCACGAAGCGGTCGCGGTTGGCCCACCGCGGATCGGCCGGGTTGTGGCGCAGGCTGCCGCCCCACAGGGCCACGGCCATCTCGGCCATGCCCATGGGGGCGCCGGGGTGGCCGGAGTTGGCCTGCTGCACGGCGTCCATGGCAAGCGCGCGAATGGCGTTGGCCATCAAAGTGGTGTCGGGTGCGGTGAGGGCCATGGGTGCTGCAAGGGAAGCGAAGGCAGCGATTCTAGGAGGCGGCCCGTCCCGGCCGGGCGCGACCCGACTGCGACCCGCCTGCGAAGCGACTGCGACCCGACTGCGACGCGACTGCGACCCGACCGCGAACCCGACCCCGGCTGCGACGCCACCCCACCCCGCCCCGCCTGCGATCCGAATGTGACCGCTCCGTATCATCGTCACCATGCAAGGTTTGCACCTCACCGCCGACTTGCGCGGCTGCCCCACCACACCCGCCGAAATGGCCGACCCGGCAGCGCTGCGCGCGCTGTGCCTGCGCGCCGTGGCGGCCGCCGGCCTGCACGCGGTGGCGGAACTGTTCCACCGCTTCCCGGCGCCGGGCGGCGTGACGGGCGTGGTGTTGCTGGCCGAGTCGCACCTGGCGGTGCACACCTGGCCCGAACTGGGCGCCGTGACACTGGACGTCTACGTCTGCAACCTGGACAGCGACAACAGCCTGCGCGCGCAAGTGTTGCTCTCGGCGCTGCAGGCCGCCTTCGGACCGAGTCATGCCGAACACCACCGCCTGCAGCGCGGGACGTATCCGGCCGCGCTGTCCCGCTGACCGCCGCACGCGCACCTGATCGTCGGCGCCCCCGGGTACCGCACCCTGGTCACCGAGCTCTTTGACGCCGATGATCCGCACCTGGACAGCGACGCCGTCTTTGGCGTGCGCGACGCGCTGGTGCAGCGCTGCCAGAGCCGGGCCGACGCCGATGTGCCGGTGATGCAGATCGACATCCGCCTGGGCGCCGCCGCCCCCTGATCC
>JANNUE010000121.1:0-1567 GCA_031394895.1 Betaproteobacteria bacterium
CGGGTATTCAGCGCGGGCCATGGTCCTGCGCCGCGGCTTCGCGCAGCTTGTCCTTCATGCTCTTGCGCCGGCCCTTGATGCCGCCCGTCTCGTCCACCGGCCGCGGCAGCACGGGCGCTGCGCGCGGCTCGAAGCCGGGCACCTGCTCACGCGGCACGGCCAGATGCAGCCGCTTCTCGATCAGGCGGAAATGCGCCTCGCTGCCGGGCGCGTCGGCAGCGACGAAGCTGACCGCCAGCCCGGCAGCGCCGGCACGGCCGGTGCGGCCGATGCGGTGCGTGTGGTCGACCACCGAGCGCGGCAGGTCGTGGTTGACCACCACCGCCAGGTCGGGCACGTCGAGGCCGCGCGCGGCCAGATCGGTGGCCACCAGCACCACCAGCGCGCGCTGCTGAAAGTCCGCCAGCACCTGGCGCCGCCGGCCCTGGCTGAGCCCGCCGTGCAAGGCCGCGGCGCTGAGGCCGGCCTGGCGCAGCTTGTCGGCCACGTGCTCGGTCGCGTACTGGCTGGCCGCAAAGACGAGCACCCGGTCCCAGGCTTCGCTGCGGACCAGGTGGCGCAGCAAGGCCGTGCGGCGCGCGGTGTCGACGACGATCGCGCGCTGGCGGATGGTTGGCTGCTGCGTGGTGTCGGCCAGCGGCGCGTCGACGAGTTGCGCGTCGCGCAAGGCACGCACCGCCAGTGCCGACACGGCGTCGGGCCGCGTCGCGGTGAACAGCAGCGTCTGCCGCGGGGTCGGCAACAAGGCCAGCACGCGGCCGATCTCGTCGGCAAAGCCCAGGTCGAGCAGGCGGTCGGCCTCGTCCAGCACCAGCACCTGCAGCGTCGACAAGCGCAGCGCGTTGTGCGCCACCAGGTCGAGCAGCCGGCCCGGCGTGGCCAGCAGCAGGTGCGCACCGCCGCGCAAGGCCATCAGCTGCGGGTTGATCGACAAGCCGCCCACCGCCAGCACCGTCTTGACCGCAGGCGCCAGCGCACGCACATGCTCGTGGATCTGCGCGGCCAGTTCGCGCGTTGGCGCCAGGATCAGTGCCCGCAACCGCCGTGGGCGCTCGTGAGCCAGTGCAGGCTGGGTCAGCAGCCGCTGCAGCAGCGGCAACAGGTAGGCCGCGGTCTTGCCCGAGCCGGTGGGCGCCAGGCCCAGCAGGTCTTGCCCTTGCAGGATGGCTGGCACCGCCGCAGCCTGGATCGCCGTGGGCGCCGTCCAGCCCAGGCCGGCGGCGCGCTGCACCAGTTCGGCGGACAGACCGAGGGCGGCAAAGGGCGATGGAGTCGGTTTGGCCAAGGTGGGGTTGGAGAAGGATCGGGCCGTCTGAGCGCCCCCAGGGCCGGGCTGCGCCCAGCCCGCCCCCCGTGGGGGTCAAGCAAAGTGGCAGAACCACATTTGCTCGAGAGGCGTGCCGGTGCAGTGTACGGGCCGGGGTTTGCGGCTGCGGCCGGGGGCAACCGGGGCCTGTCGTCAGCCTTGATGCAACGCCCGATCACGTTGCGCAACATCAATTGCACCGGCACAGCCCACACCTAGCATCGGCGCTCCCCGAAGGCAGGCAGCAGGAGACCACATGGA
>JANNUE010000127.1:0-5650 GCA_031394895.1 Betaproteobacteria bacterium
ACGGCCTGCCGGTGCTCACCACCAATTGCAGCAACAACTACGGGCCGTATCACTTCCCCGAAAAACTCATCCCGCTGATGATCGTCAATGCGCTGGCTGGCACTGTACGGGCTGTTGGGCTCGTAGCGATGGGTTTCGGAAAAAGCGGGGTCGCCCTTGCCCAGCGAGCCATAGACTTCGTCGGTGGAGACGTGCAGAAAGCGAAAGCTGGTTTTGGCAGCGCCGTCCAGGCCGCTCCAATAGGCGCGAACCGATTCAAGCAGCCCAAACGTGCCGACGATATTGGTTTGGATGAATTCCCCGGGGCCGTGAATGGAGCGGTCAACATGGCTTTCAGCAGCGAAGTTGACGATGGCGCGGGGCTGGTGTTGGGCAAGCAGGCCAGACACCAGCGCGCTATTGCCAATGTCGTCTTGTACAAAGATGTGACGCGCATCGCCATGCAGGCTGGCAAGATTTTCAAGGTTGCCTGCGTAGGTGAGCTTGTCGAGGTTGATGACGGGCTCATCCGACTGCGCCAGCCAGTCAAGCACAAAGTTGGAACCAATGAAGCCGGCCGCGCCGGTGACGAGAATGCTCATGGGGTTTCACGTCTCATTTTGTGATTTGATCTGATGACTGGAACAGCTTGCCGGTGGGCTGGTGCCATGTTTTGTCGGCCAGCGCAACGTCGATCTTCAGTGCTGCAATCTCTGCCTTCAAGTCTTGATACTCCTGCATCTTTCGCTTCAGAAAGAGCGCCGTCAGCAAGGCTTTTTCGGCAACACCGGCGGGGGTGAGCAGATAGACGTAGCCAAACTTGTTTTTGCTGTGGCTGAAGCTCTGCATCTTGATCCAGCCTTTGTCCTTCAGCGCTTTCAGGCAGTAGTTCAGACCGCCCAGGCTGATGCCAAGCTTCTCTGCCAGCTCGCGCTGCGTCAGGTCGGGGTCATCCTGCAACAACTTCATCACCTGAAAGTAGTGGTCTTCCTGTGACTTGGTCTTGTGATTGGCCATGAAATGTAGTTTGAGAGAGAAGCGGGCGGACTACCGCAGTGCCGATGGGTCATCAGCATGAACTTCTGTTCAGACGTTGAACTAGTTTAATGCGTTTGAACCTGAAAAGGCCCGTCCTGTGAATGATTGCTGTCAGATTGATGAAACGTTAGACTGGTGCGGCTGGCGGGGATCGAACCCACGACCCTTGGCTTCGGAGGCCAATACTCTATCCACTGAGCTACA
Organism: Betaproteobacteria bacterium; assembly: GCA_031394895.1. Lineage (GTDB taxonomy): Bacteria > Pseudomonadota > Gammaproteobacteria > Burkholderiales > Burkholderiaceae_C > Rhodoferax. The sequence continues at coordinate 1,222 of JANNUE010000127.1, forward strand.
GCCGCAAACCGAAGCTGGCATTGTAGGTGCTTTCAAGGGCGCGTCGCTATAATCGCGACCTTCTTCCCACGTCCCGACTACCCGCCAACACCATGAGCAACAACCACACCAGCGTTCAGGACGAGGACCACAGTGGCCCGGTCAAAACCCCCAGGCAATTGCTCATGAGTGTGTTTTTCTCGTTCGTGATTCCGATCTTCGTCATTATTGGCATGGTCTATTACGTCACGTCGTATTACAAGCCGGCTGCTGGCGTGGTGAACACGGAACAGGCCGTGACGGCCCGTATTCAGAAGGTTGGCACTATCGAGTTGCGTGACGCCAACCGTCAACCCAAAACAGGCGAGGAGGTGTTCAAGGCCCAGTGCGGCAACTGCCATAACGCCGGACTGGTAGGTGCGCCCAAGTTTGGCGACGCGCCAGCCTGGGCGGCGCGCATCAAGACCGGTTATGAAGCGCTGCTGAACTCCGCGCTGAACGGCAAGAATGCGATGGGCGCGCAAGGCGGTGGGGACTTTGACGCGCTGGAAATCGGGCGCGCCGTGGTGTACTTGGCCAACGCGGGCGGAGCCAAGTTCGAAGAACCGAAGGCTGCTGCTGCGCCGCAAGCCGGAGCGTCGGCTGCCAAGTAACGGCGACTGCTCCAGCCCTGACAGTAGGCCGGTCAATGACCGGCTTTTTGCTGCCCGGCGTGCGGGCTTTTCACATAGGAAAATAGCGCCGGCAAGGCGGCGCCCGACACCTCTTCGGGCAGCCACAAGCCCTGCTCCAACGCCTGCGCCGCGATGCCGGTATCCATCGTATGAACCAGGCCAAAGCCGCTCCCGGACTGAATGTACAAGAAACCACGTTCATCGATCAGACAGCGTTGTGCGGTCGCGGCCCGGCCGATGTGATCGTGCACCGAAAAATCATTGTCCAAACGCCAGATCAGCGGCGTCGCTTCCAGTTCCACATAGACGCGCTGCGGCCCGTTCTGGAAGAACCAACGCCCCTGCGCATCGTGTTCGTAATTGCGGCCGATGAAATCAATTAGTTTCTCGTGCCGGAGTTGCTCGCCCTTGCTGTGCCCAGTGCCGCCGCAAAACGGGCCTTGGGCCTGGACATCGTCGTCGCGCAGATACCAGTTGCCGCGCGCATCCAGCGCCAGCCAGCCGTAGCAGTCGGGCACATTGGGCCACTTGGCAAGTGCCTGTTTAACAATGTCGTCCATCGCTCAGCTCGTGTTCATCATCCGCCGATTTTGCCGTGCTTTGAATTCGGCCTCGCGTTTATGCTACCGTTACGCATCACAAGTTGGAGGTTTATATGACACGCTGGTTTTTGATCCTCATAAGTGCGCTGGTGCTGACAGGTTGCGGCTACAACGACTTTCAGCGCCTGGACGAGCAGACCAAATCGGCCTGGAGCGAAGTGCTCAACCAGTATCAACGCCGCGCCGACCTGGTGCCCAATATTGTGGCCACCGTGAAAGGTGAAGCGGCGTTTGAGCAGGAGACGCTGACCAAGGTGATCGAGGCGCGCGCCAAGGCCACTTCGATCCAGGTCACGCCGGAAACCCTGAACAACCCGGAAGCGTTCAAGAAGTTCCAGGCCGCGCAGGGCGAACTCGGCTCGGCGCTGAGCCGCTTGATGGCGGTGTCGGAACAATATCCGAACCTCAAGACCAATGAAGGGTTCCGTGATCTGCGGGTGCAACTCGAGGGCACCGAGAACCGGGTCACGGTCGCCCGCAACCGCTATATTCAGGCGGTGCAGGCCTACAACGTGCTAGCCCGCAGCTTCCCCAACAACCTGACCGCCATGGTGTTTGGCTACCAGTCCAAGCCCAACTTTGCAGTCCAAAACGAAGCGGCGCTGGCGACGCCTCCGGTGGTTGACTTCAACAAGAAGTAAGCCTCGTTCCTGATCACTGAGTGCCCGTCATGCCCGTTCCGTTTCGATTGCCGGTTCGACTCTCGGTAGTGCTGTGCTGGCTCGTTGGCCTTGGCTGCAGTCTGCTGCTGGCACTGGCACTGACACCGGCGCTGGCGCAGCAGGCGGTACCAGCGCTGAGCGGGCATGTGGTTGACGCCACGGCCACACTCAGCACCCAGCAGGCGCAGCAACTCGAGAGCAAGCTCAGTGCCTTTGAGCAAAGCAGCGGCGCGCAAATCGTTGTGCTGCTGGTGCCCAGCACGCAGCCCGAAGACATTGCCAGTTACGCGAATCGCGTCGCCAACAGTTGGAAAATTGGCCGCAAGGACGTTGGCGACGGCCTGCTGCTGCTGGTCGCCAAAGACGACCGCAAAGTACGCATTGAAGTGGCCAAGTCGCTCGAAGGCGCCATTCCCGACCTGGCCGCCAAACGCATCATCGATCAAGCTATCACACCGCGTTTCAAACAAAACGATTTTGCTGGCGGGCTGGACGCCGGCGTGGATCAAATCGCGGCGCGCATCCGCGGTGAGGCCTTGCCCGCTCCGACCTCGGCACCGGTCGGCTCCAAGGGTGGCTTTCAGTGGAATGACCTGCTGTTGTTTGCCTTCTTCGCGGTTCCGGTAGTCGCTACGGTAGCGCGTCGCACACTTGGCTCCAAAGTCGGTGCCCTGGCAGCCGGCGGGGCGGTCGGCGCGGTCGTTTTGTTCCTCACTTCCAGTCTCGTCATTGCTGCCTTGGCTGGCATAGCTGGTTTGGTATTCACGCTGATCTCCGGCGTCGCGCGCGGCGCCGCCGGCAACGGCTGGAGTTCTGGCCGTCACGGCGGCTGGGGTGGGGGTGGTGGGGGTGGTGGTTTTGGCTCTGGCGGCGGCTTCAGTTCCGGTGGCGGCGGCGACTTTGGCGGCGGCGGTGCGTCGGGAGACTGGTGATGTGGCGCCGTATTAAAAGAACTTTCAAACATCGCTGGCTGAGTCCGGCTTCGATGCAACTCGCTGTCGGGACCGACATGCTGAGTCGCCTGGCGCAACGCGTGGCGGCGAGTGAGCAGCGCCACTCAGGCGAAATCCGGATTTGTGTTGAGGCCGGCCTGCCACTGAGTTACCTGTGGCGTGACGCCTCCATGCGGCAGATTACCCGTCAGCGTGCCGTCGCCATGTTTGGCAAACTGCGCGTCTGGGATACGGCGCATAACAACGGCGTGCTGATTTACCTGCTGCTGGCGGAGCGTTCCATTGAGTTGGTGGCGGACCGGGGGCTCAATGATCTGGTCGAACCGGATGTGTGGCAGGCGCTGGTGCAGCGCATGCGCGGCGCGTTCCAGCAAGGTCAATTCGAGGGCGGACTAACGCAGGCGCTGGATGAGGTCACGGCGCTGTTGGTCAAGCACTTTGCGCTCCAGCCCGGGCAGCGCAACCCGAATGAACTGCCCGATGCCCCGGTACTGAACTGAACCGGTGCAACGCGGATTGCTTAGGGAGTTGGCAATTACGAAAGTACCACCCACTCGTCATTGCGAGGAGCGCAGCGACGCGGCAATCCATGAACCCCTGGATTGCCGCGCTTCGCTCGCAATGACGGAAAAAGGTACATCGGTATCGTCCACGTCCCTTACCTGGCGGCCGGGCGCACCTGCGTCACTTCAATATCGACGCGCCGGTTCTTTGCCCGGCCTGCTGGTGTGGCGTTATCGGCCACCGGCTGGGTCTTGCCTTTGCCCGCTGTCTGGATCCGGCTGGCGTCTATCCCTTTGCTGACCAGGTAGGCTTTGACCGCATTGGCACGTGCCAGCGACAAACGGTTGTTGTAGGCATCGCTGGCGATCCAGTCGGTGTGCCCGACCGCTGTCACCATTTCGAGCTGACCGGCCTTGATGCTCTCGACCAGGTTGTCGAGCTTGGCCGTGCCTTCGGGTTTGAGCACGGACTTGTCATAGTCAAACAGCGCGTCGGCCGACAGACTGACTTTGGTTGGAGCAGGAGCAGGCACCGCCGCCGGCACCGGGCGCGGCGTGGGCCGGGCCCGCACCGGAATGACGACACTGCTCTTGATCTTGTCCAGCGTATCCACCGCCAACTCGTCGAGCAGGCACAGGTCGGCCGCGTCAATGCCATTGCGGTCCTGGCCGGCGGTCTGCAGGCTCGGCACATCACTGCGATTCACCCCCAGCGCCGTCACCAGCCGGCCCATGCCGGAGAGCGTGCGCGCCTGTGCCGTCACCTGGTTGTAGTGCGCGTTGATGTAAGCGCGTGTCGCTTCAAAATACTCGTTCTGGCTGTCCAGCAAATCAAGCAGCGTGCGCTGGCCAATATCAAATTGCTGGCGATACGCCTCGCGCGACTTCTCGGTGGCGAGGCGGTGCTGGTCGAGGTAGGCGCGCTGCTCGCGCAGGCTGCGCACGTCGCTGTAGGCGATCGACAGCGTCTGGCGCACGTCGCGACAGACTTTCTCCTGCAGCGCGCGCGCCTGGGCGCTTTGGTCCACCGCCTGGCGTTCCCGCGCCATATCCGAG
>JANNUE010000324.1:0-16301 GCA_031394895.1 Betaproteobacteria bacterium
AAAGGTAAATCGAAGATGTCAGCCATTGGTGCAGCCATGCGTAAACTGGCTCACCTGTGCTTTGGGGTCCTTCATTCTGGTCAACCTTACGACCCAAACTTCAAGTCAAAAAGCGCTTGACAAGACGGTATCTACGAGCTGCACTGAGCGCCGCACCGAAGTGCTCCTGCCGAGGTGGTTTGCGGGCGAGCGCAGCAACAAGAATCTTGAAAAGCCCCGTCATTGCAAGGAGCAAAGCAGCAATCCCCCCGTCATTGCGAGGAGCGAAGCGACGCGGCAATCCATGCAGCATTAAGTCATGGATCGCCACGCTTCGCTCGCGATGACGAGAAAAGTGGCGGCCTCGCGATGACGACGTGTTGGTTCACGGTTCGTGTGCAGTTCAGCCCCGGAACTGGAGACTCGCAATGACCAGTTCTTTGCCGTCATTGCGAGGAACGTAGTGACGCGGCAATCCAGGAAGTCTGTGGCCAGGTCGCGGAACTGAGTGCCAGGCCGGAGCGCTCTCGCCGACACAGTGGCACAGAGCTGAATCCTTGAACGCCAAACCGCACGAAGCACCGGCTGCACTTCAGCGCAACGCCAGATGCGTTGTGTTCTTGACTTCTTCCATCACGGCGTAGGTGCGGGTCTCGCGTACGCCGGGCAGTTGCCACAGCACAGTGCCGGCGAATTCGCGATAGGCGGTCATGTCGGCCATGCGGGTCTTGAGCAGATAGTCAAAGCCGCCCGCCACCATGTGGCATTCCATGATCTCGGGTCGCACCTGCACGGCCGCCTTGAAGGCGTCGAACACATTCGGCGTGGTGCGGTCCAGCAACACTTCGACAAACACGGTCAACCCGGCGCCCAGCTTCAGCGGGTTCAGGCGTGCTTCATAACCCAGGATGTAGCCGTCCTTGGTGAGGCGCTGCACCCGCGCCAGCACGGCGGTTGGCGACAGCGTGACAGTCTCTGCCAGCTTCAGGTTGGAGATGCGGCCATCATCTTGCAGGCAGTTCAAAATCTTGAGGTCGATACGGTCGAGCCCCGGTAGCGGTTCGGTCATGACAGGCGGTAGGTTTGCAGATGGATGCTGGTTTCGGTGTTGCTGATGCTGCGAATCAGCCGAATGCGCTCGAGCACCTTGGATAACTCGGCCAGATTGGCGGCGCGCAACTCGGCCAGCAGATCCCAACGACCGTTGGTGTCGTGCAGGCTGGCGACGCCGGGCTCGCCCAGCAGCCTGGCAATCACCGAGCGCGTCTCGTTGCCCTCGACGGCGATGCTCATCCAGGCGCCAATTTCGGACGGTTGCGCGTCCGGTCTGAGTCGCACGGTGTAGCCGACGATGATGCCGGCGTCTTCCAGTTTGGTGACACGGTTGGTCACTGTGCCGCGCGACACGCCAAGCTTTTGCGCCAGCGTTGCCACGCTGGTGCGGGCGTCCTTGCGTAATAGTGACAACAGTTGCTGGTCAGTGGCATCCATATTGTCATTATGACATTCATGGCTGCCTAAATGTCAGAAGTTTGGCAAAAAGACTGCAGTATTGCGCGTTTACATTGTCGCTGGCTCTTGAGACACTGGTGACCAGTTACCAGAGTACCGCATCATGAAAACCAAGCCGACCGTTCAAACCCAGTTTCTCAGCGCCCAGGATGTGGCGTCCATCGTGACCCAAATGGGGGTGGCAGCGGCACTGAGCCGCATGGCTGATTACATTCATGCGGACTTTCTGCGCTGGAATGATTTTGACAAATGCGCCCGTGTTGCCAGTCACTCGGCCGGCGGCGTGATTGAGCTGATGCCGATTGCCGATGCCAAGACCTACGCCTTTAAATACGTCAACGGGCACCCCAAGAACACCCGTGTCGGTCTGCCAACTGTCATGGCCTTTGGCGTGCTGGCCGATGTGGACACCGGCGTGCCCCAATTGCTGAGCGAGCTGACCCTGACCACGGCACTGCGCACTGCCGCCATGTCGGCAGTCGCGGCGCGTGCGCTGGCGCGACCCAATAGCCGACGCATGGCGCTGATTGGCAACGGCGCGCAAAGCGAGTTTCAGGCGCTGGCCTTCCATCATCTGTTGGGAATTGAGGAAATCCGCCTGTTCGACACCGACCGCGCGGCCACCGCCAAACTGATGAATAACCTGCGCCACACTGGCTTGCGTTTGATCGCGTGCGAAAGCATTGCCGAAGCGGTGCAGGGCTCGGATATAGTGACGACCGTGACTGCCGACAAAGCCAATGCCACCATCCTGACGCCGGATCTGATAGAACCCGGCATGCACATCAACGGCGTCGGCGGCGACTGCCCCGGCAAGACCGAATTGCACGCCGACGTGCTGCGCGGCGCAGCAGTGTTCGTGGAATACGAACCGCAAACCCGCATCGAGGGGGATTTGCAGCAGTTGCCGGCTGATTTTGCGGTGACCGAACTGTGGAAAGTGCTGGCCAAACAAGTGCCGGGGCGCACGTCCGACAGCCAGGTCACGCTGTTTGACTCGGTCGGCTTTGCGCTGGAAGACTACTCGGCACTGCGCTTCATGCGCGACGCGGCCAGTGAACTCGGAATGGGCCAGTCGGTGTCCCTGATTCCGGAACTGGCCAATCCGAAGGATCTGTTCAGCCTGATTCGCCCGGCCTTCAAGAAGTTGGCGCTGGCAGCATGAGCCAGACGCCCGCCGCCAACCAAGCTGCTGGCGGTGTCAGCCTGATCGGTGTACCAACCGATATCGGCGCCGGCACGCTGGGCGCCCGCATGGGGCCCGAGGCGCTGCGCGTCGCAGGCATCGCCGGCGCCATTGCCCAGTTTGGCTTGAACGTCAAGGATTGCGGCAATCTGGCCGGCCCCGCCAATCCGTGGCAAGAGGCTGTTGACGGCTTTCGGCATCTGCCACAAGTGGTGCAATGGAACCAGTTGCTGCACGACGCCACCTACGCCGAACTCAAGGCCGGTCGGTTGCCGATCATGCTCGGCGGTGACCACAGCCTGGCGATTGGCTCGATCAGCGCGGTGGCGCGGCACTGTCGCGATCTTGGCAAGAAGCTGCGCGTGCTGTGGTTTGATGCGCACGCCGACTTCAATACCGCGACGCTGACGCCCAGCGGCAACATCCACGGCATGCCGGTGGCTTGCCTGTGCGGCGACGGACCGCAGGCGCTGATCGAGATTGGCGGCCATGTGCCGGTGCTGCGTCCCAAGGAAATCCGCCAGATCGGCATTCGCAGCGTGGATGCCGGCGAAAAGCGTCTGGTGCACGACATCGGCATCGAAGTTTTCGACATGCGCTACATCGACGAAATGGGCATGCGCCAGGCGATGGAGCTGGCGCTGGCGCTGGTCGATGTCAACACCCATTTGCACGTCAGCCTGGATGTGGATTTTCTGGACCCCCTCATCGCGCCCGGTGTCGGCACCACGGTGCGCGGCGGTCCGACCTACCGCGAAGCCCAGTTGTGCATGGAAATGATTGCAGATACCGGCCGCCTGGCGTCGCTCGACGTGGTCGAACTCAACCCGGCGCTGGACGTGCGCAACCAGACCGCCGAGCTGGCGGTTGATCTGATCGAAAGTTTGTTTGGAAAAAGCACGCTAATGCGCAAACAGAATGGAAAAGCATGATTTAACCCGCGATAATTCCGGGTCTTCGGCCAGCTCGCCGGAACCCGTTATTTAGTTAATTAACCACAAAGAGGAGACAGACATGAAACGAATCAAGCAATGGGCCACGCTGGGCCTGCTGGTAGCCAGCGCCGTCACGGCACAGGCCCGAACCCTGGACGAAGTCAAGAAAGACGGCAAGATCAATATTGCCACCGAAGGGCAATTTGCGCCCTTCAATTTTTTCCAGGGCGCCAAGCTCAGCGGCTTTGAAGTCGAGCTGGCCGAGCTGGTGGCGAAGAAGATGGGTGTCACGATCGAGTGGAAGGCGCTCGGCTTTGACGCCTTGCTGGCTGGCTTGCGGCAAGACCGCTGGGACTTGGTGATTGCCTCGCACGGCATCACCGAAGAACGTGCCAAGGCCGTCACGTTTGCCGAGCCGCACTACTGCTCGGGCGGCGCCATTGTGTCGCTCAGCCCGGCGATTCAGAAGGTTGCCGACCTGAACGGCAAAACGGTGTCGGTCCAGACCGGCACCACCTACCTGGACAACGTCAAGAAACTCAGCGGCGTGAAAGAGGTCAAGAACTTCCCGCAGGACACGGATGCCCGTGGCGCCTTGCTGACCAAGCGCGTTGATGCCTGGGTGACCGACAAATTTGTCGCCGCTATTGCGATTTCTTCCAACCCGAACGCCGGCATGAAGCTGGGCGACTTTGTCTTTGTCGAGCGCATTGCCGCAGCCGTTGCCAAGGGCAATAGCTCGCTGGTGCAGGGCTACAACAAGGCGCTGGCCGAAGTCATGGCCGATGGCAGCTACGCCACGCTGTCAAAGAGATACTTCAACGAAGACGTGCGCTGCCGCTAAGCGGCAGGCGAGCCTTTCCCAGACTGGACCTACCCGGTGAAGATCGCTCTTCCTGAGTGGCCGCAGCATTGGAGTCGCCAGCAGCGCTCCAGCGCCACGATTGCGCTCGCCAGCGTGGTGCTGGTAGTGTTGCTGTGGCTGATGGCGATTCCGCTAGCGATGGTGCCCGACCCGATCGGCAACAACGCGCAGTATTTTGCCGAAGGCACGCGCGTCACGGTCGAGCTGACCATCGTGGCCGGTCTGGCCGGTATCTTCATCGGCGTGCTGGCCGCGCTGGGGCGGACTTCGCGCATCGTGCCGCTGCGCTGGATCGCGTCCTTGTATATCTGGGTGATGCGCGGCACGCCGCTACTGGTGCAGATCTTGTTCGTGTTTCTGGCGCTGCCAACGCTGGTGCCCGCGCTGCGGATGGACGACTTCGCGTCGGCCTGTGTCGCGCTGGCCTTCAACGTCGGCGCCTACAACGCGGAAGCGATCCGGGCCGGACTGCTGGCCGTGCCCAAGGGGCAGATCGAGGCGGCGCGTTCGCTCGGTATGTCGAGCTGGCACACCTTCATGGACGTGACCTTTCCGCAAGCCTTCAAGGTGTCGTTGCCGCCGCTGGTCAACAACACAGTGGCGCTGCTGAAAGACTCGTCGCTGGCGTATGCCATCGGCGTGGTGGAGCTGACCAATGTGGGCAACCGCATTCAGGCCACCACGTTTCAGCCGCTGCCGACGCTGATCACGACGGCGCTGGTTTATCTGATCCTCACCACCGTGATGACGCAGATATCGGGTGCTGTCGAGCGCCGCTATGACGTCGAAGGACGCCAGCCATGACCGCGCCGCTGATCACGATCGACAAAGTCAACAAGCACTTCGGGCCGCACCATGTGCTGCGCGACGTCAGCACGCACTTCAATGCGGGCCAAGTCAGCGCGATTATTGGCGCCTCCGGATCGGGGAAAAGCACACTGCTGCGCATGCTCAACCGGCTGGAGCGGCACGACTCCGGTCGCATCGTGGTGGACGGCATTGAAGTCGATGACGACCTCAAGCATCTGGATGCGTTGCGGCGCGAACTCGGCATGGTGTTCCAGCAGTTCAACCTGTTTCCGCACCTGACTGTGCTCGACAACGTGTCGCTGGCGCAGCGCCGGGTGCGCAAGACACCACGCAAAGAGGCCAACGCGCGCACGATGGAATTGCTGACCCGCGTCGGCATGGAAGACCACGCGCACAAGTACCCGTTTGCCCAGTCTGGCGGCCAGCAGCAGCGTGTCGCGATTGCGCGGGCGCTGGCGATGAGCCCGAAGGTCATGTTGTTTGACGAGCCGACCTCGGCGCTGGACCCCGAGATGGTCAAGGAAGTGCTCGACGTCATGAAGAAGCTGGCGCAGTCGGGCATGACCATGATCATCGTCACGCACGAGATGGGGTTTGCCCGTGAAGTGGCGGACCGCATATTGTTTTTGGACCAGGGCCAGGTCGCCCAGGATGCCGTTCCCGAAGTATTTTTTGGCGCCCAGGAAAGTGCCCGCGTGCGGGCATTTTTGGGCCAGATCAGTCACTAATTTTTAATTGATTTTTACAGGAGACAAAAATGAAAGTATCTGCAACTACCCTAGCTCTATTGGCCGCTGGCGTCTTGAGTCTGCCGGCCTTTGGTCAGACCAAGGCCGACTTTGACGAGATGCGTCAAGAAATTCAACGCCTGCGCCAGGAGCTCAATGCGCTCAAGGGGCAAAGCGCCGCCGCACCGGTGGCCAGCAGCACCAATGACCGCATTGAGCAGCTTGAAATCAAGCAAAAAGATGCCGTCGTGCTGGGCGACATTGGCAATAGCTTCCGCCTGCCGGGCTCCGAGACCTCGCTGCGTATTTATGGCTATGCCGAAATCAACGGCATCAAGGAGTTCAGGGGAGACAACTCCGACAGCGACTTTTCGACTTACGTGCCGTACGCACCGATTAACGGCAGCACGACACGCAACGGTGTCAGTTACATCACGGCACGCACCTCGCGCCTGGGTTTCGAAGCGTCCACGCCCACCGCCTACGGCCCGCTGGGTATCAAGATCGAAGGCGACTTCTACAACGAGCCACGCACCGGCAACGGCGCCGTGAACGGCACGGTCGGAAACATTTACACCCAGGGCTGGACCAATTCCTACAACTTCCGCCTGCGCCACGGTTATGGGCAATTCGGCGGGCTGTTGATCGGGCAGACCTGGTCCACCTTCATGGATGTGGACAACTCCCCGGAAACCACCGACTTCAACGGCCCGATCGGCACTGCGCTTGCGCGCCAGCCCATGGTGCGCTATGCCTACAACACCAAGGACTCGGGAACCTTCACGGTCGCATTGGAGAATTCGGTCAACTACCTGCTTGACAGTGCCGGTGGCGCGTCTCTGCAAGGCCTCGCCAAGATGCCTGATTTGATCGCCCGTTGGGACAAGAGCTATGGCTGGGGCGCCTTGAGCGTGCGCGGCCTTAGCCAGGAGTTGCGCGTCAATGACGGCGCCGGTCTGGAGGTCTCCAGACGCGGTTATGGCGTGGCCAGTACCGCCTTCATCAAAATGCGTGACGCGAAAGACTTCCTTAGCGTGGGCTTCACCTATGGCGAAGGCGTTGGTCGCTACTTCTATGGCGTGGAAGGCGCTGCCTTTGATGCCAGCACGAACAGCATCGTGCTGGAGAAACTACTCGGCATTGTGGTCGGCTACCAGTACAAGGCCAGCGACACCCTGCGTGCCAACTTTGTGCTCGGCGCACTACGCAACTATGACAATGACTACACCGCATTCATGCGTTCCAACGGGCTGGACTCTGGCGCGGGTACCATGGGGAAATGGGCGATCAACCGCAGCGCCTATCAGGCGCACCTTGGTTTGATCTACAACCCGATCAAGAATGTCGATCTGGGCGCCGAGTACATCTTTGGCCGGCGCGAGACCCTGGCTGGCGAAAAGGGCGACCTGTCGCGCGTGAACCTGTCGGCCAAGTACTCGTTCAACTAACACCCTTGTCGGGTTACGCTGCGCTAACCCGACCTACGGACTAACAGGTTGACCCTGATGTTTGCCAGCGCCCGGGCGCGTCGCCTGGGGTTGGCCGCGCTGATGGCGGTGACGGTGGTGTGGGGCACCACCTTCCCTGTCATGAAGCAGATCAGCGGCGAGTTTGGCGCGCTGGAGATCATCCTGCTGCGCTTCATCATTGCCAGTGTGGTGCTGCTGCCGCTGCTGCGCGGCTTGAGCCGGGCCGAACTGCGCTGGGGCGCGGTCATTGGCGGCGTGCTGTTTTGCGCGTTTTACCTGCAGGTCTCGGGGTTGGCGCAAACCAGCAGCAACCGCAACGCCTTTGTCACCGGGCTCAATGTGCTGATCGTGCCGCTGCTGGCCTATTTTCTGGGGCAGCGCTTTGGCTGGCCGGTGGTGCTCGGCGCCGTGCTCGGCGTGCTCGGTCTGGGCGGGCTCTTTTACGAGCAGGCGCCGTGGTCGCCGGGCGACACACTGACGCTGGCCGGGGCTTTTGTCTATGCCGTCTATGTGCTGCTGATCGAGTACAGCGCGCGTGCCAATGCGCCGCTGCGACCGGAGCGTCTTGCGCTGGTGCAGTCGCTCGTCATGGTGCTGCTGGGCAGCATCGGTTTTGGCGTGCTGGAGAGCGCTTCATGGGCCGGCCTGTGGTCGCGCAGCCTCCATCATGTATGGGTGCTGCTGTATCTTGGGGTGATCGCCAGTGCACTGATGGTCTGGCTGCAGGCCTGGGGCCAGCAGCGAGTTCGCGCGGTGCAGGCCGCCATTCTCTATGGCATGGAGCCGGTGTTTGCCGCGCTGGCTGCCGTCTGGTGGATCAACGAGACGCTTACCGGGCGCGCGCTGCTGGGTGGCGCACTGATTGTGACTGGCGTCGTGATCTCGCAAATCAGATCGTTTTCAATCCCAAAATGGCCCGTGCTTCGTTGGGTGTGGCGACCCCACGATTGAGCTCTTGGCTGATGCGCGCGATGCGCGCCACCAGTTGCGCGTTGCTGCTGGCGAGCTCGCCCTTGCAGTAGAAAATATTGTCCTCAAAGCCGACGCGCACATGGCCGCCGAGAACAATCGCCAGCGTGCCCAGCGGCAACTGCGCGGCGCCGATGCCGGCGACAGTCCAGGTCGCACCCGTCGGCAACTGCTCGACCATGTACATCAAGGCCTGCGGCGTGCCGGCCATGCCGCCGGGAATGCCGAGCACAAAGTCGAAATGTTGCGGGCCTTTTAGCAGCCCTTTCTTCAGCCAGCGGTTGGCGGTGCTGATCATGCCGGTGTCGAAGATCTCAAGCTCCGGCTTGACGCCGTGCTGTTGCATCGCGCGGGCGAACTCTTCCATGTCGGCCGGGTGATTCATGAACACGTCGTCGCCAAAGTTCACCGTGCCCATCGACAGCGTCGCCATCTCGGGCGAGAGCGTCACCGGCGCCAGACGTTCGGCTGGCGTCATGCCGACCGCGCCGCCGGTCGAGACCTGAATGATCACGTCGCAGCGCGCCTTGATGGCTTCGATGATTTTGCGGTAGGTGTCCCGGTCTTGTGTCGGGCTGCCGTCGGCCTTGCGCGCGTGCAGGTGAACAATTGAAGCGCCGGCTTTCACGCACTCTTCGGCGGCAACAGCTATCTCTTGCGGGCTGACCGGCAGCGCCGGCTGCTGATCGCGCGTGACTTCGGCGCCGGTCAGGGCTGCGGTGATGATGAGTTTTTCCATGCTGGTTTGGTCCTGCCCAAGAGTTGGAAATGACGTTCAGGTTTCCGTCATTGCGAGGAGCGTAGCGACGTGGCAATCCATGCATCCGGAAGTCCTGGATTGCCACGGCCTGGTGGCCTCGCAATGACGAATACGGGTGCATCTAAATCTTCTATATCCCTGGATTTTTCAGGCGTTGGCAGTTCAGCGGCACGACGCAGGTGCCGGACGCCTTGCACACGACCACCGGCTCAGCCAGCACATCCGCCGCCGAGGCTTGACCCGCAACGCCGGCGCTTTGAATTACCTTGCGCGCTTCGAACACCATCTTGCGCGAGCTCTTGCCCATCGCGACGATGCGCCCGCTGGCCTCGATGTAGTCGCCCGCGTAGACCGGCGCCAGGAATTCGATGCTGTCGTACGCTACGAACAGGCCTTCGTCGCCGTCGCTGCGGATCAGCAGCTCGGTCGCCACGTCGCCGAACAGGTGCAACATTTTGGCGCCATCGACCAGGTTGCCGGCGTAGTGTGCGTCCTGCGCGCTCATGCGCAAGCGGATCAGACTGGTGTAGTTTTCCATAATGCCCTTAATCGATTGGGGACAGAGCTAAAGATCTGTCGCGCAAGTTATTTGTTTCGCTGAATCCATTCGTGAATCGCAAACGATGCCACATCTTCGGCGTAGGTCTTGCTGCCAAAGCCGGCGTCGTAGCCCAGTTCCTTCGCCAACTCGTGGCTGATGCGGGGGCCGCCGACGACCAGTATCACCCGGTCGCGCAAACCTTCGGCTTCGAGCAAGTCACTAAGCTTGGTCAGGTTGTCGAGGTGGATATTCTTTTGCGTCACTACCTGCGACACCAGGATGACGTCGGCCTTCTCTTCGATCGCGCGCGTCACCAGGTCTTCGCAATCGACCTGCGCGCCGAGGTTGATGGCGCGGATCTCGTGGTAGCTCTCGAGCCCCTTGTGGCCGTTGAAGCCTTTCATGTTCATGATCGCGTCGATGCCCACCGTATGCGCGTCGGTTTCTATGCAGGCGCCGATGACGACCATGCGCCGGCCCATTGTCCGTGCGATCAGCGCATTGATGCCGTCCTTGTCCAGCGTTTCATACTCGGGTTTTGCGACCTGCAGGCCGGAGAGATCAACCTGATGTTTGCATTGCCCATAGACCACATAAAAGCTGAAACCCCGGCCCATGTCTTCGGCATGCACCACGGCGGGCTCGTCCAGCCCCATCATTGCCGCCAGACGCTTCGCGCCTTCTTTCGCGGTTTCATCGAGCGGCACCGGCAGCGTGAAAGAGACTTGCACACGCCCGTCGCCCAGCGTGTCGCCATACGGTTTGACCCACTGCCCGGCTTTGATGTTGTCAGACATTCTGGGCTCCTTCGCGCAGCATCAAATGCGGGAACGGGTTGTAGTAGTCGTCGGCCTTTTGAATCACGCCGTCGAGCCCCTTGCCGCCGCTTGGCGTGCGCGAAATCTCGGCAAACATACCGTTGCCGATTGCCGCAGCCAGGCCGATGCCCTCGATGTTGGAGAGCATGGCCTCAGTCTCGGCCAAAACACCTTGCGCGCGCTGCTCGATCAGGCCGCCGCGCTTGAACTCGATCTCAGAGTGCAGATCCTTCATCGTGCTGAATACGTATTTGGCGTTCTGGATCGCCAGAAAGCGATCCTGGATAAACGGCGTGTGAATCGCCTCGGTCATCATGCCCAGCAAGTGGATGTTCTGTTGGGTCAGCGTGCTGGCCATGTTGAACAGCGCGTCCTGCACATGGCCCTTGAAGATGTTGCCGGTCATGTGCTTGGTTGGCGGCATGTATTTCAGCGGCGCATCCGGAAACACCTGGCGCACCAGTTGCGCGTGTGCCAGTTCCCACAGAAAGCCGTTTTCCATTTCGGGGTGGATCTCGAACGCATGGCCCAGGCCCATCTGTTGTGGCTGCAGACCCGACAGATAGGCGAACTGCTCGTTGATCAACTGCGACGCCAGCACCGTGTGTGCTGCCTCATAAGCGTCGGCCGTCGTCAGATAGTTGTCTTCACCGGTGTTGATGACGATGCCCGCAAAAGCATTGACCATGCGCGAGAAAAACTGGTCGATGAAGGTGCGCTTCATGTTGATGTCGCGAAAGATGATCCCGTACATCGAGTCGTTGAGCATCATGTCGAGCCGCTCGACGGCGCCCATCGCGGCAATCTCCGGCATGCACAGGCCCGAGCAGTAGTTGGTGAGACGGATGTAGCGCCCGATCCGGTCGCCGACCTCGTCCAGTGCGGCGCGCATCAGGCGGAAATTCTCCTGCGTCGCGTAGGTGCCGCCAAAGCCCTCGGTGGTCGCGCCATAGGGCACGTAGTCGAGCAGGCTCTGGCCGGTCGAGCGGATCACGGCAATGATGTCGGCGCCTTGCTCGGCGGCCGCGCGCGCCTGTATCACGTCCTCATGGATATTGCCGGTGGCGACAATCAGGTACAGCCACGGGCACTCGCCCTGGCCCAGCGACTCGATTCTCTCGGCGCGGCGCGCGCGCTGAGTGGCGATTTGCTCGCAGCGCTGGCGCGCCAGCGCATCGGCGCCAGCGCGCGCTACGGCTTCGTTGCTAGGCCGCTTCAGCGTCAGCGTCCCGGCAGCGACGGCTTGCGCTACTTGCTGCGCGCTCCAGTCTTGCTCGGCCATCGCGGACGCGACGGCGCTGGCAGCGCCGTGTTGCAGCAGCTTGTGTTGCTGCAAATGGCTGACCACCCGGTTTGGCAGCGGCACCATGTTTTCGTCCACGCCGTCAATGCCGAGCAGGCGCAGCGTGGCGCGCTCCACGGTGGTGGTCGTGAACTGGCTCATCTCGTCAAATACCTGGCGCGCAATGCGCCGCGCAGAGTCGCGCGCGCGCTCGATTTGCGCCGGGTCCAACTGCAACTGGCTCATCTGGTTGTTCCTTCTTCTTTCACTTCTTCTTCCCACACGACGTCGCTCACTGCGTAGCCGCCAAACGCCAGTCGCGCTGCCGCCAAAAATTCTTGCGCGGCGAAACTTCCGCCCATTGGCGAGTAAGGGTTGAGCGTGATGCCGCTGATGTCGATGCGCTGCATCGCAAGCAGCCGGGCGCCCAGTTTTTGCAGCGCCAGCAGATCACTCTGATCGATAAAGAGACGGGTGCCGTCGGCAACGACCACCGTCAGACCCGGATGGCGCGCCGCCAACGTGCACAGCGCCGTCCACAGCGAACGCCCGACCGCGCCGCTGAGCGCAATGGTGGCCGGTGCATGGTCGATATATTGCAGCAGCACCGCGCCCGCATTGAGGCTTGCGATATCAGCCTGAAAGACGATGTCACCCTGCTTGTTCCAGATCGCGACGCCACCCTGGTCAAACAGCGGTTGGCAAAGCTCGTGTGTGGCCGCATCGACCGGCGCGATGCCCAATATGGCGAGCCGCTCCTGGGTCTTGCGCAGCACGTCGCCGATGCCACCACCGATGGCCGCGCCGGTGGCCAGCACGACGCTGTCGGCAATGGCGGGCGAGGCGTGCTGGCTGCGCCCGAGCGCGCCGTCGAGCAGCACCAGCGCGGCGCCGCATTGCTGCAACTGGTGGATCACCTTGCGCTGCTCGACCCCAAGTGAGGCACCGGCGATTTCCATGTCGCCGAGCTCTTGCACCAGGACGATGACGATCTCTCCCATGGGGCTGGCGATGCCGGTGGCGCTGAGTTGTTTGAAGTGAACCTTGGCGCGTGCCAGGGTTGCGCGCGCAGTGGCGACCAGGTTGCCCGGCCAGACCACGATCGCCGGCTTCGGGAAAGAGAACACCTGGTCACGGTCTTCGCCGTCGCGGCCAATCGAGGTGACACCGACCGTCACGCCAGCGCTCGCCGCCTGCGCCAGCAAGTGATTCAGCGCGACCGTTTTGCCGGTGTTCTTGCTCATGCCCATGACCGCCACCGTACTGGCGCCGGCGCGCTGGATTTGATGCCAGAGCGCACTGCGGGGGATGGACAGGTCCGCCATGCTGGCTGCGGCTCAGACGTAGAGTTGTTCGAAAAGCTGGCGCAACGGCGCGCTCTCGCGCAGCAGCGCCAGCGCCAACTCGGCGTGGCCTTTGGCGTAGCCATTGCCGACGATCATCTCCACATCTTTGCCAACGCCTTCGGCGCCGAGCGCGGCGGCGGTGAAGCTGGTGGCCATCGAGAAGAAGTAGATCTTGCCGCCGTCGCGCGTGGCCAGGATGCTGCCCATCTCGGTGTTCGGGATGTTGACGCAGTTGATCACGACGTCGGCCAGCTTCCCGTTCGTCACGGCACTGACCGCTTGCATCAGCGCCAGCGCGTTGGTCGCATCGACCTGCAAGGCGTGGTCAACCCAGCCCAGAGACTTCATGCGCTGGCAATCCTTCTCGAACGGCGAGATGCCGATGACGCAGCCACTGGCGCCTGCGCGCTTCCTTGCTTCATAGACGCACAGCGTGCCGGACTTGCCGCCGCCACCGATCACCAGCACGGTGTCGCCGGGCTGCACCAGGCGCGCGGTTTGCGCCGGTGCGCCGGCAACGTCGAGAATCGCCAGCGCCAGATTTTCGGCAATGTCGCTGGGCAGCTTGGCATAGAGACCGGTTTCGAACAGGATCGCCTGGCCCTTGATTTCGATCTGGTCCTTGTGCAGGTGAATTTTGGTGATCTCGTCAATGCGCAGCGGCGTCAGTGACAGCGATACCAGCGTCGCAATCTTGTCGTCAACCTTGATGTCGGTGCGCTCTGCCAGCGCCGGCCCGATCGCCAGCACGGCACCGATCAGCATGCCGCCGGAGCCGGTCACCGGGTTGTGCATCTTGCCGCGCTGCGCCACGATGTCCTGCACAATCTGCGCGACCTGCGCCACGTCACCATTGGCCTGCTGCTTGATTTGCGTAAAGCTGGCGGCGTCGATATTGAGCGCCGACACCTCGATCAGAATCTCGTTGTCGCAGATCTCCATCGAGTTGTCGATCTTCCAGGCGCCTTGCGGCAGCACGCCAAGAGGTTCGAGCACGCGGTGCGTGCCGTACGGGGAGCCTTGTTTCATGGTGAGCTGATGTTAGTTGCTTTGCGTTGGCAAACTGTAGTCCTGGCCCAGGCCCGGCATCTCAACCGTCATGCCCTTGTAGTTGCGGCATTTGACGGTGGTGCCGCTGCCATCCAACAGCGGCTCTTCGCGCACATAGCTCGGGATGATCGGCAATTTGCCCAGCCCGCCCAGGCCGTCAACGATAAAGGTCGGCACCGCCGGGCCGCTGATCCAGCCGCGCAGGCCTTCGTAGAGTTCGAGCATGCGCCGGTGCGGCACGATGAAATGGTGCGCGCCTTCGACCATGTCGGTTGAATAGACGTAGTAGGGCCGCACACCCATCTCGATCGCCTGCATGAACAACTCGCGCATCACCTCGACGCTGTCGTTGACGCCCTTCAGGCAGACCGACTGCAGGCCCATCATGATGCCGGCCTTCTGGATCAGCTTGACGCGCGCGCGCAGCAGCGGTGTGATTTCTTTCGGGTGATTGATATGGATGTTGACCATCTGGACCCGGTGTTTTTCCAGTATGGCGCACAACTCGGGCGTGACGCGCGTTGGCATTTGCACCACCATGCGCGAACCAATGCGCAGAAAGCGCACATGCGGGGCGCGGCTACGCAATTGGCCCAGAATGTAGTCGAGTCGCTCGTCGGTGAAAGTGAACGGGTCGCCGCCCGAGAGCAGCACGTCGTCGATATCCTTGTTGCCGGCGATGTAGTCAATCGAGGCTTCGATCTGGTCCTTGGCCACCGCGCCGGTCGGTTGCGACACCATGCGTTTGCGGGTGCAGAAGCGGCACAGCGTGGCGCAGGTGTTGGACACCAGAAACAGCACCCGGCGCGGGTAGCGGTGCACGACGCTCGTGCCGGGAACCGTGTCGCCTTCTTCGCCTAGTTGGTCGAGCATGGTGGCAAAGCCCGGTTTGGTTTCCTCAAAGTGCGACGGCAGATACTGCTGGCGGATCGGACAGTTCGGGTCGTCGCGGTCCATCAGCTTGGCCATGTAGGGCGTGATCGCAATGGCAAACTTGTCATAGACGGTTTCGTTGACGTTCTCGATGTTGTTCAGCACGCCGGTGAGCTCCGAGTGGTGGGTATAACGCCGGGCAAACTGCTTCTGCCATGATTCGGATTCCGGATCGTAGGCGTCCAGCTCGGCCCGGGTCAGCATTTTTTTATTCAGATTGAAATCGACTTTTTGCAGCATGTAAGCTCACTTGTTGTGGTTGTGGGTCCGCACAGCGGTGCCGAGAGAAGCCGGCGTTGACGATGAGTTTAGGAAACAGTGGCGCCGAGAGAAATAGGCAAAGTGTCTGAAAGTACACGTCAATTTCAGACATAAAATTCGGCATTCATACAAATTGACTGATTGCCCCATGACAACCCCCTTGGACCCCCTCGATCACCAGCTCATTCAGTTGCTCAAGGTCAATGCCCGGCTGCCCATGGTCAAGCTGGCCAAAGCCTTGGGTTGTGCGCGCAGCACGGCGCAACTGCGCTTGAAAGCGCTGGAAGATCGCGGTGTCATCACCGGCTACACCGTGGGCGTTAAAGTGGCGCGCGCCTCTTCGAGCATCAGTGCCATGGTGCTGATTTCGATCGAATCAAAAAACGAACCCGATGTGGTGCGTGCGCTGACCCGGCGGCACGAGATCGTCAAACTCTATTCCGTCAGCGGCCGCTATGACCTGTGCGCCATGCTGTCGACCGAGTCAACCCACGAGCTCGACGCCGTGATCGACAAGGTGCGAGCCATCAAGGGCGTGGTGGATACTTTTTCGACCATCTTGCTGTCAACCAAACTCGATCGACCGGAGTAAATTGTCGTTTTGATATTTATGAGTGACAAAATGGCATAAATTTATCAAAAAGAAAGCGATGTTGACGATTTACATTGCCAAGCCGTCTTGAGACACTACTCTTAACTTAATCGAGTAGCAAGATATGAAACAACACTCTCCCGTCCAAACCCAGTTTCTCAGCGTGGAAGACGTCGCAGCCATCGTGGCCGAAGTGGGCGTTGCGGACACCCTGATCCGCATGGCCAACTACATTGAGGCGGACTACCGCCGCTGGCAGGACTTT
>JANNUE010000149.1:0-55260 GCA_031394895.1 Betaproteobacteria bacterium
CGGACCGGCGCCGGCGCAACGGTGGGCGAATGTCCGGCGATGGCGAGTTCGTAGAAGCGCAGTGCTGCTTGGGCTTGCTCGCCTTTGGATGCGGACGCGCTGAACCCATCCAGCAGCGGGGTGACATGTTCCATCATGCTCAGTTTCTTTTCCGCCATGTGATCTGCAAAATAGACTTCCATCACGCACGCATCAATGACTTCTTCCAGAAACGAAGCGGTGTTTTGCAGAACCGCATCGCCCGTTCGTTGAAATTCCGCTTTGGCCGCCTGCACCATTGGCACCAGCGCCTCGAACAAGCTCGCTTGCGTGGGTGTTGGCTTTTTTATGGGGATTTTGTCGAAGAAGATTTTGCTGAGTTCGTAGGTACTCCCAAGTAGCTCAGGAAAACTGTCTTTGAAGCAACACCGAAACACGGTAGAGTTCAAAGTTGCCGTCAAGTACTGAAGCGACTCGTTCTCCGTAGTGATGATGAAACATTTTTGGTTACCAAAAAACCCCTCGCTACTGTCGTAATAAAACGGCAGGTACTTGGTCATGTTGGGATAAATAATTTTCGGCTTCTCGAATTCGGCGCGGTAAATGATGGGGTCTTGAGTTTCAAACCATTGATAGGAACCCGCCTTACGCCCCGTCCACTTGGTGCCTTGCCAGTTACGAGGCTTGGGCTCCAAGGCAGAGCGATGCTCGCCGAAGTGCCTTTGAATTGGTTTTGGGAGATTTGCAAATTTGAGGTCAAGCGAGGGAAACGTACCAATCATCCACTTCTCATCCTCTGCTGCATTCCAACCCGTTGCAAAACGCTCGACATAGCGCCCCCGCAACAACGGAACAATCAAGTCCTTGCACCGGGGGTCTTCGTCGATATAGGCATCCCGCTGTTTCGTGGTTATGTAGAACGCTTCGTTGTAACCCGTTTTGATACCGTAGTTGATTTGCAATTGCCATTTCTCAAGTGGCAAACCCTGTGCTTCAACCAATTGCTTAATTCTTTGTCTTGCAGGAGTCAGCAGCACCCACGGGGTCTCGCTCAGGTGTTTGATGACCACTGCGTTGTCTTCAAAGTAGGTATGCGGGTCTTGCATCGCTTCTTTGTCGTCGGCCACGTAGCAGCAACGTGCGCCTTGCTGGCTGGTTTGCTTGCTCAGGTGAACGATGCAGGTGTAGGTAGTGGCGGCACCGAAGTTTTGCGCCATCCCAAAATCCATCACCGAAACCACATTTGTTTCTGTCGCCAAGTACTTTCGCAGGGGCTCACCATAACCTGCCCGCATCCATTTGTTGGAGGTGATGTAGCTCAGTTGCCCGCCCTCTTTGAGAAGGCGCATCCCGCGTTCGTAAAACAGGCAATAAATGTCTGCGCTGGCGGTGTAGGTTTTGAACGGGGGTTTCTGGCTGGCCCAAATGGCCTTTTGTGCTGCTGAAAACTTCTGAATCTGCACATAGGGCGGGTTGCCAATGACCACGTCAAACCCACCTGCCAGTTCAGGGCCAAACATTTTGGCCGGATCAAAAAAGTCAGCCACACTGTGGTGGTCATAGGGGTTCCAGGCAATGCGGCGGTAGATGTCTTCATTGCCAAACGAGTCGTGCTTCAGTTCGTCAATGATTTTTTGCGTCAGCTCGCGGTCTTTCTTTTGCAGCGCCAGTTTGTCTTTTCGGGTTTGGGCTGAAAAGTAGCGGTGGCGAACTCTTTCAAGCTCTTTTTCCAGCCTGGAGGCTTCCTTGTTTTCAAACAGGCTGCGGTTCTGCGGCAGGTTTAAGCCCAGCAGGCTGTTGGCGGCGACAAACTTGGTTTCCAGATTCGGCAGGGGGCGAATGCCCAAGTTGCGGGCTTTGTCGCCATGGGTTTTCTGGTCGCAAATCAGCGAGATGAAAAAACGCAGCTTGGCAATCTGAATCGCGATGGGTTGAATGTCGGCACCGTAAATGCAGTTTTCAATCAGGTACAGCTTTCGCCCATAGTCCAGTGCATTGTTGGCAAAGTCGCTTTGGATGGCACGAATCGACGACTCGCGCGCCTCCACGTCTTGAATCTCTTCCGCTTTGGCAATTTGGCGCTGCAACCACTTTTCGTTGTGTGGATCGAGCTTACCCAAAATGAACACCAGCTTGTGCAGGATGCCCATAGGGTAGGCACCAGAACCGCAGGCCGGGTCCAGAATGTTGCAGGCATCTATTGCGGCGATAAGCGCATCAATTTCCGCCGCTGTGAAGGCGTGTTCTCGCTCGGTGTAAGCAAACAGAATGTCGAGCCCCGCTTTGGCATCGGCCAGCATGGTGCCCCGTATCCGACTGACCAGCGCATCGGCCAAATACGCTTTGAGCGATTCGTCAACCATGTGATCGACGATGGGGCGTGGTGTGTAGAACGACCCGGTTTGGCGGCGGGCGCTTTTTCCAGTGTCTTCATCGTAGCTGGCCAGCAGGTTTTCAAACACATTGCCCAGCAACTCGGGGTCAAGAGCAATTTCCTGTTCGACGGGCGTGCTTTCTGCAATCGTGAATTTATAGCCATTCAGAATGTGCAGCAAGCCGCGCACCGGCGCCTTTCTTTTCTTGGCATCGCCAAAGTCATCGCTCAGGTCAACCAGCTCTGGCAATGCGAAAAACAATTTATTGGGAACGGTAGGTTGCTTTTTTGGGTTGCGCGAAAAGCCGTCGGCATACTGCACCTTGCCTGTGTCGTCTTCAGTGTCCAGGCAGGCAAACAGGCCGCCGTTCAAAAAGGGGATGCTGTCAAACAAGCCCAAAGCCTCATCAGGCAGGCGAAAGGTCTTTTGGTAGCGGTACAGGGTTTTGATGCCGTGCTGGTTCTTATTTTCATGAAAGCTGCCATCGGCGGCGAATTGGCGAAACACTTCGCCACCTGCGTTCATGGGCTGGTTAAGGGTAGCGAAAAACAGGTTCTGCAATATGGCGTGGTAGTAGGTGCTTTCATCGTCTCCGACGGAGGAGAGCGCCGCAGCGACGGCCTCTTGATCAAACAGGTGGTCTGGAATCAGGTCCTTTTCTTTCAAGAACCAGCAGAAGATAAGGCGGGTGAGCAGGCGAATGACACTGGTGGAATTGCGCGTTGCTTCATCTGGCTCCAGGTCTTCAGGAAAACTGACCTGCTTGCGCGCCCAAAAATACCAGTTGGAAAGCTCTTCGTAAAAGCGCTTGTTGAGCAACTCGACGTTGAACACGTCTTCCCAGGCGGCGTGGAGCTGGTCGAAGCTGTTGATAGGCTTCTTACGCGCTACCAGTTCGCTGGTAGCAAATGAACCCAAAATGTCCAAGTGACCTGGGTGAGGCTTGTCGATGGCAATGTTTTGAATTAGCGTGACCTTACCCAGGACGTCTTTGCTTTCATCGCGCATGTTGAGCCTGCGGTTGATGACGGCCAGCGACAACCTGCCGCCAATCTTGAAAAGCACCATGACAGGCATGGGGAAAATGCGGTTGATCTGGCGTGCAATGCCTGCCAGCTTGCCACGCGCGTAGTCGCCCGGTCGAAGTTCGACAGCAAAGAACACGTAGGACTGGAGCAGCGACGTTTTGACCGATGTGTCTTTAAAAAGTTGTGCGTGGCGCGATAGCTCTTCGTCCGTCAACTGAAACAGCAGGTCGGCGGATGTCCACTGAGATTTCAGTGCGCTGGGATGGTTGAGTTTGCCCGATGGGTCAAATTGATCACAAAAGGCAGAAACGGAATCAATGATTAGGGTGCGGTCGGACTGATAACCAAGCGTGGCAAACAAACGCAACGCGGCATCGTGCAGCGAAGCGCGATTGAACGTGCGAATGGCGCTCAACAGCTCATTCTTCAGACGTACTTCTGCCATCATCAAACCATCCAGTCTTCAAGCTTCAAGCCGGGTATGCGCTCAAAGTGGCGGGTGTTGTGGGTGACCAGGGTCAGGTCTGCGGCCAAGGCGTGGGCGGCGATTTGAGTGTCGAAATCGCCGATGGGTATGCCTTGGCGTCTGAGGCTTGCTTTGATGCTGCCAAACAAGTCGGCAGCTTCAACGCTCCAGGGTAGTGCCAGCAGGTCGTCCAACATGATGTCGATACGGGCACGCCGCCGATCATTGGCGTCCATCAGTTCCGCGCCGTACCGCACCTCGGCCCGTGTAATGCACGAGATGACCATGTTTTGCGCTCTGAACCCGCGCTCCATGCGCGCGACCAAACCGGGGTTCACACCCTTGACAAAATAACTGACGATGTTTGTGTCAAGCAGATAGCGCGTCATCGCGCAACCCGCGCTGTCCGCTTGGCGCTATTTACGCGCTTGCTCTGCTTGGGTGGTAAGGGCTGTGCCCATTCTTCGAAAGGATTGGGCCGCACTTCGTCACTGCGCGGGAGGATGAAGTCTTCGGTGAACGGTGCTTCCCGAATCATTCTGAACAGTTCAGCCAAATTGCGTTTTCGCTGGTCTTCATCCTTGGGCTTGAGAGTAATCTCGCCGGTGACGTCGTTTTTGGTGATCCACATTTCAGCAACGTTGACCCGAAACGCTTTCGGCAGGCGCACCGCCTGGCTGTTGCCGGTGGTGAAAACTTTGGCAGTCGTTTGCATGGAACACCTCCTTACTGTATGCCTGAAAACGTATCTACTTTACCACCAACCAGGTAATCAGTTCAAAGTCATTATTGTTCTTTACGGTCTTGGTGGCATCCATCAGTTTGCCAGCCCGCCCGCTGAACAAGTTGGCCGCGTTCTTGCGGCTGAACTGGGCGGCAATGGCGGCCACGGCTTTGTCGAGCAGGGCACTGTATGTTGTCATGTCTTGCCCATGGCAAGTTTCGGTGTCAAACAGTTTGCACAAATCGGCATAGGGCTCGGTTTTGCCCTGGCACAGAGCGCGGAAAGTGTCCAGCACCTGCTTGGGCGCAGTGAAGTTGTAGCGCACCTCGCCGTCAGACCGGATGTACACCAGAAAATACGGCGTCAGAGGGTTAATAACCTCATGCCCTGCTGCTGGCTGCTGCTGGCGCAGACAGTAGATGACGCCGGGCTGGACCGCCGCATGCTCTGTGCTGACGGGCACCACGCCATACAGGCCAAAGGGCGCGTCCTGCAACCTGGCGCGATTGGCCTCCACGTAGTTGGCCAGGTCCATGCGAAAGTCGTCTAGTGTGAATTCGTTCAGTGCCACCGATTCGTCGAAGTCTTCCAGATCAAGCACTTCATCTTTCAAACGCATGAGCTGTTTGTCCCGGTACTTCAGGTCTTGCTGAATGAGTTCTTCCAGTTCGGTGTTGGTCAGGATGTTGTCTTCATTGGTGGCAGAGATGTCCACCAGCGCCATGCGTGCCTCAACCCGGTTCTTGAGGTTGATGTATTTGTTCAGGTCCGGCGTGGGCCAGAAGTTGACGAGCTGGATGCTGGTGTTGAGGCTGCCGATACGGTCTATACGACCAAAGCGCTGGATGATGCGCACCGGGTTCCAGTGAATGTCGTAGTTGACCAGCAAGTCGCAGTCCTGCAAGTTTTGACCTTCGCTGATGCAGTCGGTGGCAATCAGGATGTCAATCTCGCCACTCTGCGGCATGCTGGGCATCTTGGCGCGTTGCTTGGCGCGTGGGGCAAAGTTGGTCAAAATTTGATTGAACTCTGCTTTGCCAAAGGTGGCGCGGTTGGGGCGCGCGCCACCAGACACCAGTGCAATGTTGACGCGTAGCGTCTTCTGCGCCCAGTCTTGAAGCTCTTCGTAGAGATAGGCGGCAGTGTCTGCAAAGGCGCAGAACACCACGATCTTGCGGTTGCTCTCGCCATTCTTGTTCGTGCTGGGCTGAGTCACTTTGTTGTTGATCAGGGTCTTGAGCTCTTCGAGTTTGGCGTCGCGCTCTGGTCCCACACCGTCAGCACTTTCAGCCAACATGGAAAGCTGCTGTTTGTCTGCTGCCAGGTCTGCCAGCCAGCGGTCCACATCCATGTGCTCCATGCGGTATTTGAGTGTGCCCACCTCAAAGGCTTCGCGCAACTCTTCGTCTTCTTCAGCCTCCATCAAGAACAAAGTAGCTTGCAGGTCTTGGGCCTTGCCATCGCGTAACTTTTGATAGTCCTTGAGACGCTCTTCCAAGTCCTCAATCTTCTTGACGGTACGGTCCATCGTGATAGCAAAAGACTTGACCGAACTTTCCAACCGTTTGAGGAAGTTCACCTTCATCATGCCGATCAGAAATTCCTCGCGTTTTTGTTGGCTGAAGTTGCGGACGTTGCTTTCGCCCTGGTACTGATCTTTAAAAAGAGGGTTGACGTAGATGGATGGTTTGAAGAGTGCCAACTGGTACTTTTCGATTTCTTCGTTGAGCCTGTCATAGGTGGGGAAACGGCCCTTTTTATCTATCACGGAATAGATAGACACTGGTTTTGAGCGGACAGGGAATTGCCCAATCTGCGCCATCGACGAGCGGTAATATTTTTGGATATGCCTGCGGGACCTGGCGATGGTGAGCTCGTCCAGCAAAGTAAAAAAGCCTGCCGGCAGGCGATCCATCAGGTCTTTGGCATTGCGGTCGCCCACACGCTTGGCCCATTCGCTAAATGTTTTTTGCGCCGTGTCCAGCGTCTGCTTGATGCTGGCGATGCCCGTGGACTGCATGAAAGCGTGGTCACTCCCCTCAGACACCAGGTAGAGCTGGTTCCGCAAATCTTTCAGGTCATTGTTGACGGGTGTGGCAGACAGCAGCAGCACTTTGGTTTTGACGCCGGACTGAATGATGTCTTGCATCAACCGCTCGTAACGACTTAGCCGGACGACATTGCCCTCCTCGTCTCGTTTGCCTTTGACGTTGTTGCGGAAGTTGTGTGATTCATCAATGACGACCAGGTCAAAATTTCCCCAGTTGATGGCGCTTAGGTCGATGTCGCCCGACTTGCCGCCATCGCGCGACAGATCGGTGTGGGACAGCACGGTGTAGGCAAACCGGTCTTTGAGGAAAGGGTTTAGCTCGCTGGCGTTTTGCGCCAGGTAAACGGTCCAGTTGTCACGCAATTTTTTAGGGCACAGCACCAGCGGACGATGATTGCGCAGCTCAAAATATTTGATGACGGCCAGCGCAGAGTAGGTTTTGCCCAAACCCACGCTGTCAGCCAGGATGCAGCCGTTGTGGGTGTTGATTTTCTGGATGGCGCCTTTGACACCGTCCTTTTGAAAGTCAAACAGCGTCTTCCATATTTCCGTATCAGTGATGGCGGTGTTTTCAAAAAACTGGGCGTTCTCGTCCTGACCAGACAAGAATTTTTCGAAGACATGAAAGAGTGTCTTGAAGTAAATGAACTCAGGCGGGTGGTCCACGTACAACTGGGCCAGGTACTCCAACACCTGTGACTTCACGTCTTCCACCAACGAGGCGTCTGACCATAGTTCGTCAAACCATTGTTTCAGGTCGGAGCGGTCGCGGTCGCTATCGACCACCATATTGAGCTCAATGTTCGGCGTGGCCGACAGCCCGAGTCCCCGACGTGTGAAGTTGGAGCTACCCATGAGCGCATGCTCGCGCCGGCCATCGTCGATGTGATACAGCTTGCCGTGCAGCAGGTTGCTCTCACGGATGGATCGGATTTCAACCTTGTTGTTGATCCACTCCGCACAGCGTCGTGCCACCTCTTTTTGCTGGAGGCGGTTCGCAAGTTCCAAGCCTTCGTCCTCAATCTTGAAGGCTTTTTTATCGGTCTTTTCAGGGTCCAGCGTCTGGATGAATCTGGGTTCACCGAAAAGAAATTTGAGGGAACCAATGCCATCGAGTTGCTTGCTCAGGGCTTGATAGGCGTAAATGGTGAAGTAAGCCGACACGACTGAGAGTCGACTGCCAGCGGCAACCTTCTCGGTCAAAAAGTCAGCAACTGTTCCCCTGTCCTTGTTATCGCGAATTCCAGATTTCACGGTTGTCCCTTTTGCTCATGACACTGCGATGAGGATGTTTGTCCACCGGCAGCTATATCCTGACTATGGGAGTGTAGTGCGATGTCATAAGGGAACTGTCGGGTTACGCCCTTTGGGCTAACCCGACCTACCGGGCTACATGTCAAGACCTGCGCGTCACGCATCAACCCAGGCACATTCGCAAGTGAAGTGGCGCAGAAACTGCGGCTGCTTGGTAATCTTCACGCCACGGATGCTGGCGGCTTTTTGCTTGACTTCGTCGATCACCTCGGCCGCGTAGTCGAAGTGCGACTGGGTGTACATGCGCCGTGGAAACGCAAGGCGCACCAGTTCCATGCTGTGGTAGGTCTCGCTGCCATCGGCCAGGCGTTTGCCAAACATCACCGAGCCGATTTCAACGCCGCGAATGCCGCCTTCCAGATACAGCGCATTGCACAGCGCCCATGCCGGGTAATGCGCCACCGGCATGTTCGGCAGCACCGTCTTGGCGTCGATATAAACGGCGTGACCACCGGTCGGTTTGACGAAGCCGATACCGGATGCTTCAAGGCGCTCGCCCAGGTACTCGGCGGTGCGCAGACGGTAGCGCAGATAGTCTTCCTGCATGCCCTCCTCCAGCCCGACCGCCAGCGCCTCCAGATCGCGCCCGGCCAGGCCGCCATAGGTCGGAAAGCCTTCGGTCATGATCAGCACATTGCGCACCGCGTCCATCCACTCTTCGCTGCGCAGCACGATGAAACCACCGATGTTGACCATGCCGTCCTTCTTGGCGCTCATGGTGCAGCCGTCGCAGTACGAGAACATCTCTTGCACGATGTCGCGGATCGTCGCGTTTTCGTAACCGGGCTCGCGCATTTTGATGAACATCGCGTTCTCGGCAAAGCGGCAAACGTCCATGATGAACGGCTTGCCATGCTGTTTAAGCAGCGCCGCATAGGCGCGGATATTGGCCATGGAGACTGGTTGACCGCCGCCGGTATTGTTGGTCACGGTGATCATGCCAAACGGAATTCGCGCGCCATCCTTCTTGAGCAGCGCTTCAACCCGCTGCAAATCAATATTGCCCTTGAACGGATAGATCAGCGCCGGCTGCAGTCCTTCGGGAATCACCAGATCGACCGCCTCGACGCCAATGTATTCCAGGTTGGCGCGCGTGGTGTCGAAATGCGAGTTATTGGGCACCAGGTCGCCCTTCTTGCAGACTGCGGTGAACAACACTTTTTCGGCCGCACGACCCTGATGCGTCGGCACAAAATGCTGCATGCCGGTGATGCCCTGGATCACCGCTTCGAGCCGGTAGAAACTCCGCGCGCCGGCATAGCTCTCGTCGCCCTCCATAATGGCGCCCCATTGGCGCGACGACATGGCGCCGGTGCCGGAGTCGGTCAGCCAGTCGATCAGCACGTCTTCGGCGCGCAGCTTGAAGACATTGAGTTTGGCGTCGGCCAGCAACTGTTCGCGCTCGGCGCGGGTCGTCATGCGGATCGGCTCTATGCTCTTGATGCGAAACGGTTCAATCAGGGTTTTAGGCATGGCAATAGGATTGGTTGGTAAGTCAGGGCGTGAAGTTATCACCGCCGAAATGACCGTGGTGTCGGGTATTGCCAACAGTTCGAAAATATTTCAGGTTGCCGCGATAATCGAACCGTTCAATTCCGGATCAAGAATTGTTGAACCCCTCAACTTCAGGAGCACAAAATGGCCAAAGGTCAGCAAAGCAACAAGATGGTCAAGAAGCCAAAGAAAGACACAGCGCCAGCCAAGCCGGTGTCGCCCGATGCGGTGCGCCCGACCATCACCACCGTGGTGCCGGTGCGCGGCAAGCTGAAGAACGCTCCGGGCAAGGGCTGACCACAGCGCCTGCCGCGATGGCGTCCAGCGCGGCAGCCGACGATCTGCGGGTGCTGTATGTGGACGACGCGCTGCTGGTGCTGGACAAGCCGCCCGGCTTGCTGTCGGTGCCCGGACGTGGTGCCGACAAGCAGGACTGCCTGAGCGCGCGGGCGCAACGTCTTTATCCCGACGCACTGGTCGTGCACCGGCTGGATATGGCGACCTCGGGTCTGCTGCTAATGGCGCGCGGCGGGGCGGCACAACGCAGCCTGAGCCAGGCGTTTGCCAGCCGCACAGTGCACAAACGCTATGAGGCTGTGGTCGATGGTCTGCTGGCAGCGCCACCGCAAACCTGGGGCGTTATCGACCTTCCCATCAGACTGGACTGGCCAAACCGGCCACGCAGCATCATCGACCCGCTGCACGGCAAGCCCAGCGTCACGCGCTGGCGCGTGCGGTCGCACGACGCGGCGCAGCAAACCACCCGGCTTGAACTGGAGCCGGTCACCGGACGCTCGCACCAGTTGCGTGTGCATCTGCTATCGCTGGGGCACGCCATCGTCGGTGACGCGCTGTATGGCAGCGAGCGCGTGCAAGCCATGTCGCAGCGTTTACTGCTGCACGCCAGCGTCATTGAGTTGCGGCATCCTCTGACAGATCAGCCGATGCGCTTTGTCAATACGGCGAGTTTTTGAAATTTTGGTTGGTGCTCGCACAACCTGGTCAGAACGCAGAATTGGTAGGTCGGGTTAGCCGCAGGCGTAACCCGACGCTGTGCGGGCGATTTGTCGGGTTACGCTGCGCTAACCCGACCTACAACTAAAACGAAGCCTTGATCGGCTTCAAAGTGACCTTGACATCGCCGCACTGGGCGCGCTGGCGCAGCGCGTGCTCCATCACCACCAGCGCCAGCATGGCCTCGGCAATCGGCGTGGCACGAATGCCAACACAGGGGTCATGCCGCCCTTTGGTTACAACCTGCGTGGCCTGGCCAGTGGTGGTGATCGAGTTGCGTGGCGTGCTGATAGAACTGGTTGGTTTGACGGCGATCGAGACATCCAGGTTTTGCCCGGTCGTGATACCACCCACCATGCCACCGGCATTGTTCGACATGAACCCATGCGGCGAGAGCGAGTCGCCATGCGTGCTGCCGCGCTGTGCCACACTGGCAAAGCCGGCGCCAATCTCCACCCCTTTGACGGCATTGATACCCATCATGGCGTAGGCAATCTCGGCGTCCATCTTGTCAAACAGCGGCTCGCCCAAGCCAATCGGCACGTTCAACGCCACCACGCGAATGCGTGCGCCGCACGAGTCGCCGCTCTTGCGCAGCGCTTCCAGGTAGGTCTCCAGCGCCGACACATCAGCCATCGGCGCAAAAAACGGGTTGTTGGCGACAAACTCCCACGACTCAAAAACAATCGGCAACTCGCCAATTTGCGACATGCAACCACGAAACACCGTGCCGTACTGCTCGGCCAGCCACTTCTTGGCCACAGCACCGGCGGCCACCATCGGCGCCGTCAGACGCGCGCTGGAGCGACCACCACCGCGCGGGTCGCGCACGCCGTATTTCTGGAAGTAACTGTAGTCGGCGTGGCCAGGCCGAAACGACTCCACGATGTTGTCGTAGTCCTTGCTGCGCTGGTCGGTGTTTTTGATCAGCAGACAAATCGGCGTGCCGGTGGTTTTGCCCTGATACACACCGCTGAGAATCTCCACCGCATCCGCCTCGTTGCGTTGCGTGACGAATTTGGAGGTGCCGGGGCGGCGCCGGTCCAGATCACCCTGGATGTCAGCCTCGCTCAGGCGCATGCCCGGCGGACAGCCGTCAATCACGCAGCCAATGGCCGGGCCGTGGGATTCACCAAAATTGGTGACCGCGAAGAGATTGCCGAAAGTATTGCCGCTCATGGCGTTTGATTATCACAGACTGCGCAGAGCTGCTGGTGACTCAGGCCGGCTCAAAGACAGCTTGCAGGGTGCGCAGGGTTTTTTCCAGCGTCGCGGCGTGGACCGCACCAACCCGCTTGACCAGGCGGGACTTGTCGAGCGTGCGAATTTGATCCAGCAGAATCAAACCCGATTTACCCTGGAATGTGACCGGAATGCGAAAACCGGCGGAGCGTGAACCAGTGGTCATCGGCGCCACCATGACCGTGCGCAGGTAGTCGTGCATTTCGGCGGGAGAGATCACGACACACGGTCGCGTTTTCTGGATTTCGCTGCCAATTGTTGGGTCGAGGTTTGCCAGCCACACGTCACCGGTCTTCAGAGTTACCGGGCTCACCAGACCAACTCCGCGTCACCGTCGTTAGCCAACGCTGGCCAGACCAGCTTGTCGTCACCGGCCTGGGCGATGCGCTGGCTGTCTGCCGACCAGTTCTGGCGCAGGTTGCTTTTGAGCGGGCGAATTTCTATCACACCATTTTTGACCTGCAAGTCGGCCGTGCCCTCCAGCCCCACTTGGGCAAGAATCGGCTTGGGAATCAAAATGCCCTGAGAATTTCCCATTTTTCGGATAGCGACTTGCATGATTTGATCCTCTCAAACGACTTGGAAATTGCGAAATTTTCAGCTCGTCATTGCGAGGAGTGCAACGACGCGGCAATCCATGTACCCCTGGATTGCCACGCTTCGCTCGCAATGACGACAACAAGGGCCCCGCTTCACCGTATGTAGGCACAATGTTAGCACGCGCTGGCGAAAGAAAATGCCAACATGCGGCATTGGATAATGCAGCCTGACGATCAACTCACGAAGGATCTTTATGCCCGGCTACTCCGACCCCGGCTTTGACACGCTGGCGCTGCACGCCGGTGCCGCGCCTGACCCTGCGACCGGCGCGCGCGCGGTGCCGATTCATCTCACCACCTCGTTTGTGTTCGAGTCGAGCGACCACGCTGCGGCCCTGTTCAATCTGGAGCGCGCCGGCCATGTCTATTCGCGCATCAGCAACCCGACCAACGCGGTGCTGGAGCAGCGCGTCTCGGCGCTGGAAGGCGGCATTGGCGCCATCACCACATCCAGCGGCCAGGCTGCATTGCACCTGAGCATTGCGACGCTGATGGGCGCCGGCGCGCACATCGTGGCCAGCACGGCGCTGTACGGCGGCTCGCAAAACCTGCTGCATTACACGCTGCGCCGCTTTGGCATTGAAACCACCTTCGTCAAGCCCGGTGACATCGACGGCTGGCGCGCAGCGGTGCAACCCAACACCAAATTGTTCTTTGGTGAAACCGTCGGCAACCCGGGCCTCGATGTGCTCGACATCGCCACGGTGTCCGCCATCGCGCACGAGGCCGGCGTGCCGCTGCTGGTCGATTCCACCTTGACCACGCCGTGGCTGATCAAACCGTTCGAGCACGGCGCCGATCTGGTGTACCACTCGGCGACCAAATTCCTGAGCGGCCATGGCACGGTGATCGGCGGCATTGTGGTCGATGGCGGCTGCTTCGACTGGGACAAGTCGGGCAAATTTCCCGAGCTGACGACGCCCTACGAGGGCTTTCACAACATGGTGTTCAGCGAGGAGTCCACCATCGGCGCGTTCCTGCTGCGGGCGCGGCGCGAAGGCCTGCGCGACTTTGGCGCCTGCCTGAGCCCGCACTCGGCGTGGCTCATTTTGCAGGGCATCGAGACCCTGTCGCTGCGCATGGCGCGCCACATGAGCAACACCGAAAAAGTGGTGCAATTTTTGGCGGCCCATCCGTTCGTCGCGCGCGTCGGTCACCCGCTGCTGCCCAGCCACGCCAGTCACGTGCTGGCGCAAAAACTGCTGCCGCGCGGCGCCGGTTCGGTGTTCAGCTTTGACCTCAAGGGCAGCCGCGAGCAGGGCAAGAAATTTGTCGAGCACCTGCAAGTGTTCAGCCATCTGGCCAATGTGGGAGACTGTCGCAGCCTGGTGATTCACCCGGCCAGCACGACGCACTTTCGCATGAGCGACGCGGCGCTGGCGGCCGGCGGCATCACGCAGGGCACCATTCGCCTGAGCATCGGCCTGGAAGACCCGGACGATCTGATCGATGACCTCAAGCGCGCTTTGAAAGCAGCGGAGAAAGCAGCATGAAGCTCGATGTCAACGGCCACAGCACCTACTGCTACACCGGCGGCAAAGCGTTTGACGCGGCCAAGCCGACCGCCATCTTCATCCACGGCGCGTTGAACGACCACAGCGTCTGGATTTTGCAGACACGCTATCTGGCCAATCACGGCTGGAACGTGCTGGCGGTCGATCTGCCGGGCCATTGCCGCAGCGCCGGCGCACCGCCTGCCAGCGTCGAAGACGCGGCCAACTTTGTGCTGGCGCTGATGGACGCCGCCGGCGTGCAAACAGCGGCGCTGGTGGGGCACAGCTTTGGCTCGCTGATTGCGCTCGAAACGGCGGGCCGCGCGGCACAGCGCGTCAGCCACCTGGTGCTTGTGGGCACGGCGCACCCGATGAAGGTGGCACCCGCGTTGCTGGAGAATTCGCAAACGCAGCCGTTCAAGGCCATCGACATGGTCAACACCTTCTCGCACTTCACGCTGGCGCCGCCGCCCTCAACACTGGGCCCCGGCACCTGGCTGTATGGCGGCTCCAAGGCCTTGATGAAGCGCGTGCTGGCCAGCAACCCGGCGGTCAACGTGTTCCACACCGGCTTCAAAGCCTGCGACGACTATTCCCACGGGGAAGCGGCCATGGCCAGTGTTACGGCCCCTACCCTTTTTGTGCTGGGCCGGCAGGACCAGATGACGCCGGCCAAGGCGGCGCAATCGCTGATCTCCAAGGCCGCGCGGCCTACCGTGCTGATGCTCGACGCCGGCCACTCGCTGATGAGCGAAGCACCCGACGGAGTGCTGTTTGCCATCCGTGATTTTTTGCAACCATGACAGCATATTTGGAGATTCCATGAGCAACCCCGTCAACATGCAACTCGACCGCTCGGTTGTCGACATTCTCAGCCAGGTGACCACCGCCACGCTGACCACCCTGCTGCTCAAAAAAGGCCTGCGCAATGTCTGGTTGCGCGGCACGCGCCCGCTGCGCGCCGGTCAGCCGCGCCTGGTCGGGCGCGCCTTCACGCTGCGCTTTGTGCCGGCGCGTGAAGACCTGGCGACACCCGAATCGTGGTCCTCACCCATTTCCACACGCGCCGCCATCGAGGACATGCCAGCAGGCTGCATTGCCGTGGTCGATGCGATGGGCGTCACCGACGCCGGCGTTTTTGGCGACATCCTGTGTACCCGCATGGTCAAGCGCGGCGTTAGCGCGCTGGTGACCGACGGTGTGGTGCGCGATATGGCTGGCGTGCTCGGCTGCGGCCTGCCGGTCTGGTGCAGCGGCGCCGCCGCCCCGCCGTCGGTGGCCGGCCTGACCTTTGTCGCCTGGCAGCAGCCCATCGCCTGCGGTGGCGTGGCGGTTTTCCCGGGCGATGTGGTGGTGACAGACGATGACGGCGCCGTGTTGATTCCAGCGGCGCTGCTGGACGAAATCGTGGCGCTCGCGCCCGAGCAGGAACGGCTGGAGAACTGGATCATGACCCAGGTGGAGCAAGGCGCCGCGCTGCCGGGGCTGTACCCGCCGAATGCTGAAAACAAGGCGCGCTATCTGGCAGCCATGGCAGCCAGCGCCAAGCGCTGAGCGCGGCTGATCCTCAGCCTGGATGCTAGCCGCAGCCGCAGGTCAGCACCATGCGACCGGCAATCTGGCCACGGCGCATGCGCTCGAACACCTGGTTTACCTGGTCCAGTGGCTGCGTCTCGGTGACGCAGCGCAGCTTGCCTTCGGCTGCCAGTTTCAACACCGCGCGCATGTCGTCGCGTGTGCCGACCGAAGAGCCGAGCACGCGCGCCTCGATGCCCACCAGGCCCAGGGCCGAAAAGGTGAGCGCCTCTGCTGGCAGGCCGACGACTGACAGCGTTCCGCCCGGGCGCAGACATTTGAAGGCCGTGTCGTAAGCGGCCTTGGCTGCCGAAGTGACAACCGCCACATGCACGCCGCCCATTTTGCGCAGCGCCTTAATATCGTCGGCGTTACCGGCATACAGCGTCATGGAAGCGCCCAGTTCGCGTGCCAGCGCCAATTTGGCTTCATCGAGGTCGAGCGCGATGACCTCGGCGCCCCAGGCACGCGCCAGTTGCACCGCCAGGTGACCCAAACCACCGACACCGAACACCGCCACCCGCTGACCAGCGCACACCCCGGCATTCTTGAGCGCGCGGTAGGCCGTCAGCCCGGCGCAAAACAGGGGAGCCGCTTCGACGGCGCCAAGCTCCGCCGGGACCGGCAACACGTGGCTGGCGCGCGCCACCATGTAGTCGGCAAAGCCGCCATCGACCATGACGCCGGTAATAACCGCTTTGCGGCACAGGTTCTCCAGGCCTTCCAGGCACGGCTCGCAAGTGCCGCAGGTGGCGTGCGTCCAGGCCACGCCGACCCGATCACCCAAAGAAAGTCCGCTGACCCCGGAGCCCAGTTCCACGATGCGCCCGACCACCTCATGGCCGGGAATCAGATCGGCCTTGGTAACGGCTTTGAGTGGCGGCTGATCACCGTCGGCCACATGCAAATCGGAGTGACAGACGCCGCACGCCTCGACCTGAATCAATAGTTCGCCGGCCTTGGGTATCGGCCGCGGTACATCTTCCAGGCTGAGTGGTGAACCAAAACTGTGAAGCAGGGCGGCTTGCATGGGTATCTCCAAAACGGGCACACGCTCGCGGGACGTTCAAACCAGCATTGCCGTGAGCGTGAATGGCCAGGCGTAACTGCCGGGCTGCACATCAGCCGCCAGGAACACGCGGTAACTCAAGTCCACCGTTCGCACGACACCGGGTAGCGCAGCGCCAGGCAATAGCATCCGCGCGCCCGCGTTATTCAGCGACGTTGTGCGACCGCCCTCGCGCACCTGCACGTCGCGGATGACCGGACTGGCGTCGCGGCCCTGAAATTCCAGCACAATGCTGTCGTTGCTGTTGGATCGAATATCGATGGAGCTTCGATCCGTCAAATCGACATAACCGCGCGCGATATCGGCTTGCGTGACCTGCATCGAAACCGGGTTACTGGTGACCTTGATCTTGGCGTGTTTCTGAATCGTGACGGATATCTGCATGGTGCTGCCACCAACCGGCGCCGCAGCCACACTCATGGGCGCCAGCGCAGCGCCAACGCCAACCCCCAACGCCAGCAAGCCCAGCGTCAAACTTCGTTGCAGCGATAGCACCTTGTTCAGTTGAGCTGCGGTGATGACCCCCATCGTCACCAGCATGGCGCCAACCCGGTGATTGGTTCCCACCTGTCGGCGCAGCGCCTCTTCGACGTCCTCGCGCTGCACTTCCTTGCGCGCAATCAGCAGCTCGCCAATGCGCAAGCACTCCGCCTGCGATGCATCCAGCGCAACCGGTGGCTGCACCAAGGTCTCAAGAAAGTCCCCCACGCTGCGCTGCACCAAAGCCTGCGCCTCCAGGATCTTGCGCACGCTTTGCTGCACCATCAGCGTGGCGTCGAGGTCCTTGGTTTCCAGCACGCCCTGATTGATGAGCGTGGCGCCCAGCTTCTCGCCGGTCGCAAGCTGCGAGTCGAGTGCCTGATCGAGATGGTCCTTCGAAACCAATCCGGCAGACAGGAGCAACTGACCTATCGGAAGCTGTTGAGCGGGCTGTGGGTATAGTGTTGACATAGGTGCCTCACGGCGTGATTGAAATTAGAACACTGTCTGCGTAATTTCCGGCAGCAACATTTTGCAGCGCCGGAATGCGGCCATAGATCGTAAACGAGCCAGTCTTGCTGCTGTTCTTGGCGATCCCGGTGATGGGGATCGAAGCCGTGGGGTAGGCGATGCCGTCGCCCCAAATCAGAGTACGGGCGGGGTCACGATACAGGTTATAGAGCAGGCGTTCGCTGCCAGTGCTGATCTGCATTTGTCGGTTTGCGAACGAACCCCAGTTACCCGCGCCGATGGCCAGTGCCACAGTAAAGTTGGGGCTCCCGGTGACGTTGTCACGCGTGCAGTTTAC
Organism: Betaproteobacteria bacterium; assembly: GCA_031394895.1. Lineage (GTDB taxonomy): Bacteria > Pseudomonadota > Gammaproteobacteria > Burkholderiales > Burkholderiaceae_C > Rhodoferax. The sequence continues at coordinate 17,711 of JANNUE010000149.1, forward strand.
GCTGACCGTGCCACTGCCATTGGTGGCCCCGGCCGCAGACGGGTCGTAGTTGCCAAAAGCCACAGAATACGTAGTGAACACGCACGTAATCGCGGCCTGTACGTTGGCGCAAGCACCGGCCAGCGCGATGGCCAGCAATGCCGGTGCGACGCGGCAACCGCACAAGACCTTGGGTGCGAACTTACTCACAGACGCTTGCCTCGGCCAGGGTCACGATGGAATCCTGCGACTCGGGCACCGACAGCGTGAAGCTGCAGTTACCCTGCGGCGTCTGGACGTCACCCCGGTAGTCGCCGGGCGCGATGTCCTCAACGTAGTAGCGTCCATCGCGGCCTGTCATAAAGTCCCGCGCAACGCCGGCGCGCAGCAGGCGCACCGGCAGGTTGTCGCCGTCCTGCTTCTCAAAACCCCGGCCCAGCCGGATCGTCCCGACCAACGCACGCATGCGACGCACGCCGAAATCAAGCAGCACGCCACTGCGCAAGGCAGGCGTGACGGTGAACTTCTCGCGGGGAACCGAATATTCAAGCGGTATATCCTTAAGACTGATTGAGATGCGCGACTCATTGTAGGCACCCAGGTCCGGCACAACCACCTGTCCGCTCGCGTTGCTGCGATCAATTACCTGACTGTTGCCAAGAACCGGCACGCCCTGCACGCCGTCGCCAATGCGCACAATGGCAAAACTGTCATTGATCAGGCGTGACAAGCCCCAGGCGCCGCCGGCGTAGGCCACGGCACCAAAGGCAGCTACTTCGCGCCGCCTGGAACTGCTGTCCGGCGTGCGGGTGTCACCAGTACCCAGCGTCAGGGTGAGCGCAGGCGCGTTCCATTGCAGGTAAGTGGACAGGTCTTGCGTCTGCCCGGCGCCGGCCGCATTCCAGCCGACACGGTAGCCAAACCCCTCGCCCGGCGGCACGCTGCGGCTCAACTGAGCCGAGAAATTCCTCGCTCCGTCATCGCTGCGATTGGCGTTGACAGAGACGTTGTGTTTGCGGTCCAGCGAAAAGTAAATGCCAGCCAGAATTTGATTGACAGAGACGGCGTCGTTCTGGGTACGCTGCACGGTAACAAACGCCGAGCCGCTGCCGCCAACGCTCTGCGAGTAAGACACGCTTGTCACCTGGCTGGCAGGCTGATCTTGCAGGGCAACCATGTTGCGGTTGATGTTGACGCTGCCGCCCTCTTTCACAAACCAGGAAAAACTGGCGCCGTATTCGGCGCGACCGCGAAACGGCGTGAGCAAGTCCTCCAGCGGAGCGTACTGGGCTGTGAAGTTGCGCGCAACGGCCTGCACCGCAAAGCGTGGCTGCTGGTAGCTATAGGCAAACGAGCTCGCGGCACCGCGTTGTCCGGCCTTGCTGCCGAGCGAAACTGCGCCAGAAAAAACACCGGCCAGGTTGTGCCGCAGCGTCGCTTGCAGCCCGGCGTTGTAAAGCCCGCTGGCGGCTTCGGCGCGCGCACCCAGGGTCAGCGTGTCGCTGTAGCCATAGCGATGGAACGCGGAAAAAGCCAGCGGGCCGTAGTGGTCGCTGTCGGTGCCTGCATCCACACGCATGCGCCCCAACGAGTAGCTGTATTCGTGCAAACCGGCACGCAACGACTGCTCGGAAAAGTAGAACGGAAACGCGTAGCTCTGCTCGCGCCCGAAGGCATCGCGCACCACCACATCGACGTCCCGCGCGCCGCCGTACTGACGCAGATTTTGCAGCTCGAACGGCCCAGGCCCAACCTGCGAAGTCGCCACCGGAACACCACCCACGCGCACCTCCACTTTTGACGGAGAAGTCGCCACGCCAGCAAAACCGGCCACGGGTTGCCGTACCAAATCAGGCGCCATCTGGTAAATCTTTGACAAGTTCAGCCCGCCCATCGCCACCGTGGAGCCAAGATCGCCCGACGCGGCGCTAAAGTCTCCCAGCGTGTAGCGCTGCTGGTCCACCACCCGGTCGTAAACAAACTGCGTGACAAAGCGCCGCGGTGACGCGTCACTGCTAGCCTGTGCTTCGTTGTGAAATAGCACGTCGTACAGGCGCAGATTCAATTCCATTGCCAACACGCTGGCTGGCACCGAGCCGGCGCCACTGTCGGTGGACGACAAGCGGTAATTCAAAAAAGCGCTGCGCTCGCTGGAGGTTGGCGCATTGGCGCGCCGTGGCGCGCCCAGATCACGCTGACTGGTGGGGAACAGTTCCGACGGCAGGTCAAATTCAAGCGCCAGGCGTTTGGCGTCAAAGCGCGGCTGACTGGCGCCGAGCGAGCGCAAAGAAATAAAGTCCCCGTCCTCACCCTCGATACGACTGCGCTGCAGCGCTACGTCGGCGCGCAACCCGAACGCAGAGAGATCGGTAGCGCGCACAAAGTAGTCGCCGTCCTGACTGCGATAGACCGTGAATTCACCGCGCCGCTGCTGGTTTACCTGCAAGTCCAGAATCATGCCCTCGTAGGCTTGCGCGGCGGCTACACGCACGGCCAGCAACAGCGTCAACGCCATGGCCAGTGTGATGAAGTGGGTGGCTGGCTTCACGGGCAAGGACCACCGCGTCATTGCCCACACATGGCGGGTAGCACATCCAGTCCGGCGGAAAAGGTTTGCTCCCCGGCCATTGCCTTGAGTTCCACACGCCGTGCCGCCAGACAAGCTGCCTTGGGCACCTCCAGCGTATGCACGCGACTGCGCCCGGCCAGCAGGTACCAGCCGTCGATCCGCTGGCTGTGGCCGTTGTCACCGCTGAGTTCGAGCGCTTCGATACGGAAATTCGTGCTGCCGGTGTTCTTCACCAGCGCGCGCAGCTTCCCGCCGTCCATGGTCAGCGGCTCCATCAGACCCTGTGCCTTGATTCCGGTTGGGCCTACAAAAATCGGCAACGCAAAGCGGATGTGAAACCGCACGCCAGAGGTCGTCAGTTTTTCGCTTGTGTCAAGCAGTTCGTCAATGAACAGGCGGTAGGTCTTCTCGCTACCTGCATAGGGGCGTTTCGGCCCGACCCGCACCATCGCCTGCTCGCCAGGCGCCACAGTGAACAGGCGCGGGAAATAAATCAGGTCGTCGCTGTCGCGGTAAACATCTTTGCCGTCTGCGTCCTGCGTCCACTCGACCAGCGTGATCTGAAACCGGATCGGTCGCTGGTCGGCGTTGCTCACTCCGACAGCGCCCGAGCGCTCGCCCGGTGCCAACTCGATTCGCAACGGGTTGATGGAGAACTCAGCCGCACTGGCTGGCATGGTGTAAACCAACGCGGCAACCCCGATGACAAGTAGCCGGCGCACAACCCGGCCAAGGGCTCGCGTGCGCCGGTCAGTGGGTTGACTCTGCATAAGTGTTTCGGTGAGAGTCATAAGACCAAGCCACCTTGTACCCTTCGTGTCAAGTGCTACCGGGAGCCGGCCTGCTGTGGCTTGTCTGCCAAGTGGCTTCGGTCACAGCTTGGCCGTAAAGCGGCCTCTCAGCGGCCACGTTTAACTAACGATCAGGGCGTAATGGCGACCGTGACGCTCTTGGTGTAGGTGGCGGCTGGCACAAGGTTGAAATTGGCCGCCGTGATGGTACCGGTGACCACGACGTCGACAGCTGCCGCACTTCCAAAGCCGTTACCTGCGGTGGGAGCAGGCCAAGTAAGGCTAACCGGTAAGGTATTGCTTCCCGCAATCAGATTAACGCTGGTGCCAGTTGAACCGCCATCAAACGTGAATGTTAACGGTGTCGTGCCCTTGGTGCACTTGTAGCTGATCGTCGTGTCTCTCGTCACGTCAGCAGCGCTCTCGGGGCTGATGTTGGCGAAAGGCATTGTGTAGGCCGACGAAGTGAACTTGCATACGCTCAAAACTGTTGCCGAAACGGTCATAGTTTGCGAGTCACCTGCCGAAGCGCTTCCCGCTGCCAGCATGGCAGCAGCGCAAACGGCGGTCATTAATAGCTTATTCCAACGATGCATAAGTACCTCATTTAGTTATACAAACGGGCGCAGTGTATTGGATTGCCAGCGCTTCTGCGCTACCCCTGGTCAATTACCGTTCACAACGCCTCACGCATGTAGTGTGGCAACAACAGGTTGCCTGCGATGGCCTGGCGGTCTTCTCGGTCGACCGTCGCTGGGTGAGCGCTTAACCTACTCGCCCTCGCCCCCAAACAAATCGCGAAACTTCCCTGCTCCGTCGGCACCCGCATCCGGCTTCAAATGCGTGCCCTTCGGGTATTCCTCGGCAATTCGATCTTCCCAGTAGGCCGCAGGATTGGGTGCATTGCACAGCCGCCGAAACACCTCTTGCGGCACATGCTTGTAAACCAAGACCGTTTTAGTGTCCCAATGAATGTCAAGCTGTCGCGACGATGGATCCCAGTCGGCCCGCTTGATACGACCACTTGTGAATATTTTTGTCGGCATGATGGCTATCTCTCGCTGGTGAGATGTAAGACTTGTCGAGCCAAGTTTACGCAATCAAACCTGCACGGCCTTCGTGATATCGGTACTGCATAAAGGACATTGGTGTTCAAGCTTGACAGCGCCGAGTGCGGGCTCAATCTGGCGCTGTCGCGTCAGCCTGCGGCAGCGATCGCACTCGCCGAAGAATCGCTACGCTGTACCGCGCAAATATCGCGCAAACACTCACGCAGCCAGCGATGCACGGGGTCCGCATGCTGGCGCGGGTGCCAGAGCAATGACACCGTGATCTGCGGCGTGGACACCGGAAGCGGGAAACTATGCATTCCGGTGCGCAGGCTTTGGGTGTGCCGTTCGGGAACGCTGGCTATCAGGTCGGTGGCCCGCGCGAGCCCCAGTGCCGTCGAAAAGCCACCAACGACTGTGACAATCTGCCTTTCCAGTCCAAACGCTTTCAACGCTTCATCGATCGGCCCTTCTTCGTCAGTCGGTCCCCTGTCGGGGCTCAGCCGAGAGACGCAGATATGCCTGCCGCTCGCATAGCGCGCGGGCGTGATCTTGCCTGTACACAGCGGGTGTCCCACGCGTACGACGCCAACGAAGCCGTCTCTGAACAATGCCTGCGCACGCACCTCCGGAGCGGTAGTTTTCCCGATCACACCGGTTTCTAAATCGACTGTCCCGTCGCGAAGTAGTGCGCTGTCTTTGTCTGGTTTCTGCATGAAGCGCAGTCGCACGCCAGGTGCCTCCTCACCGATGCGAGCAATAAGGTCCGGTCCGAAGTTCTCCACAAAGCCTTCGCTGGTGCGCAGCGTAAATGTGCGAGCGAGCTGTTTGAGGTTGAGCATCTCATTCGGGCGTAGAACCGCCTGCGCCTCCTGCACGAGCTGGCTTACCCGTTCACGCAGTTCAACCGCTCGGGGTGTCGCAACGAGGCTGCGCCCTGCCCTGACCAACAACGGATCGCCCATCGTCTCACGCAATCGCGCCAGCGCGCGGCTCATTGCTGACGGGCTGAGCTGCAAGCGTTTTGCTGCGCGCGTGACATTGCCTTCCGCGAGCAGCACATCGAGGGCAACGAGCATGTTCAGATCAGGGATCGACATGAATCCACGATAGCACGTTGAACATGACATGGCGGCAAACGCACGTATAAAGTGCAGATGGAGCGCCTTCCGCCCTGTCATGAAAGCAACTATCTTTCAAACAGCTCCATTTCCGGAGTCGCCAGATAGATGGAGATCATGATGCAGACAATCAATTCAGATGAAGCCAAGGCAGTAGCGGCAACTGCGGAACTGGCGCCTTCGGCTCGGTGGGCGCTAGCAAGCCTGTCACTATCCATGCTGTTGTCGTCGCTCGGCACCAGCATAGCCAATGTCAGTTTGCCAACGCTGGCGCTGGCGTTCGGCGCGTCTTTCCAGCAAGTCCAGTGGATCGTCCTCGCCTATCTACTCGCCATCACGACCCTGATTGTGAGCGTTGGCAGACTCGGCGACCTCACCGGCCGCCGACGCCTGCTACTTGCCGGAATCGTTCTGTTCACGATGGCATCGATGCTGTGCGGTGTTGCGCCCACTCTCTGGCTGCTGATCGCTGCGAGGGCGTTGCAGGGCATTGGAGCGGCCGTCATGATGGCCCTCACCCTGGCTCTTGTGGGTGAAACGGTACCGAAGGACAAAACCGGCAGTGCCATGGGGTTGCTCGGCACCATGTCGGCGGTTGGGACAGCGCTCGGTCCAACACTTGGCGGCGTGCTGATCGCGGGGCTCGGTTGGCCGACCATCTTCTTCGTCAATGTACCGTTGGGCATCCTGACTCTGGTTCTCAACTATCGCTACCTGCCGGTTGATCGCAGGCAAACACAGGCGGCCAGTGTCGGTTTTGATCATGTGGGTACGCTGCTGCTTGCCGTCGCGCTAGTGGCGTATGCACTCGCCATGACCACAGGGCACGGCACTTTCGGCCCGCTCAACGTGGCTCTGTTGTTCACCACGGTCCTTGGCGTCGGCCTGTTCGCACTCGCCGAGTTCAGGGCCGCAGCACCTCTGATTCAATTGGCGATGTTCCGGAACCCGGTACTGAGAGCGGGCTTCGCCATGAGCGCGCTGGTCACGACGGTGGTGATGGCAACGCTGGTGGTTGGCCCGTTCTATCTCGCTGGCGCACTGGCACTCAACGCAGCCGATGTCGGACTCGTCATGTCATCCGGCCCGATTGTCGCCGCACTGACGGGCATGCCGGCCGGTCGCGTCGTGGATCGCTTTGGTGCACACCGCATGACCATCGCCGGACTCGTCGCAATGGCGACCGGCTCCTCGGTCCTACCCTTGCTGCCGACCAGCTTCGGCATCCCGGCGTACGTGGTTCCTCTCGTCGCGATCACTGCCGGATATGCGCTGTTTCAGGCGGCCAACAACACTGCCGTGATGGTGGATATTCGACCGGACCAGCGCGGGGTTGTATCGGGCATACTCAACCTGTCGCGTAACCTCGGGCTCATCACCGGCGCATCCGTTATGGGCGCCGTCTTCACTCGCGCAGCGGCAACGCCCAGCATCATGACAGCGCGTCCCGACGCTGTCGCCACCGGAATGCGCGTCACGTTCACCGTCGCTGCGGCATTAATTTTCATCGCCCTTGCCATCGCGGTTGCAAGCCGTGTTCCCGCGCGACCTGCCGACCGGCCAAATCACGCATAGGAGGATGGCTCTCTTCTGATGTCTCGGGTATAGCTCCCGCTTCGCCACCCCGCTCACAACGCCTCCCGCAACTTCATCGCCGCCCAGCGCCCGCTTTGCCAGAAGTTGCGCGTGCTGTCGTCCTGGCGCAGCAGCAGCGCGTCGAGCAGCGGCGCCAGTGGCGTTGCGTCGGGGTCGGCCAGCAGCACAAAGCGCGCGCCATCACCGAACTGTTCCTCCTGCAACTGGCCGATCCAGTCGAGTTGGCACAAGGCCTCCAGCACGGGTTCGAGTTGCAGCGTTTCAACCCGCAACATGGTGGCCAGTTGCTGCAGCGTGAGGCCCTTGTGTGCCATGCGCCGCACTTTCTCCAGTTGCTGCAAGGACTCCAGCGCCAGTTGAAACTGCAAGCCGTGCGATCGGCTGCGGCGTTCCAGCCCGGCCAGCAGACTCGGCAAATATGCGGTGATGACAGCGCCGAACAGCACGATGAGCCAGGCCATGTAGATCCAGATCAGCAGAATCGGCACCGTGGCAAAGGCGCCGTACACCAGCGAATAGGTTGGCACATTGCTCAAGTAAAGGGCCAGCAACTTTTTGGCCACTTCAAAACCGACTGCCACAAACAGACCGCCGGTCCAGGCGTGGCTCCATTTCACGTGGGTGTTGGGCACATAGTGGTACAGCGCCGCCATGCCCCAGCCCATCAGCAGCAACTGAAAAATATCAAGCAGCAGTTGCACGCTGACCGGCAACACGCCGACCAGACCTTTGGATGCGGAGATGGCATAGGACGTTAGCGTCAGGCTGACACCGAGCAACAACGGCCCCAGGGTGATCGCGGCCCAGTACACCAGCACGCGTTGCCCGAACGAGCGCGAGGTGCGCACGCGCCAGATGTTGTTGAGCGTGTGGTCGATGGTCAAAATCAGCGCCAGCGCCGTGCCGAGCAGCAGCGCCACGCCAGCCGTTCCGAGCTTGTTCGCCTTGCCGGCAAACTGGGTCAGGTAGCCCAGCACCTGGCGCGCAATATTGTCCGGAATCAGACTGTCCACCAGCCACTTCTGGAGCACGTCCTGAAACTTGGCGAACATCGGAAAGGCGGTAAATACCGCCAGCGCCACGGTCACCAGCGGCACCAGCGCAATGATCGTGGTAAAGGTCAAGCTGCTGGCAGTGACGCCCAGGCGGTCTTCCGAGAAGCGCTCGCGCAGCGTGTTGGCCGTGCTCTTCCACGGAAAATGCGCCAGCGTGTCAAACAGCATGTCAAGGCGCCGGGACAGGCTCGGTGGCACGCTGGCAGGTGGGAGGCTGGGCAAACTCATGGCCGCTATGATGCCACTGCAATGAGTCTGTCTTTCAATTCAAAACAAGAAATATCTTCGCCCTGGGTCAGCAACAGCCGCCGGCTGGCAGTTGGCAGCCTGCTCGCTCTGATCGTGCTCGGGCTGAGCTGGGAACTGTGGCTGGCCCCGCTGCGGCTCGGTGGCTCGTGGCTGGCGCTCAAGGTGCTGCCGTTGTGCATCCCGCTCGCCGGCCTGCTGAAAAACCGCCTGTACACCTACCGCTGGCTGAGCCTGTTCGTGTGGCTGTATTTCACCGAAGGCGTGGTGCGCGCCTACAGCGACAAGGCGCCGGGCAACTATCTGGCGATGATTGAAGTGGCGCTGTGCCTGTTACTCTTTGCCGCCTGCGCGATGCATGTGCGGCTGCGCCTGGCCAACGCGCCCAAGTAAGGTGAATGAAATGCAAGCCCTGTTGACCACTTTGCGCCAGATTGTCGGCGCCAGCCACGTGCTCACCGACGGCGACCTGACTGCGTGGGAGCAGGACTGGCGCAAGCGCGAGCGCGGCAAGGCGCTGGCCATCGTGCGCCCGGCCAGCACCGATGAAGTGGCAGCAGTGGTGAAGGCCTGCGCTGCCGCTCAACAGGAGCATCCCGACAGCGGCATCAGCATCGTGCCGCAGGGCGGCAATACCAGCCTGGCGGTCGGCGCCACGCCGGATGACTCGGGGCGCCAGATTGTGCTGAGCCTGCAGCGCATGAACAGTGTTCGCCAGCTTGACGCCGACAACCTGACCATGACCGTCGAGGCCGGCTGCATTCTGCAAAATCTGCAGGAGCGCGCGCACGCCGCTGATCTGTTGTTTGCGCTGAGCATGGCGTCCGAGGGAAGCTGCACCATCGGCGGCAATCTGGGTTGCAACGCCGGCGGCACGCAGGTGCTGCGCTACGGCAACACGCGTGACCTGTGTCTGGGGCTGGAGGTGGTGACCGCGCAGGGCGAGGTCTGGCACGGCCTGAGCGGCTTGCGCAAAGACAACACCGGCTACGACTTGCGCGACCTGTTGATTGGCAGCGAGGGCACGCTGGGCGTCATTACCGCTGCCACTCTCAAGCTCTACCCGCGCCCTGCCGCGCAACTGACCAGTTGGGCCGCTGTGCCGACGCTGGCGCAAGCCATCAGCCTGCTCGGTCTGGCGCAGCGCCGGCTCGGCGCCGGACTGACCGGCTTTGAAGTGATGGGCCAGTTTGCGCTGAGCCTGGTTGCAAAACACTTCCCACAGTTGCGTGTGCCGCTGTACCAGCAGTCGCCCTACTGCGTGCTGCTGGAAAACTCGGACCACGAGTCCGAGGAGCACACCAGAGCCCAGTTTCAGGCCCTGCTGGAGACGGCGCTGGAGCAAGGCGTGGTCAGCGACGCCGTGATCGCGGAGAACCTGGCGCAAGCGCAACAACTATGGCATATCCGCGAGAGCATCCCGCTGGCGCAGCCGCTCGAAGGTTTGAACATCAAGCACGACATCTCGCTTCCCATTTCCAGCATCGCAGCGTTCGTGCATGACACCGATGCACTGCTGCAGCAAACCATTGCCGGCGTGCGTCTGGTGAATTTTGGCCATCTGGGCGACGGCAATCTGCACTACAACGTGCAGGCGCCGGTCGGCGTCGATGCCGCCGCTTTCCTGGCAGAGTGGGAGGAACCGGTGAACCGCCTGGTGTTTGATTCGGTGGCGCGCTTTAACGGCTCAATCTCGGCCGAGCACGGCATTGGCAGCCTCAAACTCGAGCATCTGGCGCACTACAAATCACCGGTGGCACTTAGCATGATGCGCGCCATAAAGCGCGCGCTCGACCCGCACGGCTTGCTGAACCCGGGCCGGGTGATAATTTGACCGCTATGACAACCCACCCAATACGTTCCCAATACGAAGATTTTCTGCGCCATGTGGACAGCCACGGCGTGTCCAAAATGGATCGCACCGGCACCGGCACCAAAAGCGTGTTTGGCTACCAGATGCGATTCGATCTGAATGAAGGCTTTCCGCTGGTCACCACCAAGAAAGTGCATTTGCGTTCCATCGTGCTGGAGTTGCTGTGGTTCCTGACCGGATCAAGCAACAACAACTGGCTGAAAGAGCGCGGCGTCTCGATCTGGGACGAGTGGGCGCGAGCGGACGGCGATCTGGGCCCGGTCTATGGCGTGCAATGGCGCAGTTGGCCGACGCCGGACGGCGGCCATATCGACCAGATTGCCGAGGTCATCCAGACGCTCAAAAGTAACCCCGATTCGCGCCGCATCATCGTCAGCGCCTGGAACGTGGCCGATCTGAGCAAGATGGCGCTGATGCCGTGTCATGCGTTCTTCCAATTCTATGTGGCGCCGGCGACCGAACCCGGCGGCCGGGGCCGGCTCAGTTGCCAGTTGTACCAGCGCAGCGCCGACATTTTTCTGGGCGTGCCGTTCAATATCGGCAGCTATGCGTTGCTGACGCACATGGTGGCGCAGCAATGCGACCTGGACCTGGGCGACTTCATCTGGAGCGGCGGCGACTGCCACATTTACAGCAACCACCACGAGCAGGTTGCGCTGCAGCTCGGCCGCGCGCCACTGCCCTACCCGACGCTGCACATCAAGCGCAAACCGGCGTCAATCTTCGATTACCAGTACGAGGACTTCGAGATGTTGGGCTACGAATGCCATCCGGCCATCAAGGCGCCGGTGGCGGTTTGAATGAAGCTGCACCTGATCTTTGCGCGCGCTGCCAATGGCGTGATCGGAAACAACAACGCCCTGCCCTGGAAGTTGCCGGAAGACATGGCGCACTTCAAGCGCTGCACCATGGGCCACCCGGTCATCATGGGGCGCAAGACCTGGGATTCGCTGCCGCCAAAATATCGCCCGCTGCCCGGACGCCTGAACGTGGTGGTAACACGCCAGCCGGGTTGGCACTCAGACGGCGCGTTGACAGCGCATTCGCTGCTTGAGGCATGTGGACTGTGCCCGCCCGACAGCGATGCCTGGGTCATAGGCGGCGCCGAGATTTACGCCCAGGCGCTACCACTGGCGAGCACGGCGGTTGTCACTGAAATTGACGCCAACTTTGACGGCGACGTTTATGCCCCACAATTCGGCCCACGGTGGGTCGAGACGGCACGCGAGCGCCATGTCTCCAGCAGCGGTTTGACCTTCAGTTTTGTTAGCTATAGCAATACATCAGGTTGATTTCACCGTCATGTTCCAAGCACAACGCTCCATGAAGAAGATGAACCGGAACTCGCACTTCTTTGGTCTGCTGTACGGCGCTGCGTTGTTGTTGCTGATCCATCTGATCGGCACGCTCGGCTATATGTACATCGGCCGTCCGGACGCGACCTGGATCGACAGCTTCTACATGACCTTTACCACCGTCGCCACCATCGGCTTCGGTGAAATTATCGATTTGAGCCGACACCCGCTGGGGCGGCTGTTTACCGTCTTCATTGCCGTCGTTGGCATTGTGACGATGAGCTATCTGTTCTCCACGCTGGTGGCGCTGCTGCTGGAATCTGACCTGAATGCCACTTTGAGGAAGAAACGCATGAAAAAGGAAATTGCCAACCTGGCTGGCCACTACATCGTTTGCGGCATCGGGCGCGTAGGCTCCAACGTCGCCAATGAACTGCTGCAGACGCAGCGCGCGTTTGTGATCATTGAAAAGGACCGGGAAACGCTGAACCAGTGGCTGGAACAAAACCCCGAGACGCTGCACCTGCACGCCGATGCGGCCGACGACGAGGCGCTGCGCGGCGCCGGCGTCATGACGGCGGCCGGCGTTTTTGCGGTGACCAGCGACGACAGCCACAACCTGATGGTGGCGCTGTCGGTCAAGCTGCTGAACTCCACGGCGCGCGTGGTGGCGCGCTTGCACGACATCCGCAACGCCGACAAGGCGCGCCGCGCCGGCGCGGATGAGATCGTCTCGCCCGATTTCACCGGCGGCATGCGCATCACATCGGCCATGGTGCGCCCGCACGTGGTCAATTTCATGGACCAGATGCTGCGCTCGGATGAGCAACTGCGGGTCGAAGAAGTGGTGGTGCCGGCAAACTTTCCGGACACCCCAGTCAGCGACCTGATTCCGAAGTCGGCAGAATACATTCTGCTTGCCACGCACGAGCAGGGCAAATGGGTTTTCAACCCGGCAGACGACCATTTGCTCAAGGCTGGTGCCGCCCTGGTGTTGATGGCCAGCCCGCTCGGGCGCAACCGGATCGAGCAACTGTTCAATGTTTGAATGAGGTCTTGGCAACCATGCAGCTCGCCACCTGGAATGTGAACTCGCTGACCGTGCGGCTGCCGCAGGTGCTGGACTGGCTCAAGGCCAATCCGGTCGATGTACTGGTGCTGCAGGAGCTCAAGCTCACCGATGACAAGTTTCCGTTCGACGCGTTTCGAGACGCCGGCTACGGCGCCGAGTGCTTCGGCCAGAAAACCTACAACGGCGTGGCGCTGCTGTCGCGCGCGCCTGTGACCGGCGTGGTCAAAAACATTCCGGGCTTTGCCGACGACATGGCGCGCGTGATCAGCGGCACGGTCAACGGCGTGCGCGTCATCGGCGGCTATTTTCCGAACGGCCAGGCGCCTGGCAGCGACAAGTTCGATTACAAGATGGCCTGGCTCAAAGGCCTGCGCGACTGGGTGCGCGAGGAACTGGTGAAGACGCCCAAACTGGTGCTGATGGGTGACTGCAACATCACCTTTGACGACGCCGATGTGTGGGACCCGGTCGGCCTCAAAGACACGATCCACTGCACCGAAGAGGAGCGCTACCATTTGCGGGCGCTGATCGCGCTCGGCTTGCACGATGCGTTCCGGCTTTTCAAGCAGGCGGAAAAAAGCTATTCGTGGTGGGACTACCGGGACGCCGGCTTTCGGCGCAACCACGGTCTGCGCATTGACCACATTCTGGTCAGCGACGCACTCAAGCCGCTGGTGAACCGCTGTTTTATCGACAAGACACCACGAAAGAATGAACGCCCGAGCGATCACGCACCGGTGGTGGTCGAGTTACTCCAGGCCTAGTTCCTGAATCTTGCGCGTGATGGTGTTGCGGCCAATGCCGAGCTTTTGCGCCGCCTCGATTCGCCGGCCACGGGTAGCGGACAGCGCCGCCAGGATCAGCCTGGACTCGAAGCGCTTGGTCAACTGGTCCCATACATCGTGCGTGTCGCCGGCCAGCAGCGCCAGCGCTTGCGCCTGCAGCCCCTGCTCCCAGCTGTCAACAGCGTCCGGCGAATAAGCGGCAGCGCTGGCACTGAACGGCGCCGGTGTTGCCGCTGCGTTCACCGCCAACGCCGGCGCGCCAGTTCCATCAGCGCTCGGGTGCGACAACGGCGGCGCCGGCATGGACGCTGCAGCAGCGGCGGCTGTGACACCGACTTCAGGCGGCAAGTCTTTTGGCTCGATCACTTGCGCCGGCGCCATCACGGTCAGCCAGTGACAGATATTTTCCAGTTGGCGCACGTTGCCGGGAAAGGCAAAGTTGCCGAGCCAGGCCAGTGCCTCGTCCGATATGCGCTTGGGCTCGACGCCGAGCTGCAACGCGCTTTGCTGCAGGAAGTGACGCGTCAGCATCGGCACGTCCTCCTTGCGCTCGCGCAGCGCCGGCAAGCGCAAGCGGATCACATTCAGGCGGTGAAACAGGTCTTCACGGAAAGCGCCGTCCTTGACCCGCTGCTCCAGGTTTTGGTGCGTGGCGGCAATCACCCGCACATTGGTTTTGACGGCACTGTGACCACCGACGCGGTAGAAGTGTCCGTCCGACAACACGCGCAACAAGCGCGTCTGCAAGTCATATGGCATATCGCCGATTTCATCCAGAAAAAGCGTGCCGCCATCGGCTTGCTCGAAGCGGCCACGGCGCATCGTCTGTGCGCCGGTGAAGGCGCCGCGCTCGTGCCCGAACAACTCTGATTCAAGCAGGTCTTTTGGAATGGCTGCAGTATTGATCGCGACAAACGGTCCGTCTGCCCGTGATGAGTGCTTGTGCAGCGCGCGCGCCACCAACTCCTTGCCGGAGCCCGACTCGCCGGTGATCATCACCGTGACGTTGCTCTGGCTCAAGCGGCCAATGGCGCGAAACACGTCCTGCATGGCGGGTGCCTGGCCCAGCATTTCGGGTGTTTGCGCCATGCGCTCTTCGCTCACTTCTTCGCGCTGGCTCTCCTGCACGGCGCGGCGAATCAGCTCGACCGCGCGCGGCAGGTCAAACGGCTTGGGTAGATACTCGAAAGCACCGCCCTGAAAGGCAGACACCGCGCTGTCCAGGTCAGAGTAGGCAGTCATGATGATGACTGGCAGACCCGGGTACTTCTCTTTCGACTTTTCCAGCTGATCTAGACCCGAGCCGCCGGGCATGCGGATATCGCTGACCAGCACTTGCGGCGCATCGTCTTCCGTCGCCGTGAGCAACGCGGCGAGCACATCGCGCGGATTGGTGAAACTGCGGGTTGGCAGATTCTCACGCAGCAGCGCCTTCTCCAGCACGAAGCGGATGGACTGGTCATCATCTACGATCCAGATCGGCTTCATCATTGTTGTCACCTCCGGTCAATAAGTAAAAGCATCGCGGGACAGACCGCTTTACACAGCGTGAACCAGCTCTGTCCCCAACACTTCAAGGCAGCGGAATCAATATCTTGAAATCCGTATGGCCCGGCACACTGTCGCACTCAATCAAGCCATGGTGCTGCTGCACAAAGGTTTGCGCCAACGTCAGTCCCAAACCGGAGCCTCCTTCGCGGCCTGACACCAGCGGATAGAAGATGCGGCTCTTGATCGACTCCGGCACGCCAGGTCCGTTGTCGATGACATGCAATTCCAGTGCCAACCGGTAGCGCTGCTTGCCAAATGTGATCTGGCGCGCGACCCGGGTACGAAACGTCAACACCGCGTCGCCGCTGGCAATCTGCTCAGCCAGCGCCTGGCAGGCGTTATGTGCAATGTTGAGAACGGTCTGGATCAGTTGTTCGCGGTCGCCGCGAAACTCCGGAATCGAGGTGTCATAGTCGCGCACCACCGCCAGCCCCCTGGGAAACTCGGCGGCAATCAGCGCGCGCACCCGCTCGCACACTTCGTGGATGTTGACATCACCGACCAGATGCGCACGCCGGTGTGGCGCCAGCAGGCGGTCCACCAGCGTTTGCAGCCGGTCCGCCTCATGAATGATGACCTGCGTGTACTCGGTCAGCTCCGGCGACTGCATCTCCATCTCCAGCAACTGCGCCGCGCCGCGAATGCCGCCCAGCGGGTTCTTGATTTCGTGCGCCAGGTTGCGCACCAGTTCCTTGTTGGCCAGGGCCTGCTCGGCCAGGCGCTCCTCGCGGTCCTGGCGCGCCTGCATCTCCAGCGGCAGCAGCTCGACGACGATCTCGTCCGCCATCTCGGTCTGCGTGACAATCACATGCACCGACAGCGGATCGCGGTTCAGGCGCTTCAGCCAGGCCTCATAGCGCATCGCGGCAAACTCGTTGCCACCGGCACCCTGCAACGCATTTTGCAGATGGCTGGGTTCGGTAAAGCTGTCGGGCAGCAGCGAGCCCACGATGGAGCGGCGCGAGATGCCCAGCGCGTCTTCGAGTGCCGCGTTGGCAAACATTACCGCCCCATTGCTGTGCACCACCGCCACCAAAGTGGCCAGCAGGTCAAACGACTGAAAGCGCCCAGCCACCGGGTCGGTAGCAGAGGCAAGGGGAATAGCAGGCTTGTTCAAGCTGCCTATTTTGCCGCAGAGGCGCCATTCGCGCGCCCCAACTCGCGGCGGATACCGGCAATATCGCTCTCGTTGCGGGCCAGACTTGCTTTGAGTTCGGCCACACGGTCCAGATACTTCTGCTGGTTGCGGGTTTCATCGCTGCGTCGTTCCGGTTCGCCGTTGTTGTACTCCTTTTGCAATTCGAGTTGCCGGGCCTCAGCCTTCTTCAACTCAAGCTCCAGTATCTGGCGCGAATCAGAGTCCCGTGCGCGCTGCTCATTGGCATCAATGCGCTGCGCGCCAAACTGCGACGCGCTGGCAGCGGCCTGATTGCGCGCCGGCGCCGACGCCGCTGGACGGGTGCCCTGCACCACCGTCACGTTGCCGCCTTCCATCAGCTTGCAGCCCTTGGTCTGGTCTCTGGGCACCGTATTGGTGTACTCGTTGCCGCAACGGTAAATGCGTTCTTGCGCAAAGCCGTTCACCAGGAACAGGCCGGCGGCCAGTGGGATCAATAGAATTTTCATAGGCAGGGGTGTCAGTATGCGCCCTTTGCACACTGGTCGGAAACTTGTGCAGTTGCCGGAACGAAAAAAAGGACGGTAGGCACCGTCCTTTTTTACCACAAAATGAAAGTTGTCAGAGTGAGTAGTACATCTCGAATTCGATCGGATGCGTCGCCATGCGCAGGCGCGTGACTTCACCCATCTTCAACTCAACGTAGGCGTCGAGCATGCTGTCGGTGAAGACGCCGCCCTTGGTCAGGAAACCCCGATCGGCATTGAGGCAGTCCAGCGCCTGATCCAGGCTGTGGCAGACGGTTGGCACTTTGGCATCTTCCTCGGGCGGCAGATGGTACAAGTCCTTGGACGCTGCTTCGCCTGGATGAATCTTGTTTTCCACGCCGTCCAGACCAGCCATCATCAGCGCGGCAAAGCCCAGGTAGGGGTTCATCAGCGGATCGGGGAAACGCGCTTCGATGCGGCGGCCTTTCGGGCTGGCGACGTACGGAATGCGGATCGACGCGGAACGGTTCTTGGCCGAGTAGGCCAGCTTCACCGGCGCCTCATAGCCGGGTACCAGTCGCTTGTAGCTGTTGGTGCCGGGGTTGGTGATGGCGTTGAGCGCGCGCGCGTGCTTGATGATGCCGCCCACGTAGTACAGGGCAAAGTCCGACAGCCCGGCATAGCCGTCACCGGCAAACAGGTTCTTGCCGTCTTTCCAGATCGACTGGTGCACGTGCATGCCAGAGCCGTTGTCGCCCACAATCGGTTTGGGCATAAAGGTTGCCGTTTTGCCGTAGGCGTTGGCGACGTTTTGCACCACGTATTTGAGGATCTGCGTCCAGTCGGCGCGCTGCACCAGCGTGCTGACTTTGGTGCCGATCTCGTTCTGCCCGGCGCCCGCCACTTCATGGTGGAACACTTCAACCGGAATGCCCAGCTGTTCCAGAATCAGCGACATTTCGGCGCGCATGTCCTGCGTGCTATCCACCGGTGGCACCGGAAAATAGCCGCCCTTGACGGTGGGACGATGGCCGCGGTTGCCGCCTTCGAGCTTGGAGCCCGAATTCCACGGTGCCTCGTATTCTTCGATCTTGAAGAAAGTGCCTGACATGTCCGTATTCCAGCGCACGTCGTCAAAGATGAAGAACTCTGGCTCCGGACCGAAGTAGGCGGTGTCGCCCATGCCGGAGGCCTTGAGGTAGGCTTCGGCACGCTTGGCAATCGAGCGCGGGTCGCGGTCATAGGCTTTGCCGTCGCTGGGCTCGACCACGTCGCAGCTCAGGAACAGCGTGGTTTCTTCAAAAAACGGATCGATGTTGGCGGTGCTCGGGTCGGGCATGAGTTGCATGTCCGAGGCTTCGATGCCTTTCCAGCCTGCGACCGACGAGCCGTCGAACGCATGACCGGCGGTGAATTTGTCTTCATCGAAATGGGAAACGGGTACGGTCACGTGCTGCTCTTTGCCCCGTGTGTCGGTGAAGCGGAAGTCAACAAACTTGACTTCGTTTTCTTTCACCATCTTCATCACGTCTGCGACGGTCTTGGCCATCAAATACTCCTGGTTGGATCGTTGTTGAAAAAAATGCTGCTGATCTGACAATGCAGTTTCTATGCCAGTCAAGACCGGTCGAGAAAACGGTCTATCCCCACATTTTGCCCTGAGTTTGAGCCTGAATCGGCTGCGCTGAAGAGAACATCACTGACTGACGGCGAAATTTACGCACCAAGGCAGTGCCAACTTGTCGCGCACCAATTTAGCTCATTTACTCTTGCACCAGTTCGGGGCCTAGCGTGGCCTTGAAACCTTTCAACCCCTGCAGCAGAGCCGGGTAGGCCTGACTCACCACGGCCGGCTCACCCTTGACGCCCAGTTCGATGTGACGCCCGTATTGCGGATGATCGACACTGGGCAGGCTGAACACCTTGACGCCTGCGTAGCTGCGCTCAATGTCTTGCATCAGCGGCGTCAGCGTCGCCTCCATGGCGCCATACACGATGACCGATTTCTCAATCCATGCCAGGCTTCGAAACAGATGGCGGTAGTGGGTGTCAAGCACCCATTCGATCATCGGCCAGGCCATCACCGGAAAGCCCGGCACAAAATGAACCGAGCCGCAACTGAAGCCCGGGATCTTGTTAAAGGGATTGGGGATGATGCTGGCCCCGTGCGGAAACACACCCATGTTCAGGCGGTGCAGATTGTCGGCGCGGTCCGGCTCATAAGCGACGCCCTGCTCCAGTGCGACATCCTGCATGCGTTGCCGAATCAGAACTTCCGCCTGCGGATGCAACTGCATTTCGACGCCCAAGGCATGTGCGGCGCACTGGCGCGTGTGGTCGTCTGGCGTCGCGCCAATGCCGCCGGTGGAAAACACCAGGTCGCCGGATGCAAAGGCGCGCTCCAGCGTGGCAGTGATGCGCGCCGGCGCGTCGCCCACATAGTCGGCGTAGTCAAGTTGCAGGCCGCGCGCCTTGAGCAGTTCGATCACCTTGGGCAGGTGTTTGTCGGCGCGCTTGCCAGAGAGGATTTCGTCTCCGACGATGATCAGGCCAATACCCGGCACGGCGCTCACGGAGGTTGCTTCAGGCAATGGATTTGTCATCCGGCAATGGTAGCGCCTGTGCGTTGGGCAGTACCGGCGGCGTGCTGACAACTGCGGCTGCGCCAGGGGTCTTCTGGTTGCGCAACGCCTGCAATACGGCCAGGCAGTAGTGGGCAAACCAGAGCGAAGAAAGCGCAAACACCAGCATATAGATCCAGATCGCCAGTGGCACCAGGATCACGAACGCTGGTGCAAACAGCGCGCCCGACACCCACAGCAAGCCAGGCGCCGCCCCCAGGAAACCGCAAAACACACCCATGGCCAACAGCCAGCCGCGATGGTGGCGCAGGATCTCGCGGCGCTCCTCGGCACTGGCGTGTTCGGCCAGCACATCAAACGCCATCACCCGGTAGGTGAGCCAGCCCCAGATTAGCGGCGGCAGCACCAGGATGAGCGGCGGCACCAGCCACAGCGGAGAGGAAATCACCAGCGTGAGCAGGGCCAGCACGGTCGAGCCCAACGACCAGGCCAGACTAAGCAGGACCGAGCCACCGCGCTTGCGCTCAAGCTGAGGGAAACGCCGCTCGGCCACCAGCAAAGTCAATGCCGGTGTCATGAATACCGCCACCAACAAGAGCGACAGCACGACGATGATGGGGGTGACGGCAAAGATCACAATCAGCGGCGCCAGCACCGTTTTCAGACTGCCGGCGCCAATACTTTGCAACCAGTTCCAGGCGGTGTTCACCACGGCCGAAGCTTCCAGCCCGCCGCGCACCCAATCCAGCGCGTTTTCCCAAAAGAAGTAGCCCAGCCCGAGCGCCAGCGCGACCATCAACACCAGTGGCAGAAAAGACAGGGCGATCACCCTGGGACGCAGGCAGTACGCCACTGCACGCCAGAACGAGTCAAGAAGCAGTTTCATGCAACAAGCATAACCGCAAGCCACAGCTGCGCGGCCACTCAGCCCGCGATGCTGGCCAGATCGGCCTGGCTCAGCCAGCGCCATTGGCCGGGTGCCAGATCAGCGGGCAGGCGCAGCCCGCCGATTTGCGAGCGGTGCAGCCCTTCCACCCGGTTGCTGACGGCGGCCACCATGCGCTTGACCTGGTGGTACTTGCCCTCAAGCAGCGTCAGCCGCAGATGATGGCTGGCAACCATCTCGCAGGCGGCTGCACGCACCGGTTTCGGGTCATCGTCGAGCACCACACCTTCCAGCAGTTTTGACACCTGCGCCGCGTCAAGCGCGTGTTTGACCGTGACCTCATACACCTTGGGCACGTGGTGCCGCGGCGAACTCATGCGGTGAATGAACTTGCCATCGTCGGTCAACAGCAGCAAGCCGGTCGTGTCCTGATCGAGCCTTCCGACCGCCTGCACGCCCTGCACCGCCCCTTTTTGCGGACGCAGGCGCAACGGCGACGGCAGCAACGTGTAAATGCTGGGGTAGGTTGAAGGCTTTTGAGAACACTCGGTGGCCACCGGTTTGTGCAGCACCAGATAGGCTTTTTCGTGATAAGGCCAGTCCACGCCCTGCACCCGAAAACGCAAAGCCACCGGATCAAATTCCGTGGTGGACTGTGTGACCGCGACAGGGGCTGGGGCCTCGCTGGAAGCATAAACCTGCACCAGCCCCTGCTGAACCAAGCCGGCACAAACCCGGCGCGTGCCGAAACCCTGGGAATAGAGAATGTCTTGCAGTTGCATGCGGCGAGTATCGCAAAACAGAAAAGCCGCCCGCAGGCGGCTTTTCAACAGCGTGCAGCGGTTTACTTGTTACCCGGCACCTTGCCTTCAACGCCCTTGACGTAGAAGTTCAGGCCGCCCAGAAACTTGTCGTCGGCTGTCGTGTCCTTGGCCACTTGAACCTTGCCGGTGTTGTCGGTAATCGGACCCTTCCAGATCGCAAACGAACCGTCGGCAAGCCCTTTCTTGACTTCCTCCACTTTGGCTTTGGTTTCTGCCGGCACATCTTGCGCGATCGACACGATGTCAATCGCGCCTTCCTTCACACCCCACCAGGCGCCGGTACCGCCGGTCCACTTGCCTTCCAGCGCTTCCCTGGTCGCCTTGACGTAGTACGGACCCCAGTTGATCACGGCCGACGCCAGGTGCGCTTTGGGACCATAAGCCGTCATGTCGGAGTCCCAGCCAAAGGCACGCTTGCCCTTGGCCTCGGCGGTCTTGAGCACGGCCGGAGAATCGGTGTTCTGGAACAGCACGTCAGCGCCGCCGTTGATGAGCGACGTGGCGGCTTCGGTTTCTTTCGGCGGGTTGAACCATTCGCCAACCCACACCACCTTGGTCTTGATCTTCGGGTTGCTTGACTGCGCGCCGAGCGTGAAGGCGTTGATGTTGCGCACCACTTCCGGGATTGGGATCGACGCCACCACACCCAGGGTATTGGTCTTGGTCATCTTGCCGGCGATCACACCGGCCATGTAGGCGCCCTCGTAGGTGCGGCTGTCGTAGGTGCGCATGTTGTCGGCCTGCTTGTAGCCGGTTGCGTGCTCGAACTTGACGCCCTTGTTGTCGGCCGCCACCTTGAGCATTGGCTCCATGTAGCCGAAGGTGGTGCCAAAAATCAGTTTGTTACCCTGGCTCGCCATGTCGCGCAGCACGCGCTCGGCGTCGGCCGACTCCGGCACGTTTTCTACAAAAGAGGTCACGACCTTGTCGCCGAACTCTTTCTCGATCGCCTTGCGGCCGTTGTCATGGGCAAAGGTCCAGCCGCCATCGCCGACCGGGCCTACGTAGGCAAAGGCAATTTTCAACGGCTCCGCCTTGGGCGCCGGAGCCGGTGCCGAAGCAGCGGGTGCAGGGGCCGGCGCTGGCGTTTCCTTCTTGCCGCAGCCCACCAGGGTGGCGGCAGCCACAGCGGTCAGCGCTGCGACTGTCAGTAGCGAACGTTTTTGCAGATCGATCATGTCAATTCCTTCTTTAGAGAGGTTGCGAACAGGTTGGAAACAAGGGCAATTATGACCCGAAACAATCACGCTCCGGGGTAAAACGGCCGGCCAATCGAGGCCGGCATGTTGATGCGGATCCACGCCGGATTGCGGGAAATGAGTGCCAGCACCACGATGGTGGAGAGATACGGCAACATGGTCAGGAACTGGCTCGGCAGTTCAACGCCGACACCCTGAAGATGGAACTGCAACATGGTCACGCCCCCAAACAGATAGGCGCCCAGCAGCACGCGCGCCGGACGCCAGGTGGCAAAGGTGGTCAGGGCCAGCGCAATCCAGCCTTTGCCAGCCACCATGCCCTCGACCCACAACGGCGTATAGACAATCGAGACGTAGGCTCCGGCCAGGCCGCACAGCGCGCCGCCTGCCACTACCGCGAGCAAACGGATGCGGCGCACCGGATAGCCCAGCGCGTGCGCCGCCTCGGGGCTTTCGCCAACGCTGCGCAGCACCAGCCCGTTGCGCGTGCGGTACAGAAACCAGATCAGGGCCAGCGCAAAAAATACCGTCAGATAAACGAGCGGGTGGTGCCGGAAGAAGGCCGATCCGAGCAACGGCAAATCCGACAAAAACGGCACCGCAAAAATGGGCCGGGCCGGAATTCCCTCCTGCACAAAACCGATGCCGGCAAAGGCCGAAAACCCGGCGCCAAACAGGCTGACCGCCAGGCCGGTCGCGTACTGGTTGGTATTGAGCCAGATCACCAGCACGCCGAACACCAGGGCCAGCAAGGCACCGGCGCCCATGCCGGCAAGAAAGCCAAGCAGATCACTGCCGCTGTGGACCACAGCCGCAAAACCGGCAATCGCGGCACACAGCATCATGCCCTCGGCTCCGAGGTTGACAATGCCGGCCTTCTCGTTGATCAACATGCCCAGCGATGCCAGCGCAAGCACGGTGCCGGCGTTCAGCGTGGCGGCGATCAGCAATGCGTAGGACTCCATCATGGCCTCCACTTCAAGCGGTAATTCACCAGCGTGTCGCACGCCAGCAAGGTAAACAGCAGCAGACCCTGAAAGACGCCGGTCAGCGATTTCGGCAAGCCCAGGCGCGACTGCGCCAGTTCGCCACCGATGTAGAACATGCTCATCAAAATGGCCGAGAACACCATGCCGACCGGGTGCAGCCTCCCAACAAAAGCGACGATGATCGCGGCAAAGCCGTAACCGGCCGGCACATAGGGCGTGAGCTGCCCAATCGGCCCCGCAACTTCCAGCGCGCCGGCCAGTCCGGCCATGCCACCGGACACCAGCAAGGCCAGCCACAACGCAGCGCGCGACGAGAACCCGGCGTAGCGCGCTGCGGCTGGCGCGAGCCCGCCAACCTGCTGGGCAAAGCCGGCGCGCGTGCGAAACAGGAATATCCACGCGCCGGCCACGCCGGCCAGCGCAAAGAACACGCCGATGCTGATGCGCGAGCCATCAAACAGGCGCGGGATGCGCGTTGCAAGTTCGAAGGTTTTACTCTGGGGAAAGTTGTAGCCATTCGGGTCTTTCCACGGGCCTGAGACCAGATAACTCAGCAACTGCACGGCCACATAAACCAGCATCAGGCTGACCAGGATCTCGTTGGCGTTGAAGCGGTCGCGCAGCCAAGCCGTGATCGCCGCCCACGCCATGCCGCCCAGGACACCGGCCAGAATCAGTGCCGCCACGATCCAGCCACCCGTAGTCTTGTCGGCCAGCAACGCCACGCCGCTGGCGGCAACCGCACCCATGACATATTGCCCTTCGGCGCCAATGTTCCAGACATTGGAGCGAAAGCAGACTGCCAGCCCGAGCGCGATCAACAGCAGCGGCGTCGCCTTGACCGTCAACTCGCCTAATGCATAGGGCGTCCTGATCGGCTCCCAAAAGAACACCTTGAGCCCGCTGACCGGGTCTTTGCCCATCGCAGAAAACAGCGCCACGCCAATGATGACCGTGAACACCAGCGCCAGCAGCGGCGAGGCATAACTCCACAGCGCCGAGGGTTGCGGCCGCGCTTCGAGCTTAAGCATGGGCCACCCCCGATTGATTCCACAGCCCACTCATCCACTCACCTATTTGCTCGACCGTGGCCTGCCCAATCGGTACCGACGGAGACAGCCGGCCCTGCGCAATCACGTGCAGCCGGTCGCTGAGCTCAAACAGTTCTTCCAGTTCTTCGCTGAACACCAGCACGGCGCAGCCGGCATTGCGCAGTTCCAGGATTTCGGCTCGAATCTGGGCCGTCGCGCCGACATCGACGCCCCAGGTCGGTTGCGACACGACGAACAGCTTCGGATTCGCGTCGATCTCGCGCCCAACGATGAACTTCTGCAAGTTGCCACCCGACAGCGAACGCGCCGCCGCCCTGGGCCCGCCAGCCTTGACATGGAAGCGCCGGATGATCTCGCCCGCCTGGCGCTCGAGCTGCTTGACGCGGATCCAGCCGCCGCCAAAGCCCGGATGCGAAATCGATTCGTTGCGCGTGAGCAGCAGGTTGTGCGCCAGCGCCAGTGTCGGCACGGCGCCGCGGCCCAGCCGTTCTTCCGGAACAAAGTGCAGCCCGAGTTTGCGCCGGCGTGCCGGATGCATGGACGAGACATCCACCTCGGCCATGTGAATCGACCCTGCCGGCGCACGCACGTCCTCACCCGACAACGCGTATAAGAGTTCCTTCTGGCCGTTGCCGGAAACGCCGGCAATGCCGACCACCTCGCCAGCGCGAACTTCCAGCGAAATGCCATCCAGATCAACGCCGAACTGATCTTCGCGCCGCAGCGTCAACTGCTGCACGCGCAGCACCGGTGCACCGAGCTTGGGCGGGCGATGAATCAGCGCGGGCGGCTCGGCGCCAATCATCATGCGCGACAGCGAGGCGTTCGACTCTTGCGCCGGGTTACAGACGCCGGTGACGCGGCCAGCGCGCAGCACGGTGCAGGCATTGCACAGCTCACGTATTTCGTGCAGCTTGTGGCTGATGTACAAAATGCTGCAACCCTCGGACGCGAGCTTTCGCAGCACAACAAAGAGTTTTTCCACCGCCTGCGGCGTCAGCACCGACGTCGGCTCATCGAGAATCAGCAGCTCGGGCCGGGTCAGCAGCGCACGAATGATTTCCACGCGCTGCATCTCGCCCACACTCAATGTATGCACCGGGCGCGCCGGATCGACATCGAGGCCGTATTCGTTGGCCTTGGCGACAATACTGGCGCTGACCTGTTCCAGCGTGCTGCGGGTCAGGCCGAGCCAGACGTTTTCCGCCACCGTCATCGTGTCGAACAGATTGAAGTGCTGAAACACCATGCTGATGCCGTTGGCGCGCGCGTCCTTCGGGTTGCGGATATGCATCAACTGCCCGTTGAGCATCAACTGCCCGGCGTCGGGCTTGATCGCGCCGTAGATGATTTTCATCAACGTCGATTTGCCGGCACCGTTTTCGCCCAGCACAGCATGCGTTTCACCGGGCATCACGGTGAGGCTTACATTGTCATTGGCGACCACGCCGGGGTAGCGTTTGGTGATTCCTTCAAGCTGAAGTCGGGGAAGTGTCATGCTGCTGGTGGTTTGCTAACTTTTTGTTCGCGGCATCGGGCTTTGAACGGGGTAGGCCATGTTAATGCCAACCGGACAGGACAAACTATACTTAAGCGGCAAATTCCCCGGCCTGGCAGCAGTTTTTGCCCGCGCCATCCGGGGCCACCCTTCCATTTCATTGCGCACGGAGACTTGCATGACCACTCACGCCACCTTCCCCCACGCCGCTTTTGGCCCACGCACCCTGGTTGCCGCAATGCTTGTTGCCGGCGCGCTCAGCGCGGCAAATGCTGCCGATATCAAGCTCGGCGCCGCCGAAGCGCTGTCGGGCCCGGCCGGTCAATACGGCCAGTCGATCCGCAATGGCCTGCAGCTTGCCATCGACGAGATCAATGCCGCTGGCGGCGTGAAGGGCAACAAGCTCACGCTGCAGGTCGAAGACGAACAGGGCAAGAAAGAGCAGGCCATTGACGTCTTCAAGAAACTGATCTTCCAGGACAAGGTGTTGATGGTGTTCGGCCCGACCTTGTCGAACTCGGCGCAGGCCGCTGACCCGATCGCGCAGGCCGCCAAGGTCGTCGCGTTCGGCACTTCGAACACCGCCGAGGGCATCACCTCGATCGGCGACTATGTGTTCCGCAATTCGGTGACGGAGGCCGACGTGCTGCCCGAGACACTGCGCGTCGCCGTCAAGCATGCCAACATCAAGAAGGTCGCCGTGCTGTACGGCAACGACGACGTGTTCACCAAGAGCGGTTTCGACGCCTTCAAGAAGGCGCTCGACGACCGCAAGATTGCGGTGACGACGACCGAAACCTTTGCCAAGGGCGACGTTGACTTCAAGGCACAGCTCACCAAGATCAAGGCCAGCAACCCGGACGCGATCGTGCTGTCCGCACTGATCGCCGAAGGCGCGCCCATCATGGTGCAGGCGCGCCAGTTGGGGATCGATCTGCCGTTCATCGGCGGCAACGGCATGAACTCGGTCAAGATCTTCGATCTGGCCAAGGACAAGTCAGACAACCTGTGGGTCGGCAGCCCGTGGGCGCTTGGCAGCCAGACCAAGGAGAACCAGCACTTCGTCGTTTCCTACACGCAAAAATACAAGGCCGCACCCGACCAGTTCGGGGCCCAGGCATTTGACGCCGTAAATATCGTCGCCACGGCGCTGGCCAAGATCAAGCTCACCGGCAATCTTGAAGCCGATCGCAAGGCGCTGCGCGACGCGCTGCCCAGCGTCACGCACGTTGGTGCCACCGGCGCCTTCAAGTTCCGTCAGGCCATGACCAAGGACGGCAAGCCAGCTGGCTACGACGCGCAACAGGCCGCCATTGTGAGCGTCACCAAGGCCGGCAAGTACCAGATCGAAAAATAAGCGCAGCGCCGCCTCGCGATGCTCGGTCAGCAACTCGTCAACGCCCTCTCGTTGGGCTGCGTCTATGCGCTGTTCGCGCTTGGCTTCACGCTGGTGTTCGGCGTGCTGGGCGTGATCAACCTGTCGCATGGCGCGATCTTCATGATCGGCGCCTACGCGGCGCTGGAGGTCGTCACCCGGCTGGCGTTTCCGCTGTGGGCGGCGCTGCTCGCGGCGTTCGTGATCAGTGGCGCGGTTGGGCTGGCGATCGACTATCTGGTGTTGCGCCCGCTGCGCCGGCGCAACGCACCGCACCTGATACCGATGATCGCAACCATCGGCATCGGCATCTTTTTCAATAGTGCCTCACAGGGCGTATTTGGCGCCGAGAATCTGCGCTTCCCGAGCGAGCTGCTGCCCGACCAGCAACTGCATTTCGCCGGCGTGCAGATCAGCGTGCTCGAAGTGGCGATCATCCTGTTGTCGTTTGCGCTGATGAGCGTGCTGCTGCTCGTGATGCGCAAAACCGAGCTCGGGCGCGCCCTGCGAGCGATCGCCGAGTCGCCGAAGGCGGCGGCGCTGCTGGGCATCAACGTCGAGGGACTGTTCTATCTGACCTCGGCCACCGCCGCCGCACTCGGCGGCGTCTGCGGTGTGCTGATCGCGCTGTACTCGAACGCGGTGTTCCCGCTGATGGGCCAGCCGATGCTGCACAAGGGTATTGCGGTCATTATTCTGGGTGGCATGGGCGACATTCGGGGCGCGCTGATCGGCGGTTTGTTCCTGGGCTTCGCCGAAGTGATGTCGGTCGCCTACATCGGCTCGACGATGCGCGACGCGGTCGCCTTCGGTTTGCTCTTCATCGTGTTGCTGCTGCGCCCGCAGGGCATGTTTGGCAAGGTGCTGGAGCGCAAGGCGTAAGTGTCACCCATGGAATGGTTCGATAACTTCTGGCAGATCTACAGCAACTTGGTGCTGACGATCGGCATCAATGCCCTGCTGGCGCTGTCGATCTGGCTCACGCTGTCATGCGGCCTGCTGGCCATGGCCAACGCCGCCTTCATGGGTATCGGCGCCTATACCGCATCGATACTGACGATGAACTATGGCGCGCCATTTCCACTGGCGCTGGCGGCTGGCGTCGCGGCGCCGGCGCTGGTGGCGCTGCTGATCGGCGGGCCAACGCTGCGCCTGTCGGGTGTTTACCTGGCAATGGCCACGCTCGGCTTTGGCGAGGTGGTGCGGGTGCTGATCCTGAACGCCGAGTCAGTGACCGGCGGTGCGCTGGGACTGAACAACATCCCGCAACTCACGCAGTGGTGGCATGTGGTGGCGGCGCTGGTGGGCACGCTGCTGATCCTGTGGCGGCTGCAGCGCTCGCGCATTGGCCGCGCGTTCGAAGCCATCAACGAGGATGCGGTAGCCGCGTCGATGATGGGCATTGGCGTGATGGCGCACAAAATGCTGGCGTTCGCGCTGGGTGCGGGCATCGCCGGGCTGGCCGGGGCGCTGAACGCACACTTGACCTTCTTCATCGGCCCGAGCGAGTTTGGCTTCGACCGCGGCGTCGATATCCTGACGATGGCGATCCTGGGCGGCACTGGCGGCCTGACCGGTCCGGTGCTGGGCGCGCTGATCATCACGCTGCTGCCGGAGTTGCTGCGCAGCTTCAGTGACTTCCGCACCATGATGAACGGTGCGATTCTGGTGCTGATCGTGCTGTTCCTGCCGAAAGGCCTGTGGGACCCGAAGCGCATCCGCCAATGGTTTGGCCGGGGAGCGAGCTGATGCTCAAGCTGAGCGGCGTATCGAAACACTTCGGCGGCCTGTCGGTGCTGCACGACGTGAGCTTCGAGGTGCCAGCCAACAAGGTGTTCGGCCTGATCGGTCCCAACGGCGCCGGCAAGACGACCGTCTTCAATCTCATCACCGGGCTGCTGGCGCCGAACAGCGGCGCGATCGATCTGCAGGGCCAGAGCCTGCTCGGCGCCGCGCCGCACCAGATCACGCGGCGCGGCATTGCCCGCACCTTCCAGAACATCCGCATCTTCAAGGAGATGACGCTGCTGGAAAACGTCGTCGTCGGCATGCACTGCCACCTTGACTACGGCGTGCCGGGCTGGCTGTTGTCGCTGCCCGGTTTTCGTGCACAGGAGCGGCGTGCCCGCGAAAAAGCGTATGAGTTGCTGGGCTGGGTTGGCTTGGCAGGCAAGGCCGGCCAGACCGCCGACCAGCTTGCCTATGGCGAGCAGCGCAAGCTGGAACTGGCGCGCGCGCTGGCCACCGAGCCCAGGCTGCTGCTGCTCGACGAGCCGGTGGCCGGCATGAACACCGGCGAGAAGGTCGATCTGATGGGCGAGATCACGAACATCGCCGCGCGCGGCTATACGATCTTCATGATCGAGCACGACATGCGCTTTGTGATGGGACTGTGCGAGCGCATTGCGGTGCTCAACTTCGGCCGCATCATTGCCGAGGGCACACCCGACGAGATCAAGAACAATCCGGACGTGATCGAGGCCTATCTCGGGCGCGAAGACGACGAGGTGACGACGTGAGCGCCCTGCTGGAAGTGCGCGACCTGCAAGTCGCCTACGGCCATATCGAAGCGGTGCAAGGCATCAGCTTCGAGGTCAATAGCGGCGAGATCCGCACGCTGGTCGGCGCCAATGGCGCGGGCAAATCGACCACCCTGCTCGCCTTGTCGGGCCTGCTCAAACCAAAGTCGGGTTCGATCCGGTTCGAAGGCGAAGAGATCGCAGGTCTGGCACCGTACAAGATCGTCGAGCGCGGCCTGGTGCAGGTGGCCGAGGGCCGCGCCATCCTGTCCACGCTGTCGGTGCGCGAGAACCTGGGACTCGGCGCCTACCGGCGCCGGGACCGCGCCGCCATCGCGACCGACCTGGAGCGCGTGCTGACCCTGTTCCCGCTGCTGCAGGAGCGCATCGACGGACTGGCCGGTAACCTGTCGGGCGGCGAGCAGCAGATGCTGGCCATCGGACGTGCCCTGCTGGCGCGGCCGCGCCTGCTGCTGCTCGACGAGCCGTCCATGGGTCTGGCGCCGATCATCGTGCAGGACATCTTTCGCAAGCTGCGCGAGATCAATGGCGACGGACTGACGATCTTTCTGGTCGAGCAAAACGTGCGCCAGGCGCTCAAAGTCGCGCACCACGGCTACGTCATCGAAAACGGCAAGATCGTACTCACCGATACCGGTGCCAACCTGCTGCACGACCCCAAGGTGCTTGCCGCGTATATGGGCGGCTAAGAGGCACAGCCGGACGAAAAATCCGTTATGCTTGGCGGCGCAAGCAATTCAAGCGGCCACCCCGCAGCCATTGCCGCATTAATCGGTCAACACGGGGCTACCCGCCGCGCGTTGAGCCAAGCCCTCAACATCTACGCAAGACACAAACTTGCAAGGAGAAATGCCGATGCCACAGCACGAACCACTTCGTCTGCATGTCCCTGAGCCCACCGGGCGACCAGGCCATGACACAGACTTTTCCTACCTCCCAATTTCCGCCGCCGGTGCGGTACGACGCCCGCCGGTCGATGCACTGCCGGCGCAAACCAGCGACCTCGCGTTCACGCTGATCCGCGTGCTCGACGAGGCCGGCCACGCTGTCGGACCCTGGGCACCCAAGGTCGACGTGGAGTTGCTGCGCCGGGGCCTGCGCGCGATGCTGAAAACGCGGGCCTTTGATGCGCGTATGCTGATCGCACAGCGCCAAAAAAAGATGTCGTTCTACATGCAAAGCCTGGGTGAGGAAGCGATTGCCTGCGCGCATGCCTTTGCGCTGAGCGAGGGCGACATGTGCTTCCCGACCTACCGCCAGCAGGGTCTGCTGCTGGCACGGCCGGACGTATCGATGGTGGACATGATCTGCCAGCTCTTTTCGAACCAGCACGACCCGCTCAAGGGGCGCCAGTTGCCGGTCATGTACTCCAGCAAGAAGCAGGGCTTTTTCTCCATCTCGGGCAATCTGGCAACGCAGGTGATTCAGGCGGTGGGATGGGCTATGGCATCAAGCATCAAGGGCGACACCAAAGTGGCGTCAAGCTGGATTGGCGACGGCGCCACCGCCGAAGCGGACTTTCATACCGGGCTGACTTTTGCCCACGTGTACCGCGCGCCGGTCATTCTGAACGTGGTCAACAACCAGTGGGCGATCTCGACGTTCCAGGCGATTGCCGGCGGCGAAGGCACCACCTTTGCCGCGCGCGGCGTCGGTTGCGGCATCGCCTCGCTGCGCGTCGATGGCAATGATTTTCTGGCGGTATACGCGGCGTCCAAATGGGCGATCGAGCGCGCCCGCTCCAACCTTGGCCCAACGCTGATCGAGTGGGTTACCTACCGCGCCGGCCCGCACTCGACGTCGGACGATCCGACCAAATACCGCCCGGCCAACGACGCGGCGCGCTTTCCGCTGGGCGACCCGATCGCGCGGCTCAAGCAACATCTGATCGTGCTGGGCGCCTGGTCGGATGCCGAGCACGAGGCGACCAAAAAGGAACTCGACGCCGAGGTTGCAGCGGCGCAAAAGGAAGCCGAGAAATACGGCACGCTGGCCGACGGCCATATGCAAAGTCCGGCTGCGATGTTTGAAGACGTTTACAAGGACATGCCGGCGCACCTGCGCCGTCAGCGTCAGGAATTGGGGATCTGAGCATGAAAGAAGACAACAACATGAACACGATTCCCATGACGATGATCCAGGCGCTGCGCTCGGCGATGGATGTGATGTTGGAACGCGACGACAACGTCGTCGTCTATGGCCAGGACGTCGGCTATTTCGGCGGCGTGTTCCGCTGCACCGAAGGACTGCAGAAAAAGTATGGCAGCTCGCGCGTGTTTGACACGCCGATCTCCGAAGGCGGCATCGTCGGCACGGCCGTTGGCATGGGCGCCTACGGGCTGCGCCCGGTGGTGGAGATCCAGTTCGCCGATTACTTTTACCCGGCCAGCGACCAGATCGTGTCGGAGGCGGCGCGGCTGCGCTACCGCTCGGCCGGTGACTTCACTTGCCCGATCACGATCCGCATGCCTTGCGGCGGCGGCATCTACGGCGGCCAGACCCACAGCCAGAGCCCGGAAGCGCTGTTCACGCAAGTCTGCGGCCTGCGCACCGTGATGCCCAGCAATCCGTACGACGCCAAGGGCCTGCTGATTGCATCGATCGAGAACGATGACCCGGTCATTTTTCTCGAACCCAAACGCCTCTACAACGGCCCGTTTGACGGGCATCACGACAAGCCGGTGGTACCTTGGTCAAAACACGCTATGGGTAACGTGCCCGAAGGTTACTACACGGTGCCGCTGGACTCGGCGTCGGTGTTTCGACCCGGCAACGCGCTCACTGTCATCACCTACGGCACCATGGTGTATGTCTGCGAGGCGGCCGCCAACGAGAGCGGCATCGATGCCGAGATCATCGACCTGCGCTCAATCTGGCCGCTGGACCTGGAAGCCATCGTCGCCTCGGTCAAGAAGACCGGGCGCTGCGTCGTGGTGCACGAGGCGACCCGCACCAGCGGCTTTGGCGCCGAACTGATCGCGCTGATTCAGGAGCATTGCTTCTATCACCTGGAAGCACCAGTCGAGCGCGTTGCCGGCTGGGACACACCGTACCCGCATGCCCAGGAGTGGGCCTATTTCCCCGGCCCGGCGCGGGTCGCAGCCGCGTTCAAACGCACGATGGAGGCGTAATCCATGAATCCTCAGTCAATCGCTTGCCTGCGCTGGCGAGATCACATCAATACTGACATGTTTGACCACGACGGTGCGTACTTCTTGCGTGGCAGCGCTAGGCACCCGATTGCGCCGCGCTGCGGCGCGCTGGCTGCGTTGCGCCTCCTTGCGGGCATGTGCCCGCCGCGTCGTTGCGCCTTGCCATCGCACCGCATCACAGCCCACTCGGGCGCCTTCAACTAAGGATTCATGGATCATGGGACAACACATTATCAAAATGCCGGACATCGGCGAGGGTATTGCCGAGGTCGAGCTGGTGGCCTGGCATGTGAAGGTTGGCGACGTGGTGAGCGAGGACCAGATTCTGGCCGACGTGATGACCGACAAGGCTACGGTCGAAATACCGTCACCGGTCGCCGGCACGGTACTGACACTGGGCGGTGTGGTCGGCCAGGTAATGGCGGTCGGCTCGGAAGTGATCCGCATTGAAGTGGCCGGCAGCGGCAACGTCAAGGGCGAGCCGGTGGCAGCAGCAACCGCAGCAACGATCGCGACCAGCCGCGCAGCGCCTGTTGCTGCACCCGCCGCCGCAGCACCAGCCAGGACCGTCGATACCCCAACAGATGCGGCCAACGCTGGTGCGCCCGATGCAGCGCAGCCAGTGCGGCGCGAAGCTGCGCCGGCAGCCAACGTGGCGCACACTCGCCAAAGCGGCGACAAGCCGATTGCATCGCCGGCCGTGCGCCGGCGCGCCTGGGAGCTTGGTATCGAATTGCAATTTGTGCCGGGCAGCGGCGCTGCCGGGCGCATCACGCACGACGACCTGGAGGCTTATGCGGCGCGCGCCGCGCAACCGCTTGGCGCAGCCACGGCAGACCAGCGCTACGCGCAGCGGGACGTGGAAGAAACGGTGCCGGTAATCGGCCTGCGGCGCAAGATTGCGCAGAAGATGCAGGAGTCCAAGCGCCGCATTCCGCACTTCACCTATGTCGAGGAAGTCGATGTGACGGAGCTGGAAGCCTTGCGCAAGCGGCTCAACACCCAGTTCGGCGACACGCGTGGCC
Source organism: Betaproteobacteria bacterium (assembly GCA_031394895.1). Taxonomy (GTDB): domain Bacteria; phylum Pseudomonadota; class Gammaproteobacteria; order Burkholderiales; family Burkholderiaceae_C; genus Rhodoferax. The sequence continues at coordinate 51,420 of JANNUE010000149.1, forward strand.
GACTCACCATGCTGCCGTTCCTGATGCGCGCGGTGGTGCTGGCGGTGCGCGAGTTTCCGCAGATCAACGCCCGTTATGACGACGAGGCGGCGGTCGTAACGCGCTATGCGGCGGTGCATCTGGGCATTGCCACGCAGACCGAAGCTGGTCTGATGGTGCCCGTTGCGCGCCATGCCGAAAGCCTGGACTTGTGGGCCAGTGCGGCGCAGGTCACGCGCCTTGCCGAAGCGGCGCGCTCGGGCAAGGCTGCGCGCGAGGAACTGTCGGGATCGACCATCACCATCACCAGTCTGGGCGCGCTCGGCGGCATCGTCAGCACGCCGGTGATCAACCACCCGGAGGTTGCCATTGTTGGCATCAACCGCATGGTCGAGCGCCCGATGATGCGCGGCGGCGCGGTGGTGGGCCGCCTGATGATGAACCTTTCATCTTCCTTCGATCATCGTGTGGTCGATGGCCTGCACGCCGCCGAGTTTGTTCAATTGCTGCGTGGCTACCTCGAGTGTCCGGCCACGCTGTTTGTGGAGTAGCACATGGAAGTACAGCAAACAAAGCTACTGATCATTGGCGGCGGACCCGGCGGCTACGTGGCCGCCATTCGGGCTGGCCAGCTTGGCATAGACACCACACTGATTGAAGGCAGCCAGGTGGGCGGCACCTGCCTGAACGTCGGCTGCATTCCGTCCAAAGCGCTGATCCACGCCAGCGAGGCGTTCCACAAGGCTTGCCAGTTTGCCGGCGAATCGGCGCTTGGTATCCACGTCGATGCGCCGCGCATCGATCTGGCGCAAACGGTGCGCTGGAAAGACGGCATCGTCAAGCGCCTGACCACCGGCGTGGCAGCGCTGCTGAAGAAGAACGGCGTCAAGGTCATCAAGGGTTGGGCGCGCGTGGTGGACGGCAAGACAGTCGAAGTGCTGGCGCAGGGAGCGGCGCCGGATAGCGCGCCGCTGCGCATCACGTGCGAACACCTGCTGCTGGCAACCGGCTCGACTGAGGTAGCCCTGCCCGGCATGCCGTTTGGCGGACGTGTCATCTCGTCAACACAAGCTCTGTCGCCAACGGTTGTGCCCAAGCAACTGGTGGTGGTCGGCGCCGGCTACATTGGCCTGGAGCTCGGCATTGCCTACCGCAAACTCGGCGCCGAGGTCGCTGTGGTCGAAGCACTGGAGCGCATCCTGCCGGTCTATGACGAAGAGCTGGCGAAGCCGGTTGCCACGTCGCTCCGCAAACTCGGCGTGCATTTGCATCTGGGCTGCAAGGTGCAAGGTCTCAACGTTGCCGGTGACGCCGTGCGCATCAGCAACGCACAGGGTCAGGAGTCCGAACTGCCGGCCGACCAGGTGCTGGTCGCCATCGGCCGCGCGCCGCGCACGCAGGGCTGGGGTCTGGAGACCCTGCTGCTGGACATGAACGGACGCGCCGTGAAGGTGGACGACCAATGCCGCACGTCGATGCGCAATGTCTGGGCGATTGGTGACCTGACCGGCGAGCCGATGCTGGCGCACCGCGCGATGGCGCAGGGTGAGATGGTGGCCGAGATCGTCGCCGGCAAACGCCGCCGTTTTGCACCAGCGGCGATTGCCGCCGTCTGTTTTACCGACCCCGAACTGGTGGTGGTGGGGCAGTCTCCCCACGAGGCGGCGCAAGCCGGGCTCGACTGCATTCACGCGCAGTTCCCGTTTGCCGCCAACGGGCGCGCGATGACGCTCGAAGCCAGCGATGGTTTTGTGCGCGTGGTGGCACGCCGTGACAATCATTTGATTGTGGGCTGGCAGGCGGTTGGCGTCGGCGTGTCAGAGCTGAGCACCGCGTTTTCACACTCGATCGAAATGGGTGCCTGCCTGGAAGATGTGGCGGGAACGATTCATGCCCACCCAACGCTGGGCGAAGCCGTGCAAGAAGCTGCGTTGCGCGCGCTGGGGCACGCACTGCACATCTGACTGGCTGCGCCTAACCCCGAGGCCGGGAAGAGTCAGAACCCGGCCAACGTGCGCAAGCCGCCCGGGTCCACCACATTCAAGGTGCGCCCGGAGCCGCTGATCAGGCAGCGCTCACGCAGATGGCGCAGCACGCGGGACAGGGTTTCAGGGGCAATGCCGAGTTGCGCCGCGATCGAGCGCTTGCGCTGCAGCAGCAACACCGCCATCACACCCCGGTCGCCCGTTTGTGCGTGGCGCAGCAACCATTCGGCGCAACGCGCCTCGGCGTCCTTGGCGAGACGGCTGACAGCGAATTCGGTCTGCTGGCGATGTGCGGTTGCCATGCCATGAAACATATCCAGCGCCGACGCCGACATGCCGGCGAGCGACTGCTTAAACTGCTCCAGCGGCACTTGGCGCAGGCAGACTTGAGTTTCTGCCACGGCGTCCAGCGCATGTGCCAGGTTCAGCACGGCGCTGCTGGCTTCCAGCCAGCACGGACCTTCAACCGACCCGAGCTGATGCTCCATCACAGCGCCTTCCATGACGCCGAGTGCGACGCGGCCGGACTCCACATAGCCGACCCACGGCGACAATGCGCCACGCTTGAGAACCACCGCTCCGCGCGCAACAATGTGTTGTTGCGCAGCGCTATCAACAGTTTCAACGGGTCCCATGGCGCCTACTTTGCCGCGCTTGTCGCGCCGCGGCCTTGAGCGAAATCAAACAATCCCGTGTAATTGCAGAAAATGACCGGACCAGACGCGCCAAACAGGCGCGATCACAGACTTTGCCGCGCGCCCCGGCGCGCCGTCACTCACCCAGATAGGCGGCCCGCACTTTGGGGTCGTTGAGCATCTCCTTGGCGTCGCCAGACATGGTCATCAGGCCCGACTCCATGACATAACCCCGGCTGGCAATGGCCAGCGCGCGGCTGGCATTTTGCTCAACGAGCAGCACCGTCACGCCCTGCGCCGAGACGTCGCGCACGACTTCAAATATCTTGTCCACCATCAGCGGTGACAAGCCCATCGAAGGCTCGTCCATCAGCAATACCTTGGGCCGGCTCATCAGCGCCCGGCCCATCGCCAGCATTTGCTGCTCGCCGCCCGACAGCGTGCCGCCCAACTGCTCACGACGTTCCTTCAGGCGCGGAAAGATCGCGAACACCTTCTCCATGTCGGCCTGGATGTCGGCTTTGTCGGTACGGATGTAGGCACCCATTTGCAGGTTTTCGACAATCGTCATACGGGCGAAGATGCCCCGGCCTTCGGGCACCATCGCCAGGCCCTGCTTCACCAGGTCCCACGGGCCCTGGCCACGGATGCTCTTGCCCATGTACTCGATATCACCGTCGTTGATCGGCAATATGCCGGTAATGGCTTTCATCGTGGTGGTCTTGCCGGCGCCGTTGGAGCCAATCAGTGACACCAGTTCGCCCTCATGCACTTCAAAGTCAACACCCTTGACCGCCTGAATGCCGCCGTAGGCTACTTTGAGGCCGGTTACTTTTAGTAGAGTTTTTGTCATCACTTTTTCCTTGCGGGACAGATCTTTAGCTCTGTCCTCAACTGGACGTACCAAGATAGGCTTCAATTACTTTTTCATTGCGCTGCACGTCGGCCGGTGTGCCTTCGGCAATCTGCTTGCCATAGTCGAGCACTGTCACGCGATCGCACAGACCCATCACCAGTTTCACGTCGTGTTCAATCAGCAGCAGTGTCACGCCCAACTCGGTCCGCAAGCGTTGCAGTAATTGTGTCAGCGCGGCACGCTCGCTGGGATTCATCCCGGCGGCAGGCTCATCCAGCGCCAGCAATTTGGGTTCGGTGGCCAAGGCACGCGCAATTTCCAAACGTCGCTGATCACCATACGACAAATGCCTGGCCAACGCTTGCGCATGTGCGCGGATACCGACG
>JANNUE010000155.1:0-3420 GCA_031394895.1 Betaproteobacteria bacterium
GGCGCCAGCAGTTTGACGCCGATCCACAACAGCAGGGCTGCACCCACCAGCTTCAAATAGGGCACTTGCAGCAGGGTCAGCGCAAACGCTATCAAGATCACCCGTAGCATGATGGCCCCTGCGGTTCCCCACAGAATGCCCTTGACGCGCTGACGTGGCGGCAACTGCCGACACGCCAGGGCGATGACAACTGCGTTGTCGCCCCCCAGCAAAATATCGATCATGATGATCTGACCGACGGCTACCCAGAACGGGAGGGTAAGGAATTCTTCCATGGTGTCTTCTTTATCGAGCCCAAAGGCATGCAAACAACAAAGCCGGATTGTCCCTCAGGAAACCCGGCTTGGTACTATGGCTGACCATCACGTGCCATGACTGCGCGTCTGCTGTTAGAGCATGGCTTTCAGCAGTTTGGCCATTTCCGACGGATTGCGTGTGATTTTGAATCCACATTCTTCCATCACGGCCAGTTTGGCGTCGGCCGTGTCGGCGCCACCTGAAATCAGGGCGCCGGCATGACCCATGCGTTTGCCGGCTGGCGCTGTCACGCCGGCGATGAAGCCGACGATCGGCTTCTTCATGTTGATCTTGCACCAGCGCGCCGCGTCGGCTTCGTCCGGGCCGCCAATTTCGCCAATCATGATGACGGCGTCGGTGTCGGGATCGTCATTGAAGGCTTGCATGATGTCGATGTGCTTGAGCCCGTTGATCGGGTCGCCACCAATGCCGACGGCAGTGGACTGGCCAAGACCGATCTCGGTCAACTGTGCAACCGCTTCATAGGTCAAGGTGCCGGAGCGGCTGACCACGCCAATGCGACCCTTGCGATGGATGTGACCAGGCATGATGCCGATCTTGATTTCATCGGGGGTGATCACACCAGGGCAGTTGGGGCCGAGCAACAGGGTCTTCTTGCCGCCAGCGGCTTCTTTGGCGCGCATCTTGTTGCGCACTTCGAGCATGTCGCGCACCGGGATGCCTTCGGTGATGCAGATCGCCAGATCCAGATCGGCTTCAACCGCTTCCCAGATCGCCGCCGCAGCGCCAGCGGGCGGCACGTAGATGACCGACACCGTGGCGCCGGTTTCGCGGGCGGCATCCCTGACCGAGGCGTAAATCGGGATGTTGAAGATCGATTCGCCAGCTTTCTTGGGGTTGACGCCGGCGACGAAACAGTTTTTTCCGTTGGCGTATTCCTGGCATTTCTCGGTGTGGAATTGACCGGTCTTGCCAGTGATGCCCTGGGTGATGACTCTGGTGTCTTTATTGATGAGGATGGACATGATGTATTTTCCTGGTCAGTCTCAAGCTGCTTTAACCGCAGCAACCACTTTTTGCGCTGCATCGGCCATGGTGTCGGCGCTGATGATGGGCAAACCACTTTCTGCCAGCAGTTTCTTGCCCAGCTCTTCGTTGGTTCCCTTCATGCGCACCACCAGTGGCACGTTCAGGTTGGTGGCCCGGCAGGCACTCACCACGCCCATGGCAATGGTGTCGCATTTCATGATGCCGCCAAAGATATTCACCAGGATCGCCTTGACCTTGGGGTTCTTGAGCATGATCTTGAACGCTTCGGTAACCTTCTCCGGTGTCGCGCCGCCGCCAACGTCAAGAAAGTTGGCTGGCTCGGCGCCAAACAGCTTGATCGTGTCCATCGTGGCCATGGCCAGGCCGGCGCCATTGACCAGGCAACCGATGTCGCCGTCCAGGCTGATGTAGGCGAGATCAAATTTGCTGGCTTCGACTTCGGCCGGGTCTTCCTCGTCAAGGTCGCGGTAGGCAACGATCTCGGGGTGACGGTAGAGCGCGTTGGAATCAAAATTGAACTTGGCGTCGAGTGCCCGTATACCTCCGCTGCCTTCGAGAATCAGCGGGTTGATCTCGACCAGAGTGGCGTCGGTGTCCATGTACACCTTGTAGAGTTTTTGCATGACGTCCATGCACTGGGCGGTGGAGCCAGCAGGGACACCGATGCCGTCCGCCAATTCTTTGGCCTGGGGACCGGTCAGGCCGCTGGCCGGGTCAACAAAAACCTTGATGATCTTTTCCGGCGTGTCATGGGCCACTTTTTCAATGTCCATGCCGCCTTCGGACGATGCCATGAACGCAACGCGCTGGCTGGCCCGGTCGGTCACCGCCGACACGTAATATTCTTTTTTGATGTCGGCGCCATCTTCGATCAGGAGGCGGCGCACTTTCTGGCCCAGTGGCCCAGTCTGATGCGTAACCAGTTGCATGCCGAGTATTTCACCGGCGAGTTTTTTAACCTCGTCGATGGAGCGGGCCAGCTTGACGCCACCGCCCTTGCCAGGTCCGCCGGCATGGATTTGTGCCTTGACGACCCACACCGGGCCGCCCAGTTTTTGCGCGGCTTCGACCGCCTCTTGAACGGTGAAAGCCGGTATGCCACGTGGCACCGGCACACCAAATTGGCGCAAGATATCCTTGCCTTGGTATTCGTGAATCTTCATGAAGACACTCTCGGGAATGGGAAGTTTTATATCCGGCCACAAAACCTTGATGCAATGCGGCAGGCGCTGGACAATGCAGAGCCGAACTGTATCATGTTGCAATGCACCAAACTTTCGCCAGTCTTGCACAGCCTTTCGACCTTCTCTGATTGGAGTTTTGCCCATGCACAAAATATTCATTGACGGCGAAGCCGGCACCACTGGACTGCAAATTCGGGAGCGACTGAAAGACCTGCCCGGCATCGAGCTGGTCAGCATCGCCGCGGATCTGCGCAAGGATGGCGCGGCCAAGCGAGCACTGATGTCGCAAGTGGACCTGGTGGTGCTGTGTCTGCATGACGAAGCTGCCACGGAATCGGTCGCCCTGATCGATGAGGTGGCGCGTGTTAGTGGTCAATCTGGTCCGAAAATCATTGACGCGTCAACAGCGCACCGGACAGCGTCGGGCTGGGTCTATGGCTTTGCCGAGTTGGCGCCGGGGCAAACAGCGCTGATCAGCGAGTCGCATCGCGTTGCCAATCCGGGTTGCTATGCCACTGGTGCCATCGCCCTGATTCGTCCGCTGGTGGATGCGGGACTGCTGCCGCCCAACTTTCCGCTTGCATTGCCCGCAGTCAGTGGCTACTCAGGCGGGGGACGCGGCATGATCGAGAGCTACGAGAAGGGCCAAGCGCCGGCTTTTGAGTTGTATGGTTTGGGTTTGAAGCACAAGCACCTGCCTGAAATCATGAAGTATTCGGGCTTGTCGCGGCGCCCGGTGTTTGTTCCCGCAGTGGGTAATTTCAAACAAGGCATGCTGGTGCAAGTGCCGCTTGATCTGGACCTGCTGCCGGGGCAACCGAGCGCACAGGACTTGCACGATGCGCTGGCGCGGCACTACACGGGTAGCGAGTGGGTCAGCGTGGAGCCGGCCACACCGGATAACAAACTGGATGCGGTGGCCTTGGTC
>JANNUE010000227.1:0-1949 GCA_031394895.1 Betaproteobacteria bacterium
CACACAGGCTCTCGACCTTGAGTTTTGGTCCTATCAATACGGTGGTACCGGCTCGCACATGCCAATAGCGACATGGTTTAAGTCTACTTTACATGCCCAAGGTATGTATGTGGGAAATTCCGCGCAAGGACCTATGTGCCCATTAACGAGTCAATCATCAAGCTACAACTCGGGAATGGAATGGTGGTCACTCTGGCAAGACGAAGCGCCGGGGCCCCCTGTGCCAATATGACCTGAGACACCTACCTCAATCGAATTAGAGTAGAAAGGTAGGCTTGGATCATGAAGAAACCGATGAAGAAAATGATGAACAAACCCGATGCCTTGGTGCTGGTAGCTGCGCCACCTCCCGTTGTCCTTGCAGCGGCGCCCGTGATAGCGCCCATGGTGCCTGCCGATCCGGAGGTCGCAGCCACGGCGAAACGCCGCCAGTTCTCCGGTAGCGAGCGACGCCGGATCGTGGCCGCGGCGGACCGTTGTACGGCACCGGGGGAGATCGGTGCACTGCTGCGGCGTGAGGGCATCTATTCTTCGCAGCTGGCTGCCTGGCGCAAGAAGCGCGTGGCGCAGGGCCGCACCGGGCTGGATTCGCAGCAGCGCGGTCGTAAAGCCGATCCGGCCATTGCCGAAGCACGGCGCGCGGCGGCGCTCACCAAGGAGAATCAGCGCTTGCGGCATCAGCTGGCCCAGGCCCATACCATCATCGATGTCCAAAAAAAACTTTGTACGCTGCTGGGGCTGCCGACAGCCGACGCGCCGGACGGGACCTTTTGATGGGTGCCGTGAATGGTTTGGCGCCCGTGGTGGGGATGGCTCGCGCTTGTGCCGTCTTGCGCGTCAATCGCAGCGGTGTCTATCGGCAGGATGCCCGCCGCCGGCATCTGACGACGACGCCATTGCGTACCGTGCCGCGGCCGCCGGCGCCGCTGGCCTTCACTGCGAGCGAGCGGCAAGTGTTGACGGCGATCCTCTGCAGCGAGCGCTTCGCTGATTGCGCGCCACCGACGATCTACGCCACGCTGCTCGACGAAGGCACCTATGTTGGCTCGGTGCGTACCATGTATCGCCGGCTTGCCGTCGACAGCCAGACCCGCGAGCGGCGCAACCAACGGGTGCATCCGGTGTACGCCAAGCCGGAGTTGCTCGCGGTACAACCGAACGAGGTCTGGTCCTGGGACATTACGAAGTTGAAGGGACCGGCGAAGTGGACCTGCTTTCATCTCTACGTCATCCTCGATATCTTCAGCCGCTATGTCGTCGGTTGGATGATCGCGCTCAAAGAAAGCGCGGCGCTGGCCGAAGCGTTGATCGCCGAGACCGTGGCCAAACAGGCCATCGCCCCCGGCACGCTCACGCTCCATGCCGACCGCGGCACCTCGATGCGCAGCAAACCGGTGGCGGCGCTCCTAGTCGATTTGGATGTGGCCAAGAGTCATAGTCGGCCACACGTCTCCGATGATAATCCGTTCTCCGAGGCCCAGTTCAAAACGCTCAAGTACCAGCCCGACTTCCCCGAGCGTTTCGGTTGCATCGAGGATGCGCGTGCCTACTGCCAGGAATTCTTCACTTGGTACAACGGCGAGCATCGGCACTCGGGCATCGGCTACATGACGCCGGAAGCGGTTCACTACCATCGCGCCGACGCCTTGTTTCAGCAACGCGCCGTCACCTTGGACGCTGCGTTCCGTGCCAATCCGAATCGTTTCAAGGGCAATGCTCCGCATCCGCCGAAGCTGCCCATCGCCGCCTGGATCAACCCACCCAAGAAGGAACCCGCCCAAAAAACCACAGCACAGACTTCGACACTAAATTAATGCACTCCGGTGTCTCAAAGTCATTGACACATTCCGGCGCGACTTGCCGGCGCACGTGGTGGTCTACTACACGATTGCGTTGGCGCTGTACATGCAGTCGTCCTACCGGGAGGTCTTGCGTTGCCTGCTTGAAGG
>JANNUE010000261.1:0-3177 GCA_031394895.1 Betaproteobacteria bacterium
ATAATACGGCGAATCGGCACCTTTTTATATCACTCTTCCAGCAAGCAATCAATATGCCCTCAGCTTATCGTCTCTCCGCCGCCACCGGCCTGCACAAAGGCGACCGTGACTACCAGCAGGACCAGGTCGCTTTGTTGAGCCACCCGCACGCCGTCGGCTGCGTGCTGGCGGTACTGGCCGACGGCATGGGCGGGCGCAGCGGCGGGCGTAAAGCGTCCAATCAGGTGATGATGACGGCCAAGCAGCTATTTGATCGCTATACGCCAAAATTCGATGACGCGGAGGCCGCCTTGATCCAGTTGGCGCGCGAAGCCCACACCGTCATCCGCTTGACAGCGGTTTCGGCCGAAGAAGAACCGCACAGTACCATCGCGGCGTTCTTGATCAACGTGGCGGGCGATTGTCACTGGGTGCATTCCGGTGATTCAAGGGTTTACCACTACTTCGGTGATCAGCTGGTCAAGCGAACACTGGATCACTCCTACGTTCAGACCCTGATCAACCAGGGCCAGATCACAGAGGCACAAGCCGCCACTCACCCGCAGTCGAACATCCTGACCGGCTGCCTGGGCACCGAGACCGATCCGCCGGCGCCAACCCACTTCATTGCGCAACTGCGCGTCGGCGACATCCTGATGGCCTGCAGCGACGGCATCTGGCACCACTTCGACAGCGCTGAACTAGGCGCCATTTTGTCTGGCCATTCAGCCCGCGACGCCTGCGAGCTGTTGATCGACCGGGCCCACACCCGCAGCGACGGCGGCAGCGACAATCTGTCGGTGGTGGTGGTCAAGGTCGAAGCGTTGGGCTCTTAGTTTTTTCCTGTTCTGGGCAGCCGGCAGCGGGCGACCCATTTCAAAAGTTTAGGGTCCGTTTGTCAACCGCCAGTGCCGCTTCTTTGGTCGCTTCACTCAGGCTGGGATGCGCGTGGCAAATGCGTGCAATGTCTTCGCTGCTGGCCCGGAATTCCATCGCCACCACGCACTCTGCAATCAGCTCGCTGGCCATCGCCCCGACGATGTGAACCCCAAGAATTTCGTCGGTCACCGCGTCGGCCAGCATCTTGACCATGCCGGTGGTATCGCCCAAGGCGCGCGCCCGGCCATTCGCCAGGAACGGAAACGTGCCGGCCTTGTAGGCGCGAGCGGCCGCCTTGAGTTGCTGCTCGGTCTGGCCGACCCAGGCAATCTCGGGGCTGGTGTAAATCACCCAGGGAATCGTGTTGAAGTTGACGTGCCCGTGCTGACCGGCAATGCGCTCGGCCACGGCGACGCCTTCCTCTTCGGCCTTGTGCGCCAGCATCGGCCCGCGCACCACGTCACCAATCGCCCAGACGCCTGACAGGCTGGTGCGACACTGATCGTCCACCACAATCGCACCACGCTCGTCGAGCTGCAGGCCCACTGCTTCAGCGTTCAAGCCGCTGGTGTTAGGCACACGGCCAATCGAGACAATCAGCTTGTCGATTTGCAGCGACTGCTCTGCGCCCTTGGCGTCGGTCCAGGCGACGCTCACGCCCTTGCGGCTTTTCTTGATAGCGCCAACCTTGACGCCGAGCTCAATCTTGAGGCCCTGCTTGACAAACGCCTTGTGCGCCTCCCTGGCGATTTGCTGATCAACCATCCCCAGAAACGCCGGCAGCGCTTCCAAAATGGTGACCTCGGCGCCGAGGCGGCGCCAGACCGAACCCATCTCGAGACCGATGACGCCGGCGCCGATCAAGCCCAGTTTCTTCGGCACTGCGGTCAGCGCCAGCGCGCCGTCATTGGACAGGATCAGTTCCTCATCGAACGGTGTGCCGGGCAGCGCGCGCGCAACCGAACCCGTTGCCAGAATGATTTGCTTGCCTTGCAGGGTTTCCTCCGCAGCACCAGCCACCTTGATGTCGTATCCGCCAGCAACAGCTTGCACAAAGGAGGCGCGACCATGGAAGAAGCTGACCTTGTTCTTCTTGAACAGGTACTGGATGCCATCGTTGTTCTGCTTGACCACCATGTCCTTGCGCGCCACCATCTTGGCAACGTCCAGACTCAGGCCCGACACCGTAATGCCGTGCTCGGCAAAATGATGGCCGGCCTGCTCGAAGTGCTCGGATGACTGCAAAAGCGCTTTGGACGGTATGCAGCCGACGTTGGTGCAGGTGCCGCCGAGCGCTGGCCCACCGTTGCTACTCTTCCACTCATCAACGCAGGCCACGCTCATGCCCAGTTGCGCCGCGCGAATCGCGGCGATATAGCCACCGGGGCCGGCGCCGATGACGATCACGTCAAATTGTTTATTCATTGTTTACTTTCAGGATAACTGCCGATCAAACCACCGTCACTGCGAGCGCAGCGTGGCAGTCCATGCATTGGCTGACGTGGATCGCCACGGCCTGCGGCCTCGCGATGACGGCGTTTTGGTTCATGGGCCGTGTGCAGTTCCCGGCGGAACCGGAAACTCGCAATGACAATTTGGCGACACTACGAAACCTGCAAACCATTTAGATATCAAACAGCAGTCGCGCCGGCTCTTCCAGCACTTCTTTCATCGCCACCAGCCCCAGCACCGCTTCCCGGCCGTCGATGATGCGGTGGTCGTAGCTCATTGCCAGGTAGTTGATCGGGCGCACCACGACCAAACCGTTTTCGACCACGGCCCGGTCCTTGGTCGCGTGCACACCCAGAATGGCCGACTGGGGTGGGTTGATGATCGGCGTGGACAGCATCGAGCCAAAGGTGCCGCCATTGCTGATCGAGAACGTGCCGCCGGTCATCTCTTCGATGCCAAGCTTGCCGTCCCTCGCCTTGGCACCGTACTCGGCAATCTTCTTCTCAATCTCGGCAAAGCTCATCTGGTCGGCATTGCGCAGAATCGGCACCACCAGGCCGCGCGGCGAGCCGACCGCAATGCCGATATCGAAGAAGCCGTGATAGACGATGTCATTGCCATCGACCGACGCGTTGAGCATCGGGAATTTCTTCAGCGCATGCACGGCCGCCTTGACAAAGAAACTCATGAAGCCGATCTTGACGCCGTGCTCCTTCTCGAACTTCTCCTGGAAGCGCTTGCGCATCTCCATCACCGGCGCCATGTTGACCTCGTTGAAGGTGGTCAGGATCGCGTTGGAAGCCTGGGACTGCAACAGGCGCTCCGCCACCCGGGCGCGCAAGCGGCTCATTGGCACGCGCTGCTCCG
>JANNUE010000342.1:0-9130 GCA_031394895.1 Betaproteobacteria bacterium
GCTTCGTGCTGCGCGGCCAGACCGGGCGCGATGTGGGGTCAGCGCAAACGGCGATGACGCTGCCGCGTCAGGCGGCAATTGCCCACGCCGTATTCGTTCCCGAGGTCCGCCATCCGGTGGAAGTGGGTGCCGATCAGGAAGCGCATCTGGTCGGCTGGCTGTCCAAGCGCCTCGGCGCAGAACTGAAGCCGCCCAAGCTTGACGCTGCCGGTTACCGGCTGGTTGGCGGGCGGCTGCTGCCGGGCAATCGTGGCGAGGTGGCCCAGTTCATGTACGAGAACGATGCGCGCAACCGGCTGACACTGTACGTGCAGCCGAACGCGGCAACCAGTGCTGACACCGGATTTCGCTACGCACGCGAGAACGAGGTCGATGTCTTTTTCTGGATCGATGGCCCGTTTGGCTACGCGCTGTCCGGAAATACCGGGCGCGAGGACATGCTGCGCCTGGCAACGCTGGTCTATCGCCATTAGCGGCGCCCACTGGCAACTCTGGTCTATCGCCATTAGCTGCGTCTATTGGCCAAGCACGCTCGTAACCAATCGCGTTTAGAAGACAAGAACTTGGGCGACCTCATTAGCAAGCCAGCGAGCCTGGGTAGACGACTCCGCGAACGCCTCCCGCAACGCTGACTTTGGCACGCTCGCGCGAGCAGGTCGCTGAAGGCGCTCAATGCGGTTCGTAGGTCGGATTAGCGCAGCGTAATCCGACATGATCGCGGTGATTGTCGGCTTACGCCCTTCGGGCTAAGCCGACCTACAAGCTGCGTCGCCCACCCAACCTCACTGGCAACGTGCTTTGTTGGCGCGCTGCACGTAGCCCGCCACCAGGATTACAGGAGCAATCCGGTGCGGCGCTCAGTGCAGCTCGTAGGTCGGATTAGCGCAGCGTAATCCGACATGATCGCGGTGACTGTCGGCTTACGCCGTTCCGGCTAAGCCGACCTACAAGCTGCATGCCGGAGAAGTCATGGATTGCCGCGCTTTGCTCGCAATGACGATAACCTGCCGTCATTGCGAGTTTCCAGTTCCGGGTCGGAGCCGCACACGGACCATGAACCAAGACGTCGTCATCGCGAGGCCGCAGGCCGTGGCGATCCATGGACTGCCGCGTCGCTACGCTCCTCGCGGTGACGAAAATGTTGCGTTTGGCATACGGTTCATGAAAAGGAACGTAGTTACGCGGCAATCCACGACGTCTGGGGCCACGGCGCGGAACTGAGTGCCGTGGCGGAGTGCTCCGGGGCAAAACTTGAGTGCTCCCTCCCACACGGCGCCACATAGCCCAATCCTTGAACGCAAGAACGCATCACACCCGGTGTTACTGCCGAATCAGATCGGCGCCGGGCGGTGGCTTGAACTGAAAGATGGAACCATCGACCGCAGCGTTGGCAACAAATGCACTGAAACGCAGACTCGACTTCTGTCCAAAGCTGTCCAAAATTTCCAGCGCCACCAGTTCACCTTTGCGCAGCCCGACCGCAATGCTTTGCAACTGGCTGTCTTTCGCCTTCGGACTGGCCAGCACCCACTCCAGGCCGTCCCGGTCAGGCGCTGCGGCCAGTGCGAAGTCAGCCTGCAAGGCACGCAGATCGGGGGCCGACGCAATCAGCGCAGCCGGCGTGGAGCCGAGCACCAGCGACTGCTTGCGCGCCGTCACCTGGTTCAGATCCACATCGAAAAGCCACAATGTCTGGCCATCGGCCACGATGCTTTGCTCAAATGGCTTCTTGTAAACAAACCGGAACCGGTTGGGACGGGAAAAATCAAAGGTGCCGCTGGAAGTCTTGCTGCGCGCGACCTGCCCCTGCCGGGCCGGTGCCGTCACCACTTGGGTAAAGTCAGCATGACCGGTCTTCACAGTTTTCACAAAAACTTCGAGGCTTTCCATGCCACCGGCCCACGCCGCGCTGACACTGGCAACCATAAGACCGATCGCAAAACGTTTCATCAAAACCTTCAGTCAGCCCTTGCGGGCACCAGAATCTCACGCTGGCCGCTGCTGCTCATGCTGCTCACCAGGCCGGCCTTTTCCATGTCTTCGACCAGCCGGGCCGCGCGGTTGTAGCCAATCTTGAGATGGCGCTGCACCAGTGAAATGCTGGCTTTGCGATTTTTCAGAACAATCTCGACGGCCTGGTCATAGAGTGGGTCCTTTTCACCGCCACTGCCGCCGGCGCCGTCGCCCAGGGAATCGCCGTCGCCATCCGCGGTGCCGCCTTCGAGCAAGCCTTCGATGTAATTGGGTGCGCCCTGTGACTTGAGATAAGTAACAACCCGGTGCACTTCCTCGTCGCTGACAAAGGCGCCGTGCACGCGTATCGGCAACCCGGTGCCGCTGGGCATGTACAGCATGTCGCCCATGCCAAGCAAGGCCTCGGCCCCCATCTGGTCAAGAATCGTGCGACTGTCGATCTTGCTGCTGACCTGAAACGCGATGCGGGTCGGAATGTTGGCCTTGATGAGCCCCGTGATCACGTCCACGCTGGGACGCTGCGTCGCCAATATCAGGTGAATGCCGGCGGCGCGTGCCTTCTGCGCCAGACGCGCAATCAGTTCCTCGATCTTCTTGCCGACCACCATCATCAGGTCAGCCAGTTCATCGATCACGACGACGATGTGCGGCAAACGCTCCAGTGGTTCGGGCGCTTCAGGCGTCAGGCTGAACGGGTTCGGCACAAACGCGCCACGCGCCTTGGCCTCGTCAATCTTGACGTTGTAACCAGCCAGGTTGCGCACGCCCAGCTTGCTCAGCAGCTTGTAGCGGCGTTCCATTTCGGCGACACACCAGGTCAGCCCCTGCGCCGCCTGGCGCATGTCGGTCACCACCGGCGCCAGCAAATGCGGAATTCCCTCATAGACCGACATCTCCAGCATTTTGGGGTCGATCATCAACAGCCGCACGTCGCGCGCTTCGGCCTTGTACAACAGGCTCAGAATCATCGCGTTGATGCCAACCGATTTGCCTGAGCCGGTGGTACCGGCCACCAGCACATGCGGCATTTTTGCCAGATCGGCGACCACCGGATTGCCGACAATGTCCTTGCCCAACCCAACCGACAGCATGGACTTGGCCTCGTTATAGACATTCGAACCCAGTATCTCGGACAGCTTGATCGACTGACGTTTGGCGTTCGGCAATTCCAGCGCCATGTGGTTCTTGCCGGGTATCGTCTCGACGACGCGAATCGACACCAGACTCAACGAGCGCGCCAGGTCTTTCGCCAGGCCAACGATTTGCGAGCCCTTGACGCCAATGGCCGGCTCGATCTCATAGCGCGTGATCACCGGGCCCGGCTGCGCCAGCACGACCCGCACATCGACGCCGAAATCTTTCAGCTTCTTCTCGATCATGCGGCTAGTCATCTCCAGCGTCTCGGGCGCCACCGTCTCCTGGCGCAGCAAGGCACCATCGAGCAGATCGACTTGCGGCAGCCGGCTGTCCGGGAGTTCCACAAACAGCGGTTTTTGCCGTTCCTTGGAGACCCGAACACTCTTGGGCATCTCCGCCATCACTGGCTCCACCATGACCGGTCTGGAATGCTGCCCGACCACATCGTCGCGTTCGTCAATCGTGGTTTCTTCGCGTTCCCGCACGGCCTGCTGCCCGAGCGCCATGTCCTGTTCAATCTCACGCTTGTCGCGCCGCGATTGAAGCTGCGAATAAAGCCAGCCACCGAGACGCTCGGCAACCTGTCCCCAGGAAAAACGAAACACTAGCGCGACACCGACCAGCGCCAGCGTGATGCCGATCAAACCGGAACCCATGAAACCCAGGTACCTGACGGCCAATGGCCCGACTAAATAACCAAGCACGCCACCGCTATATCCCGGCAATCGTGCCTCCAGGCTGTACAGGCGCGACCATTCAAGGCTGGCGCTGGCACACAGCAACAACAGCAGACCGCACCAAAAGGTGATACGCCGGGTCAGAAATCTGAACTGTGGAGTGGTCGGCGCTTCGTCCTTCGAAGCGATGATCTCGCGGCCGCGCAGCCAGTGCGCAAAACCGGAAAGCCAGGCGCGCAGCGCGGCCGCCAGAGCCCACCAAACAGAAAACCCGAACAGAAAATAGCTGCCATCGGCCAGCCAGGCACCAACCCGCCCGGCCCGGTTCAGCACTTGAGCGGCGCTGCCGGAAGTGGACCATGCTGTGTCCTGCGTCGAGTAGGTAATGAGCGCCAGCAGCCACAACAGCAGCAGTGCCAGAGTGACCAGAAGGCCCAGTTCGCCGGCAAAGCGCCCGAAACCGGCGCGCGCAGGCGTTTGCACGGAGCGCGCTGAGTTCATTGTGTTGAGCGAATAAGTCATACTATCCCGAACTGTACACGGCACGGCTCACTATTTTTTCAAAGGTTTTCATAATGTCAAATTCAAGGCATGCGCAGGTTTTGATCCTCGGCTCCGGTCCTGCCGGCTACACGGCAGCCATCTATGCGGCACGCGCCAATCTCAAACCGCTGCTGATCACCGGTATCGCGCAAGGCGGCCAGTTAATGACCACGACCGACGTGGACAACTGGCCGGCTGACGTGGACGGCGTGCAGGGGCCGGACTTGATGCAGCGCTTTCTGGCCCACGCCGAGCGCTTCAAGACCGAGATCGTGTTCGACCAGATCAGCGCGGTCGATTTAAGCCAGCGCCCGTTCACCCTCAAGGGTGACAGCGGCGAATATAGTTGCGATTCCCTGGTCATTGCCACCGGTGCCTCGGCCAAATATCTGGGGCTGCCGTCAGAGACGGCCTTCATGGGGCGCGGCGTGTCAGGCTGCGCCACCTGTGACGGCTTCTTCTACCGCGACGCCGTCTGCTGCGTAGTCGGTGGTGGCAACACGGCGGTGGAAGAAGCCATGTATCTGTCGAACATCGCCAGCAAAGTCTATCTGGTACACCGGCGCGACAAGTTCCGGGCGGAGCCGATCATGATCGACAAGCTGATGGAGAAAGTGGCCTCCGGCAAGATTGAACTGAGGACTTTTTGCAACCTCGACGAAGTGCTGGGAGACGCCACCGGCGTCACCGGCGTACGCCTGAAGAACGTCAACACCGGCAGCACCGAGGAGCTCACGCTCAAGGGTTGCTTTATCGCCATCGGTCACACGCCGAACACCGAGATTTTTCAGGGCCAACTGGAAATGGTCGGCGGTTATATCGTGACCCAGGGCGGGCTCAAGGGTTTTGCCACGATGACCAGCGTGCCCGGTGTTTTTGCCGCTGGCGACGTGCAGGATCATGTGTACCGTCAGGCCATTACCAGCGCCGGCACCGGCTGCATGGCGGCGTTGGATGCACAGCGTTTTCTGGAACAGGGTTGACACGCTATAATCCAAGGCTTTTCCGGCAATTGTTGCGCCTCTCCATGCGGGGCAAGACGGGCTGGCGAATCTCTTTACCGCCACTTAAACGTGTGGCGAGGTGCGGCGAAAGCTGTTAACGAGTGCGCGCTTTGGCGCCCTCATCTTCTGGAGTGTCCACATGGCACGCGTATGCGAAGTTACGGGCAAAGGCCCGATGGTTGGGAACAAGGTTTCCCATGCCAACAACAAAACCAAGCGCCGGTTCTTGCCGAACCTGCAATATCGCCGTTTCTGGGTCGAAACTGAAAACCGCTGGATCCGTCTGCGGATTTCCAACGCAGGTTTGCGTTTGATCGACAAAAATGGTATTGATTCGGTGCTCGCAGACCTGCGCGCACGTGGTCAGGCATAAGGAGCACCAATATGGCAACCAAAGGCTCACGCGAAAAAATCAAGCTGGAATCGACGGCCGGTACCGGTCACTTCTACACCACCACCAAGAACAAGAAACTCATGCCGGAAAAAATGCTGATCAAGAAATTTGATCCGAAAGCCCGCAAGCATGTGGACTACAAGGAAATGAAGCTGAAGTAATTCAGTTCCATCCCGTCAAAAAAGCCCGCTGCGTGCGGGCTTTTTTGTGCCTCAGCCCTGCACCGCCCGCAGGCGCAGCGAAAACGCCTGCAACCCGGCAACGCCGCTGGCCTCGGCGCGCTGACACCAAGCCTGCAGATCCTGGGTCAGTTGCTCGCGGGTATGCGAGCGGTTCAGCCACAACTGGCGCAACTCTTCGCGCATCAGCACCATCTTGTCCAGCACCGGCGAAGCCGCCCGCGCCAGCGCCAACTGGCCGAGGGCAGCCGCCGGCACCTTGTCGGTATCACGGTGCAGCCAGCGCCGCGCCGCCTGGATGACGGCCGCATCAGCGCTGCGTGACTTCATGGCCGCCAGTTCGCTCTTGAAGGCACGACGCATGTCTTTGGCATACGACGACATGATTTCGTAACGATTGGAAATCAATGCTTCCAGCGTATTCTGATCGGCCAGTTCGCGCACCGCACCAAACGCGAGTTTGGGCGGCGTCTTCTTGACCGTCGCCAACCCGAACTTCTGCAGCACCCTGATATACATCCAGCCGATGTCAAATTCGTAGGCCTTGACCGACAGCTTGGCGGACGTCGGGTAGGTGTGATGGTTGTTGTGCAACTCCTCGCCGGCAATGAGGATGCCCCAGGGTGAAATATTGGTACTGGCATCGCTCACTTCAAAATTGCGATAGCCCCAGTAGTGGCCGGCGCCGTTGATGATGCCGGCCGCCATGATCGGCGTCCATGCCATTTGCACCGCCCACAGCGTCAAGCCGGCAGCGCCAAACAGGGTCACATCAATGATCAGCAACAAACTCACACCGAGCCACGAAAACCGCGTGTACAGATTGCGTTCCAGCCAGTCGTTCGGCGTGCCGTGCCCAAAGCGGGCGATGGTTTCAAGATTGGCGGCTTCGGCCCGGTACAACTCATAGCCGCGCAACAACACCGTCTTGATGCCATGCACGTGCGGGCTGTGCGGGTCTCCAGCCTGCTCGCATTTGGCATGGTGTTTGCGGTGAATGGACGTCCACTCCTTGGTCACCTGCCCGGTCGTCAACCACAACCAGAACCGGAAGAAATGGGCGGCAACAGGGTGCAGGTCAAGCGCCCGGTGCGCCTGATGCCGGTGCAGAAACACGGTCACACTGATCATCGTGACATGCGTCAGCGCCAAGGCAAACAGCACCATTTGCCACCAGGCAAGCTGCAGGACTCCATTTGCCAGCCAATCCACTACTGCATTCAAGGCAATTCCTTCCGTCAACAACACATCGCTCCACAGCTGCAAGCGGGCTCCAAAAAAATCAGGCTTTTTGCCAAACGGCGGCAAAGAAACCGTCAGTTTGATGGCGATGCGGCCACAGGCGCAAATAGCGCTGGCCATTGTCGCCACCACTGCACAGACTTGCCGCAGCCTCGACTTTCAAACCAGACAAGATTTCACCGGCATCGAGCGGCAAGAATTCCTTGTTTGCCTCGGTGAAAACCTGCGCAATGGCTTCGTTTTCATCGATCAGCATGCTGCAGGTGGCGTACACCAGCCGCCCACCAGGCTTGAGCAAACGCGCCGCGCTTTGCAAAATGGCGGTCTGCGTGGCGGCCAACTCCTGAACCAACTGCGGACCTTGCCTCCATTTGAGATCAGGGTTGCGTCTCAAAGTTCCCAAACCCGAGCACGGCGCATCGACCAGAACCCGGTCGATCTTGCCGGACAGGCGCTTGACGCGCTCGTCGCGCTCATGCGCGATCGCCGCCGGATGCACATTCGACAAACCGCTGCGCGCGAGACGCGGCTTGAGCGCATCCAGGCGATGCGCCGAGGTGTCGAAGGCGTAGAGACGCCCGGTGCTGCGCATGCCAGCACCAATGGCCAGCGTCTTGCCACCGGAACCGGCACAAAAATCGACCACCATCTCGCCGCGTTTGGCGTCGAGCAGCATGGCCAGCAACTGCGAACCCTCGTCCTGCACCTCAAAAGCGCCGCGCACAAAGACATCGAGCTTGTTCAAGGTCGGCTTGCCGGCAATACGCAGACCCCAGGGCGAATAAGGTGTCGGCACTGCCTTGATACCGGCCAGCGCCAGCTCTTTTTGTACGTCGGTGCGTTTGGCATTGAGCGCATTGACGCGCAGATCGAGTCCGGCCCCCTTGTTCAGACTCTCCACCAGCGGCCAGAACTCTGCCCCCAACTGGTCTTTCAAGGGTTGCACCAACCATTCCGGCAGGTTATGCCGATGGCGCTCCATCAAATCGGCCGGGTTGATTTTTTCGCACTGGTCGAGCCAGTTTGTCTCCTGCTCGCTCAAGGCGCTGCGCAAGAAATCGGCCGGGCCGTAGAAGCCCAAAATCGCCAGCCGGCGCTCTTTCGGACCGCTGCCCGACGGCGCGCAATGATCGAACAGCAGCTTCTTGCGCAGCACCGTATAGACCGTGCCGGACAGCGTGGCGCGCTCGCGCGGCCCCAGGCCCCGGTTGTCGCGGAAGAACCGCGCGACGATGGCGTCGGTCGGGTGGTCAAATTTGAGAGTGAGGCGTACCAGTTCGGCACAGACTTCGAGCAGGGCTTTGGGATGCATAGGGGGGCGATTGTCCCACGCCTGACCTGACGGCGCACGCCGGCTCAGCGCGTGGACTGTTCCAGCAGCGCGGCGATCGCCTGTGGGTAAATCAGATGTTCCTGAGTCAGCACACGTGCGGCCAGCGAGTCGGCGGTATCGCCCGGCAACACCGGTACCACGACCTGCGCCAGGATCGGGCCAAGGTCCAACTCAGGCGTTACCTGATGCACCGTGGCACCGGCCACCTTGCAACCGGCGTCAAGCGCGCGCTGGTGCGTGTGCAGACCCGGAAAAGCAGGCAGCAGCGAAGGATGGATGTTGAGCAGCCTTCCGGCGTAACGACTGGCAAAGCCCGGCGTCAGAATGCGCATAAAGCCGGCCAGCACCACCAGCACCGGCTGGCCAGGTTCGTCAAAGCGGTCAATGGCCTGTGCCAGTGCCGCGTCAAAAGCCTCGCGCGAGTCAAACGTCCTGTGGTCCAGCACCTCGGTGGCCAGTCCCTGCGCGGCGGCAAAAACCAGACCAGTCGCGTCCTTGCGGTTGCTCATTACGGCGGCCACACGGGCGCCGTATTTTTCCTGCCAACCCTCGTGTTGCGCCTTCTTTACGATGGCGGCCATGTTGGAGCCGCCGCCAGAGATCAAAATAACGATGTTTTTCATACCTGACCGAATTATGACCTTGCC
>JANNUE010000348.1:0-9371 GCA_031394895.1 Betaproteobacteria bacterium
GAGTCCGCCCATACCTGCGTCTCCTGCCATCATGCCCCCGAGGTCAGCCAACGCCTCGACGCGGTGCACATACTGGTCGAAGCCTATCAGGAGTCGTTGAGCTTCTACATCACCGCCTCCGCCAACACTGAGCAGATCAACGCCAACAAGTCGCGAGCCGCAAGCATCGGCAACCAACTCCTCCAGGAAACCGAGGCCATGTCCACGCTGGCCACTACCCGGCTCAAGGCCCGTACCGCGCTTGCGCTGCAACAGATGGAGCGCGTCACGACGATCCTGATGGCCACGATGCTGGTGGCGCTGCTGGTTGGCATCGTCATCACGGTCTATCTGACCCGTGCCATCACCAGGCCGATCGACGCCTTGCTCCATGCCACGCGGCTGATTGCGGGCGGTCAACTTGGCGCTACTGTGGACTACCGTGACAAGACCGAATTTGGCGAGCTGGCCACACACTTCAACAGCATGAGCGCGTCGCTGCAAAGCGGCTACTCCAAACTTGAGCAGGAAGTGCTGGAGCGCAGCAAATCAGCAAAGGCGCTCAGCGAAAGTGAGGAGCGTTATGCGCTGGCGGCCCAGGGTTCGAACGACGGCCTGTGGGACTGGGACTTGCGCAGCAACGAGATACATTTCTCGCAGCGCTGGAAGAAGATGCTGGGTTATGACGAGGCGCAAATCAGCGATCTGCCCGAGGAATGGTTTGGCCGCATCCATCCCGATGACCGTCCCGAAACAGAGGCACGGGTTGCCGCGCACATCGACGGACGCAATCAGCATTTCGAAAACGAGTTCCGCCTGCGGCACAAGGATGGCAGCTACCTCTGGATGCTGTCGCGCGGACTGGCAGTCAGAGACTCGACTGGCCAGGCCTACCGCATGGCTGGCTCCCAGACCGACGTCAGCTCGACCAAAGCGGCCTCCGAGCAACTGGCCTATAACGCCTTCCACGACTCGTTGACCGGGTTGCCCAACCGCGCGTTGTTCACCAATCGGCTGCAGCACGTGATCACCACGTCAGCGCGCCGCGGCGGGCTGCTGTACGCCGTGCTGTTTCTCGACGCCGACCGCTTCAAGATCATCAACGATAGCCTGGGTCACCTGGTCGGTGATCAGTTACTGATCGCCGTCGGGTTGAAGCTGGGCGACTGCGTCCGCCCGGGCGACACCGTGGCACGGCTCGGCGGCGACGAGTTTGCAGTGCTGCTGGAGGACGTTAGCGACCTGAAGGACGCGGTTGACGTTGCCGACCGGATTCATCAGCAACTCGCGGCACCGTTGATGATTGAGGGGCACGAGGTCTATGCGGCGGTCAGCGTCGGCATCGCGCTGGGCTCCGCCCTGTATGAGCGCGCCGAACAGGTGCTGCGCGACGCCGACATTGCGATGTATGAGGCCAAGAAGCGCGGTGGCGCCTGCTCCGAGATATTTGACGCAAAAATGCACGCCAGCATCGTTGACCGCATCGAACTCGAATCGGAGTTGCGCGGCGTGCTCGACCGCGACGAACTGTACCTGGTCTATCAGCCGCAAGTGGATCTCGACAAAAACCGCCTGATCGGCTTCGAGGCGCTGGTGCGCTGGAACCATCCAACACGGGGTCTGGTCGGGCCGGTGGAGTTCATCCCGCTGGCCGAGGAAACCGGAATGATCATCAAGATCGGCGAGTGGATCATGCGCGAAGCCTGCCGTGAACTGGCGCGGCTGCAGCAGCGCTACCCGGTTACGCCACCGCTGAAGATGAGCGTCAATATTTCCGGCAAGCAGTTCGCCCAGGAGGACCTGGCCGAAACGGTGTTGCGCATTCTCAACGAGGAGGGTGTGTTGCCGGCCACGCTGGCGATCGAGATCACGGAAAGCATGCTGATGGAAAGCATCGACGTCGCCATCGCCACCATGACCACGCTGCGTGCCCTGGGCGTGCACGTGCACATCGACGACTTCGGCACCGGTTACTCGTCGCTGAGCTACCTGCACAGCCTGCCGATCGATGCGCTCAAGATCGACCAGTCGTTCGTCAACAAGCTCACAGCCGACGGCAATAACCGCGAGATCATCCAGTCCATCATGTCGCTCGCCAAGAGTCTCAATTTCTCTGTTATCGCCGAGGGCATTGAACTCGACCACCAGCTGCAGCAGCTCAAGGGGCTTGATTGCCACCTGGGCCAGGGTTACCTCTTTTCGCAACCGCTGAAGCCGCAAGCGATCGAGGGGTGGATGCAGGAGCAAGAGTCAAAGTTCGCCGCTTTGTTGTAGTTGCGCGGGGTTAACCCGGCACGCTGTATTTATGCCCATTACCATCAACCTGCCACTTGTTGAATTGCGCAACCTGAGCTTTGGCTATGGCGAGAGCGCAGTGCTCGATGACGTCAGCCTGCGCATACCCAGGGGCAAGGTGACGGCCCTGATCGGCCCGATGGGCGCCGGCAAGACGACCACGCTGCGTGTGATCGGGGGGGCGTGTCGCGCCTGGTCGGGCGCCGTGCTGTTTGACGGGCACGACATTGGCGCCATGGATCAGGCGCAACTCTACGCCGTGCGTCGGCGCATGGGCATGCTGTTCCAGTTTGGCGCGTTGTTTGCCGACCTGAGCGTGTTCGAGAACGTGGCCTTTGCGCTGCGTGAACACACCGATTTGCCCGAAGCGCTGATTCGTGACATCGTGCTGATGAAGCTCAACGCGGTGGGCCTGCGCAATGCCCGCGACCTGATGCCCAGCGAAGTCTCGGGCGGCATGGCCAGACGCATCGCGATGGCGCGGGCGATTGCGCTGGACCCGGAGCTGCTGATGTACGACGAGCCGTTCTCCGGGCTCGATCCCATTTCACTGCGTACCGTCGCGCGCCTGATTCGCCAGCTCAACGATTCGATGGGGCTGACCAGCGTCTTTGTCTCGCACGAAATCACGCGAACGCTGGAGATCGCCGACCACGTGATCATGCTCGACAGTGGCAAGGTGGCGTTCCAAGGCACGGTGGCTGAGGTGCGCGCGAGCACCGATCCGCTGGTGTTCCAGTATGTGAACGCGCGCCCGGATGGCCCGGTGCGGTTTGATTACCCGGCCGTCAGCATTGACGAGGATTTTGGCATCGCCATCGGTGCCACGCCGGCGCCCGGTTGAACCCGAAACGCTGTGGGGTCGTTGCCGGCACTCACATCCGGCTGCGGATTTGTCGCACAGATGTCAAGAGCCAAAGCCGCGCTCAGACCAGCAGCGCTGAGCGTACCCGCTCCAGGCGGGAGCGCACCTCGGTGGCGACCTTGGCCACCTCGGCGTTGTCGGTCATTTGCATCACCGTCACGGGGTCCATGAAACCAACCGTCTGGCTGGCGTTGGCTTCCTGGCGCACGATCACGTTGCACGGCAGCAGCAAGCCGATGTCGGGCTGCACCGTCAGCGCGCGATGCGCCAGCGGTGGATTGCAGGCGCCCAGAATGCGATAGGGCGGCACCTCGATGTTGAGCTTGGCATCGACGTCCTGGTGACTTTCATGGCACTGCGCTGCCTTCATGTGGCTGTCGGCGCAGGCATGGTGCTCGGCGGCCGCTTCTTTGTGTGCCGCACTGGCTGTGCTGTGTGTGTTCGACATGATGCGTTCCTTTGAGGTTCAAGATGGCAGGATTGCCGGTTGCTGCGGCAGTCGGTGTTTCTGTAAACAGCAACGGCAGCAGGGTCAGGAAGGCAGTCTGCGCCGCTCCAGCCGGATTCTCAGTTCGGTAACCCACATTGCGCGACGCGCGCCTGCCAGCGCCCGATTCGGATACTCCAAATTCATGCAAAAAGTGGGCAGCACCGCGCTGCATGAACGTCAGCCGGACCTGTCGGCTTCATGCGCCCGGCCAGTGCCGCCTGCTTTTATCGTGGTGCTGCTGGTGTGGGTTTACTGGTCGGCCCAGGTGTTTATGCCGGGCGCCGAATTCACCTGGGTGTTTGCCCACAGCTACGGCTCGCGCCGCCACCTGCCAGGCTTGTGACGGAGTCATAATCCGGCCATGTTCGCTGGCGTACAGACTCGCGCTGCCAGCGTTCCGACACTCACACTCATGGTGAACCCATTGCCCACGCCCACCGCCGAGCAACCTGCGCCGACGCTGACCGCGCGTGCCGACGGCGGCTGGGCACTGGCCGGGCCGTGGACGGTGTACAAGCTCGACCAGTTGCCGCAGTTGCTCGACGCCGCCCCTGGCGTTGCCGGCCCGATGGTGCTCGACGGCAGTGGCGTCACCACGTTCGATAGCGCCGGTGCCTGGACGTTGCAGGCCTGGCTGCAAAAACATGCGGCCGTGGCCGATCTGCAGCACTGGCAGCCACGCTGGAAAGCACTGATGACCACGGCAGCCGAGCACATCGGCAAGACGCCGACGCCAGCGCCGACGATGGGCGCCGTGGCGCGCCTGGGGCACAGCACGCTGGCGGCCGGGCAGCAGGCGCTGGCGCTGCTGGCCTTCATTGGCGAGACGGCCCGGGTTGCGGTGCGCGTGCTGACTGAGCCACGGCGCATGCGCTGGCGCTCGGTGCTGCATCACGTGCAGATTGGCGGGCTCGACGCGCTGCCGATCGTCGGCCTGATGTCGTTCCTGCTCGGTGTCGTGGTGGCCTACCAGGGCGCCGACCAACTGCGCCACTACGGTGCCAACATCTTTGTCGTCGATCTGGTTGGTTACGCTATGCTGCGCGAGTTTGCGCCGCTGATGACCGCCATCATCATTGCTGGTCGTTCCGGCTCGTCCTACACGGCGCAGATTGGCACCATGGTGGTGACCGAAGAGATCGACGCGATGCGCACCTTCGGCATGGATCCGACCGAGCAACTGGTGCTGCCGCGCCTGCTGGCGCTGGCGCTGGCGTTGCCGCTGCTGACGGTGTTTGCCGACATCACCGGTGTCTTTGGCGGCATGGTGATGGCGCGCACCCAGCTCGATATTGGATTCCCCGAATTCATCGAACGCTTCGGTCGCGAGTTGCACGGCAGCTCGCTGCTGGTGGGCCTGGGCAAATCGCTGGTGTTCGCGGCGGTGATTGCGGTGATTGGCTGCTTTCAGGGCTTTCGCACGCGTGGCAGCGCCGACAGCGTCGGGCGCCAGACCACGCTCAGCGTGGTGCAGTCCATCTTCCTGGTGATCGTGGTGGACGCGGTGTTTTCGGTCGCTTTCAACATACTGGAGTTGTGACGTGAACGCCAGTGAAACCGTCGCGGTGGTCGAGATGCAGGGCATCACGACCCAGTTTGGCGCGCAGACAGTGCACCAGGGGCTGGACCTGAGCGTGCTGCGCGGCGAGATCCTGGCGATTGCCGGCGGCAGCGGTTCCGGCAAGTCGGTGCTGCTGCGCGAGATGATCCTGCTGCAGCGCCCGAGCGCCGGCAGCGTGCGCCTGTTCGGCGAGGATGTCAGCACGCTCACGCCCGAGCAGGACATGGCGCTGCGCCAGCGCTGGGGCGTGATGTTTCAAAAAGGTGGCCTGTTCAGTGCGCTGACGGTGCGCGAAAACGTCGGCCTGCCGCTGCGCCAGCAAGGCGCGCTGGACGCCGCGCTGATCGAGGGCATCGCCGAGTGGAAGCTCGCGCTCACCGGCTTGCCGGCCGACGCCGGGCTCAAGCACCCGGACGCGCTCAGCGGTGGCATGCTCAAGCGCGCCGCGCTGGCGCGCGCGCTGGCACTCGACCCCGAACTGCTGTTCCTCGATGAGCCGACTTCGGGGCTGGACCCGGCCAGCGCCGCCGGCATTTGCGAGCTGATTCTGCAAACGCGCGACCTGTTCGACCCGACCATCATCGTCGTCTCGCACGACCTTGACCTGCTGTGGCAGGTGTGCGACCGCGTCGCCGTGCTCGGCGAAGGCCGCGTGCTGGCAATCGGTTCGATGACCGAGCTGTCAAAGCATGAGCACCCGATCGTGCGCTCCTATTTCGTTGATTCCCGCGCCAAGCGGCGCCCAACCCACTGAGGCCCGATGGAAGACAAACTCAACCCTGCCGCCGTCGGCGCCTTTGTGCTGGTGCTGGGGGCCGCGCTGATTGCCGGCGTGCTGTGGCTGGCGGCCGGCGTCAGCGGCAAGAAGAATTACGCGCCGTACCGCACCATCGTCGTCGAGTCAGTCGCCGGGCTCAACATCGACGCGCCAGTCAAGTTCCTGGGCGTCGATGTCGGCAAGGTGCGCTCGATCGCAATCGACCCGCAGAACTCGCGCCAGGTGCTGCTCGGCTTCCTGATTGTGCAGGGCACGCCGGTCAAGCAAGACAGCGAGGCGGTGCTCAAGAGCCAGGGGTTGACCGGCATCGCTTACGTCGAACTCAGTGGCGGCAGCCCGGGCTCTGCGCCGCTGGTGCCAACGGAGGAGGAACCGGTGCCGCTGCTGCGCTCCAAACCGTCGCTGAGCACCCGGCTGGAAAATGTGCTGGGCTCGGTGCTCACCGGGCTGGACCACATGTCGGGCAACCTGAACTCGGTGTTCGACGCCGACAACCGCGCCGCGCTCAAGACCATCCTGACCGACACCGCAGCGTTGACGCATGCGCTGGCGGCGCAGCAGGGCGCCATCAGCGCCGCCATCGCCGACGCGGGCCGCACCGCGCACAACGCCGCGCAGGCCAGCGTGCAAATAGAGCCGGCGCTGGTGCGCATCGCAACGGCATCGACCGCCGTCGAGAACATGGCGCAGGCGGCTGGTGTGGCCAGCAAGCAGGCCGGCGTGGCGGCCGCTGGCGCCGCCGACGGCGTACAGCAACTGCGCACCGAAACGCTGCCCGAACTGGGCCGCTTGATTACCGAGATGAACCAGCTCGCCAGTTCGCTGCGCCACCTGAGCGAGCAGACCGAGCGCAACCCGAGCAGCCTGCTGGTCGGCGGGCCGACGCGCGCGCCCGGCCCCGGAGAAAGAATCAAACCATGACACAATTTTTTCATCGCGGTGGCGTTGCTGCCAACTGCGCTCCTTCCCGCAGCCGCGCTCGCTGCGCGCTGGCTGCACTGACCATCGCTGCGGGCCTGCTTGGCGGTTGCGCCGGATTGCTGCCCAAGCCCGCCGCCCAACCGACGCTGCTGGCGCTCGACGACGCCGCGCTCGCGAGTCCGCCGGTGGCCACTGCCGCGCGCCCGGCGATGATGGGCGCCACGCTGATCGTGGAAGTGCCGCGCGCCGCGCCCGGCTATGACACGCGCAATATTGCCTACCTGCGCCGCGCCCATGAGATCGAATATTTCGCCCTGCACCAGTGGGCCGACAGGCCGGCGCATATGCTGGCGCCGCTGATCGTGCGCGCGCTGCAGCGCAGCCAGACGTTTCGCGCGGTCGCGATGGCGCCGACCTCGGCCAGCGGCGAGCTGCGCCTGGAGACCGAACTGGTGCGCCTGCAGCAGGACTTCACGCAGCAGCCCAGCCGCGTGCGCCTGACGCTGCGCGCGCTGCTGATCGACAGCGCCACGCGCCGGGTTCTGGCCGGGCGTGAATTCGACCTGAGCAGCGCAGCCGCCAGCGACGACCCATACGCTGGCGCCACCGCTGCCAACCAGGCGGTGCAGCAGGTGCTGGCGCAGCTGGTGGCGTTTTGCGCCGAGGCGGCCCCGCGCTGACTTTCAGGTAGCAAGTGGGCAGCACCCCGAATCATGAAAAATCCCGTGATCGCGAGGCCGCAGGCCGTGGCGATCCATGACCCCGGACTTCCTGGATTGCCGCGTCGCTACGCTCCTCGCAATGACGACGTATCTTCGCTACGTTCCTTTCCATGAACCGTATGCCAAACGCAACATTTTCGTCACTGCGAGGAGCGTCAGCGACGTGGCAGTCCATGCAGCATGAAGTCATGGATCGCCACGCTTCGCTCGCGATGACGAGAAAAGTGGCGGCCTCGCGATGACGAGAAAAGTGGCGGCCTCGCAATGACGGTAGAAGTTTTCATTGCGAGCGAAGTCGCCCGCCCAAACTTGCTGGCAGTACCAAAGTCGTCAGCGCAATTCTTGTCTTTCGATGGTGACTTGGTATGGCAGCCGCGCCGGCGCTACAACACCGCTTCGGCCGCCTCGTTGCCGCGTTCCAGCGAAAACAGCAGCGCCGTGTTCAGTGATTCCATGAACTGGCTGACCTTGATCGGTTTCGTGACGTAGCTGAAGAAACCGGCGCGCAGGCCTTTTTCGATGTCGCCCGGCGCCGCGCTGGCGCTGACCGCGATGATCGGAATGTGGGCCGTCAAAGGGTCGGCACGCAGCATCTGCATGGCCTCGATCCCGCTGATGCCGGGCAGGTTGATGTCCATCAGAATCACTGCGGGTTGATAGGCGCGCGCAAACTCGACGCCCACCAGGCCGTCGGGCGCGCTGATCAGGCGCAGGTCGGAGCGCCGCGCAATGATCTGCTCCACCAGTTCCAGGTTGGCCGGATTGTCTTCAACATAGAGTAGCGTGTGCAGTGCAGCGCCGTCCGGCGCGGGCAATCGCACGCCCGCAGCGTGCTCGGCGCCAGCGTCGGGGAGTTGTTCCGGTGTGGTGCGTGCCAGTTCGAACCAGAACACACTGCCGACGCCTGCCACGCTGTCGGCTCCGATGCTGCCGCCCATCAGTTCCACCAGGCGCTTGGTCACCACCAGTCCGATGCCGGTGCCTTCTTCCGAGCTGGTTTCCTTGCCCAGGCGATTGAACGGCTGGAACAACTGCGCCACTTGCTCCGGCGCCATGCCGAGTCCGGTGTCGCGCACGGTAATGCGTATCGAGTCGGCCACGCCGGGCGTGCACTCCACCGCCACAGTGCCGCCACTGCGGTTGTACTTGACGGCGTTGAACAGCAGGTTGACCATCACTTGCTTGATGCGCGTGCGGTCGGCGTTGACATACTGCGGCGCGTCGAACTGCGGAAACGTCATGCTGATACCGCGCTTGTGCGCCTGTGGCTCGATCATGGTCTGGCACTCGATCATCACTTCGACCAGCGACACCGGCTCGGCCGACAGCGTCAGGCGGCCCGACTCGATCAACGCCAGGTCAAGGATTTCGTTGATCAACTCCAGCAGGTACCAGCCGGCCTGCAGAATCTGTTCGATGTTGCGCCGCTGCACCGGTGTCGGCGCCGGTGTGCCGCTTTCCACCAACTGGGCAAAGCCCAGGATCGCGTTCAGTGGTGTGCGCAACTCATGGCTCATGCTCGACAGAAAGTCCGACTTGGCGCGATTGGCCTTTTCCGCCGCAGCGGTGGCGGTTTCCAGCTCCACATTGTTCTTCTGTAGTGCCTGCTCGAACTGCTTGCGCTCGGTGATGTCGCGCGCCGCCGCGAACACGCCCTGCAGCTTGCGGTCGCGGTCATGGAACGTGGTGGCGTTGTACGACACCACGGTCTCGGTGCCGTCGCGCGCATGCGCCGTCAGCTCGTAGTTGGTGACCTTGCC
>JANNUE010000327.1:0-4999 GCA_031394895.1 Betaproteobacteria bacterium
GCCAGACGACGGCCCTCGCAGGCAGCCAACGGCACCCTAAGAATGCGTGTGGCGCTCGGATTGGACGACTGAATTAGCCCTTGTGCATCGAGCACCATGACCCCCGCCGTGAGGTTATCGAGAATCGTCTGCAAATTGGCCCGCGCCGCATTGACCTGCTCCATGCTGGCCTGAACCGCTTGTCGGGCATCTGCCAGTTGCTGCGTCATGTCGGCAAACGAACGGGTCAAGCCATCCAGCTCGTCGCGTCCTTGCAGGGACGCTTTCGGCGTCAAATCTCCAGCCGCCACCTGGCGCACGCCGTCGGCCAGCAGCAGCATGGGGCGGGCAATCTGGTTGCCCAGCACAACGGCCAGCAGCACGGCGCCAAACACCGCCAGAAACAGGCTCAGCGTCAGGGTGCCGATGTACATGCGGCGCAGGCCTTCCCGCGCCAGCGCGCGTTCCTGGTATTCGCGATTGGCCTCGGTAACGGCCAGCGCGTTGGCCACCAGGGTCGGCGGCAGCGGCTGCACCACCAGCAAGTAGCGCGATTCGCCCAGCGCGCCCAGCCCGGCACTGGCCACCACTGCCAGCGCCTTGATGCGCGCGTTGGTGCTCATGCCGGTCGGCGCGTCATCGAGCCCCTCGATCCAGGTGATCGAGCGCTGCGCGCGGGCATTACGAAACTGTTGCGGGCTGGGGCGCTCTGGGTTGAGCTGGTAGCGGGTTTGCCCGGCAGTGGCGATCAGTTTGCCCGAACTACTCCACAGCATCAAGTCACTGGCTCCCAGTTGTTCCCGAATCCGCTCCAGTGGCAGGGCGGCGCTGACGTCGGGCGTGTCGGCCAGTTGCAGCGCGGACGCGCGTGCCTTGGTGGACAGATCGCTGGCCAGTGTTTCCAGCGTGACGCGACCGAGATTGAGCCCGGCTTCCAGTGCGCCTTCGACCTTGACGTCAAACCAGCTCTCGATCGAGCGCGATACAAACTGGTACGACACCACGTAAATCAGAACCCCCGGCGCAAAACCGGCCAGCGCGAACACTGCTGCCAGCCGGATCAGCAGCCGGCTGCCAAACTTGCCTTGCCGCAGTCGCCTGAGCAAACGAAAGGCAATCCACAGCAGCACCGCAAACAGCAGACTCGCGACCACCACGTTGAGCACAAACAGCCGCGCGTAGTTGCGTTCATACAGCTCGCGGTTGGCGGTGGCCTGTGTCAGCAGGAACAGCAGCACGAGCCCAATCGCCACCATCACTGCCAATCCCGCGCTGACGGTCCAGCGCTGGGTGCGCGAGTTCCTCAGTGAGAAGCGCTTGGGCGGCGCAGGAGCCGAAGCGCTCACCGGCCGTTCTCCAGCACCAGCGGTTGATTCCAGGAGACCGAGATCGTCCAGTCGGTCTGGCCCACCATGCCAATTTGAAACGGACGCGGCAATTGCGACAAGTCGAGTTGAAAGCGAAATTCGACGTGATGGCGCTGGTCAAGGTCAATCTCCGAGACGTCGGCAATCTTCCAGCGTGACAGGCGTTGCACCGCCGCCAGCGCGTCGGGCAGGCTGTCGAAGTTTTGATTCAGCGCCACGCCCAGTCCGCTGTTGGTGATCTCGCCAGCGCTCACATTGAGCCGCCAGCGCCGGGTCAGTGGCTGGTAGGCCAGCCGCATGTGGCGCTCGACACTGACCACGCGTTTGTTGGTCCAGTACCAGCGCGGGCGATAGATGTCGGCCTGCGCGACGAAGACCATCGGAACGCCCTTTTGCAGCGCTTCTTCCACGACGCTCGACAACTCGAATTTGACGTTGGCTGTCAGCAGCAACGCATCTTCAACGCGCTCAAACTGCAACAGCGTGATCGCGGCGCCCGGCGCTTGCGCGTGCACCGGCTGCGCGTGCGCCGCCAGCAGGCACACGCAGGCCAGCAGGCTGAGCAGGTCAAGTCGGGCGCTTTTCAAGCAACGCGTAATAAAAGCCGTCGTGGTCACAGGTCAGATTGTCCGGGACGTCGCCGCCCGCAGCACCGGTTAAGGGCAACAAATGCCCGGGTGAGGGCAGCAAAGTGGCGTCGGTGTTGTGTGCAAGAAACGTTTGTATCTGGCCCTCACCCTCGGCCCGGAACACCGAACAGGTGCAATACAACAGCCGTCCGCCACTCTTGAGCAGTGGCCACAACGCCTTGAGCAGACCGGCTTGCAGCAGCGCCAGTTGGGCAATGTCGGACTCGCGGCGCAGCCAGCGGATGTCGGGATGGCGGCGCACAATGCCGGACGCCGAACACGGCGCGTCCAGCAACACAGCATCGAACTGCTGGCCGTCCCACCAGGCGGCGCTGTTGGCGGCGTCGGCCGCCAGCACCTGTGCTTGCAGTTGCAGCCGTTGCAGCGTTTGCTCGATGCGCTGGCAGCGCACGGGGTCAATGTCGAGCGCCGTCACCTGGCAATCAGCCAGCTCCAGCAGATGCGCAGTTTTGCCGCCCGGAGCGGCGCAGGCGTCGAGCACGCGCGCCGGAGCCGACGCTGCCAGCCCCGTCAGCAGCAGCGGCGCGGCCAGTTGCGCTGCCGCGTCCTGCACCGACACCACCCCCTCCTCAAAACCCGGTAGCTGCTGCACCGGTCTGGCATGCTCCAGCGTGACGCCCCAGTTTCCCGCCGCCACGGCGGCCAGGCCGGCATCTTTGAGCGTTTGCAGATACTGCGCCACAGCGGAGCGCCGGGCATTGACGCGCAACGTCATCGGCGGATGGCGGTTGTCGGCCGCCAGGATTGCCTGCCAGTGCTGCGGCCATTCCTTTTGCAGGCTATCGATCCACCATGCAGGATGGTTCCAGCGCGCCACCGGATTCTTGTCGGTGGCCGCCACCAGCTCGTCGCGCTCGCGCAAAAAGCGGCGCAGACAGGCGTTGATGAAACTGGCCTGCGCCCTGGTGGCAGTGTTCTTCTTGGCAGCTTCAACGGCCTGATTGACCAGCGTAAACACCTCGTAGGGCGCGTCCTGCGCGCGCCACGCGAGTGCCAGCGCCACGCACAACAGCGCATCGGCGGGTGGCGGCGGTGCACGCTTGGCCAGCAGGCGACGCAGCGCCTCGGCGCGCCCAAGGCAACGCAGCACATGAAAGCTCAGCGCCTGAACGCCGGGGCGCAAGTCGGCGGGCACGCTAGCCAGCGCGGCGGTGCCCGATTGGCCGCCACGAATCGCCTGCAGCACGCTCGCGACACCCTGCAGTTGCTGCCACAGCGGAGCTGTTTGTTGCGTCGTTTCCATCGGCCAACTATATCGGCTGCGCCGGCCGGAATGCAAACAACGCAGCCAGTAGCAGCGCCGGAAACTCGCTGATCGCCTGGTTGTGGTTGGCCACCGCTTCATTGAAATCGGCGCGCGCCAATTCGGTCTGCAGCGCAAGCTGCTGCCACTGGTTTGGCAAACTGTCGGGCGGCGTGGCAGCGGATCGCTCGTGCGGCAGATCTTGCAGGCGCGCCCAGCACGAGCACAGCGTCTCGAACGCAGTTCTCAGCGCGCTCGCGGTCGGCGCGTTCAGTGGCTTGGAGCGCGCCACCTTCAGCGACGCCTGCAACTGTTGCGCCGCAGCGTCTAGCGCCGCCCACGCGTCTGCCGAGGCCGCTTCGGCCTGATCTGCCGCTTCGGGCACGGATGGCGCAACGTGGGCCGGCAGGTTGACCCCGACCAGCGCGATGAATTGGTCAAAGCGCCCGGCCAGCACGGCAAACGTGGCCAAGCCGCGCGAGCGCAGGCGCACCAGCCGGTTGTAGGCGCCCATGGCCCAGAACAGCAACACGGCACCAGCCAACCAGAGCATGACGGAATCGCTCATGTTCTTTCCAGAATAAAAAACGCCTCAAGCCCCTGACCAGGGACATGAGGCGTCGTCAGTTGCAAACGGCTCGGAAGTTACTCGGAAGCTGCTGCCTCACCATCTTGCGCTGCATCCACCGTGCCGGCCAGCTCGGCTGCCTCGGCGTCGGCAATGGCGCGGCGCTCGGCATCGTCCATGTTCTCGCGAACCTTGCGGGCTTCATGATAGGCCAGGCCAGTGCCGGCCGGTATCAGGCGGCCCACAATCACGTTTTCTTTCAGGCCGCGCAACTCATCACGCTTACCCATGATGGCGGCTTCGGTCAGCACGCGGGTCGTTTCCTGGAACGAAGCGGCGCTGATGAAGCTGTCGGTGGACAGTGATGCCTTGGTAATACCGAGCAGCAAATTGGTGAAGGTGGCCGGTATCTTGCCAGCGCCGCGCAAGGCGTCGTTGGTGTTGAGCATTTCCGAGCGCTCCACCTGTTCACCCACGATGTAGCTGGCGTCGCCTGCGCTCTCCACCACCACGCGGCGCAGCATCTGGCGAACAATCACTTCAATGTGCTTGTCGTTGATTTTCACGCCCTGCAAGCGGTAAACGTCCTGCACTTCGTCCACGATGTAACGCGCCAGCTCTTCGGAGCCGAGCAAGCGCAAGATGTCCTGCGGATCGGCCGGGCCGTCAACCACGCTTTCGCCCTTGTTCACCACCTGGCCTTCGTGCACGATGATGCTCTTTTCCTTGGGCACCAGCTCTTCCCACACAGCGCCATCCGGATCGGTGATCTGCAGGCGGATCTTGCCCTTGGTTTCCTTGCCGAACGACACGGTGCCGGTCAACTCGGCCAGCACGCCCTTGTCTTTGGGAGAGCGGGCTTCGAACAGCTCGGCCACGCGCGGCAAGCCGCCCGTGATGTCGCGTGTCTTCTGACCTTCAATCGGGATGCGTGCCAGCACTTCGCCGGGACCCACGTCCTGGCCGTCACGCACCTGGATCAGCGCGCCCACCGGGAAGCCAATCGTTACCGAGTGGTCGGTGCCGGGAATCTTGACTTCGTTGCCGGAGGCGTCGATCAGCTTGACTTGCGGGCGCACCACCTTGGCGGCGCCACGGCGCTTCGGATCGATCACCACCATCGTTGACAAGCCGGTCACTTCATCAACCTGCTTGGCCACCGTCAATCCCTCTTCGAGATTTTCGAAATGGG
>JANNUE010000372.1:0-3816 GCA_031394895.1 Betaproteobacteria bacterium
CTGCACCACGTTGAACACCGATTTCTTGTAGGCTGCCTTGCCGCTGAGCGCTGGGGCGTCCTTGGCCTGCTTCTCTTTCAAACCGGTGGAGCAGGAGTCCTTGCCTTGCACGTGACACAAAATGCAATAGTCCACTTGGTCGAGCGCGCCGCGCAGGTCGGTGCCCTGATCGGTCAGCGAGAAGCCCTTGCGGCGCCGGATATGTTCCACCGCCACGGTGTAGGTGCTATAGCCTGGATGCTCTGATTTCTGCGCGGTCGGCACCAGATCTTCGGCCGCCATATCGCGCACACCGCGAAACAGCACGCCGTCGTGATGCGCCGCTTGGCCGGCATCGGTATGAAAGGCCCAAGCCGAATAGCGCCGTGCCAGGTCAAGTTGTGACGCGTGCGCGGCCTCGTCTTCGAGCCAGTTTGTCACCAACTGGGAAAAACGCAGCTCGTCAAAACTGCCGCCCAGGCAGGCCAGCATGTCAGAGCGCAATTGCGCGCCGTCATAGGTGGCAGCCTCTTCGGCGCTAATCACCTTTGCAGCGGTGCGCTTGACGAATTTGCGCTTGATCACGTACAGCGGCGCCAGTTCGGCTTGCGTTGCAGCCAGGGCGTCAACCTGATCCTCA
The DNA here is from genome assembly GCA_031394895.1 of Betaproteobacteria bacterium. GTDB lineage: Bacteria > Pseudomonadota > Gammaproteobacteria > Burkholderiales > Burkholderiaceae_C > Rhodoferax. The sequence goes on from JANNUE010000372.1 coordinate 620, forward strand.
ATCTGAAACAAGCCGGCGATAAAGTCCTCAAGAAACGGGCCGATGGCAATCAACAGCGTTGATTCCTGCTTCGCCGTCAGGCTCTCGGGCTCCAGGCGGCCTTTGACCAGTTGCTCGCATAAAGTGGGCTCTGCAGCCGCCAGCTTCTGCAAAAACAGCGCATCAAGCGCCAGCAGGCCGTCGCGGGTATAAAGCTGCTCAAAGTGGATTCCAAAATTCAAGCTCAAAATAGGGCCTCTAACTGTCGGGTTCGGTGGCAAACGGTCATCGTGCGGCCCGCTGCCTGCGATCGGGGATGGCAGCTTTTTTGCTTCTGTGCGGCCCCGTGATGAAGCGTCTGAAGGACGTCAAAATCAATTTTACCTGCGATGCTGCGGCGCCCGCCGCTGCGAGCGATTTAGCCCTGCCATAGGTCCCGAAAACATCGCCAGCCACGCTGGCCGGCCAGTCGCTCTAACCTGCCTCTGGCGAGCGAAGCGGGTTTTTACAATGCGCGGTAGCCGGGTCTCAGGAAATACAAAAAACTGAAGCTATAATTCGACGCTTGTTCCTCGATAGCTCAGTTGGTAGAGCGCCGGACTGTTAATCCGTAGGTCCCTGGTTCGAGCCCAGGTCGAGGAGCCACTACAAGCCGCACTGGCACTGAAAAGCCTGCTACTTAATTGCTAGCAGGCTTTTTGCTTATTGTCTCCTTTTCGTCATGTAGCCACCAATAGCGGCGATAGCCCGGAGAACAACCCACCCGTCACAACCTGCGGTCACAATCAGCAGTGGTGAACATGGGAGATGACATGGGAATACAAGACAGAGATTGGTGGCGCGAAGCGCAGCGCGACAGGGAGCGGAAAAGTGAAGGAGTCGCCAGAGGAAATCGTTCCAGAACTAGTCTCGTGCGGACCTTGCGATTGGGAACGGTTTGGATAATCCTATTTTGGACCGTTGTAATGAGCGCTCTCTACTTCGGCGCAAAACGGTACCTGGCGCCCAAGCCAATAACGATTTCCATGTCCGGTGAACTGAGAATCCCGCGAGGCAGAGACGGCCACTATGTAGCACCGGGGACGGTCAACGGAGTCCCGGTGAAATTCCTGATTGACACGGGCGCATCATTTGTCACCGTGAGCGAAGCGTTCGCCCGATCTGCCGGATTGCCAGAAGGTGTGCCGACAGTCTTTCATACGGCGAACGGCCCTCTGTCCGGAAGAATCGTCTCCGACGTTGAGGTCTCGCTCGGGCCGGTGGCGGTTTCAGGCATAAAAATCGGCATTGGATTCGTTGGCGCCAACACCGGCGACGCGCTGCTGGGTCAGAATTTTCTATCTAAGTTCCATGTTGCCATGGCTAACAATGAATTGATTTTGAGCAGGCCCTAAGGGGTTGACAGGCGAACACTTCACGAAACAGCGCAGGTTGGATCAAAGCGGCGCTGCGGCAAGATGGTATTTGCTCATAGGGGCACCTATGCGTGCATCCGTTCAGGCGTCGCCACGCGCCTGCGGCCCACGGTGGGCCTGCTCACACGCGCTTTGGGCTTGGTAACTTTCACCATCGGGCTCATGCCCGCAGTGGCGGCCATGTCAATCAAGGTGTCGAGAGAAAACAGATTGATCTTGCCGCGCATCAGGTCAGACACACGCGGCTGCGTCACGCCAAACAAGGCAGCGGCATCGCTTTGGGTCATGCCGCTACTCTGAATCACGGTGCTCAATTCCATCATCAACGCCGAGCGCGCCTTCATGCTCGCGGCCTCTTGCGGCGTATCTTCAGTGGCGTCCCACACGCTGGCGAATTTTTGCTTATCGGTCATGGTTAATCTCCTTGATTAGCTCGGTCAATCGTTGGCGGGCCAGTGCTATATCACGCCTGCTGGTCTTCGGGGTCTTCTTCTGGAAACAGTGCAGCACATACACAGCGCTTTCAAACTTGGCGACGTACACCACCCGAAAGGTCCCGACCGTGCCTGGAATGTTCTGCGGAACGTCTCGAACATTTGCAGTTCAAGGGATGACCAGCAATGCCTTGATTTTTGCGCGCACATGAGCCATGAGATTGGCCGGCACGCTGCCCTTCTTCTTGGCATGGCGAACTTTCCAGTCGAGCGACTTGACCTGATCACTCAGTACCGCACTGGCGACACCATCGACCTGGGTCAGCACTTCAAATGGGTGCCCTTTGATCTTGGTGGTCATGGGGCAGCAGACCATCAAACCGGTCTTACCGTTATAGCTTGCCGGGCTGACGACCACAGCGGGGCGGTGTCCTGCCTGCTCATGACCGGCCTGCGGGTCGAATTCCAACCAGACAACGTCGCCAGAGTCCGGAACATATTTGCGCGTCGCCATCAAAGTGCCTCTTTGCCGACCGGTTTGCCGAAACTGATCTCGACATGCGAGTTCTTGGTGGTGATGCCATCAAGAAGTTCGTCGAGGTCGTATTCAACTCTGTTCGATGGTTCGATAACGATACGTCCACGTGTGACGACGATGTTGACTTTTTGCTCCAGGCTGAAATCAGCGTCCCTGATCGCAGACGCAGGCAGACGCAAGGCCGGGCTGTTGCCCCACTTTCGAATAACACCTTCCATAATTTGACCCTTCATAAACGTATCTACATTGTAGACACATCTAAATGCATACGCACTGGCCATGCAGCACCCGGTTTTTTGTGACGGCAATGAATTCACCGGCACCGTCAAGTCCAGCCGTTCTGACGCCGCTTGCCGCCGGGCTCGTACCGGAAACAGTTCGCCATCCCTGGGGCTGTCAACGCCGGCTCAGTGGGTCAATTCCCCTGGACGGCAACTGCCTCGCAAGACCCCACTAGAATCGCGCATCTTTGTAGCGGTTCAATGTCTGGGGCGTCTCATGGTCAAGATCACATCAATCCTGCGGATGGCAGCGCTGTCTGCTTTCATGACATCCCTTGCCGCCTCGGGTGCCGAGCCAGCGCCTGCAGTTGCCACCGTCAAGGAAGTAGCAGAAATCTTGCACGGTGTGGTCGTGAAAGACCCCTACCGCCATTTTGAAAACATCAAGTCACCCGAGGTGCAAACCTGGCTCCAGGGGCAGGCCGGGTACGCAAGGCAAACACTTGATCGCATTGCGTTGCGCGACAGTTTGGAGAAACGTATCACCGAACTGACGACCACCGGCGTTGACTCCATAGGCGGCATCGTCCGCATGCCCGGCGACAGGATT
>JANNUE010000404.1:0-2333 GCA_031394895.1 Betaproteobacteria bacterium
CCGGCCGGCGCCAAGGGCATCAGCCTGTTCGCGGTGCCCTAGTTCATGGTCAATGCCGACGGCTGCCTGGGCGAGCGCAACCCGATCTTCTGCACCGCCCTGGAAGACAAGATGGGCATCCACGGCAGCGCCACCTGCCAGATCAACCTGGACGGCGCGCTCGGAACCCTGGTGGGGCAGCCCAACAAGGGCCTGAACGCCATGTTCGTGATGATGAACGCGGCGCGCCTGGGAGTGGGCAATCAGGCCATCGGCCTGACCGAAGTGGCCTACCAGAACGCCGTGGCCTATGCCAAGGATCGCATCCAGATGCGCAGCCTGAGCGGCCCCAAGCAGCCCGAGCAAGCGGCCGACACGATCATCGTCCATCCCGACGTGCGCAAGATGCTGCTGACGGCGCGTGCCTATGCCGAGGGCGGCCGCGCCCTGGCGATCTACATTGCACTGCTCATCGACAAGGAGCTTTGCAGCGAAGACGCCGAGGTGCGCAAGGACTGCGCCGACCAGGTGGCGCTGCTGACGCCCATCGTCAAGGCCTTCCTCACCGACAACGCCTGGCTGGCCACCAGCCACTGCATGCAGGTCTTCGGCGGCCACGGCTACATCAAACAATGGGGCATGGAGCAGTACGTGCGGGACGCCCGCATCAACATGATCTACGAGGGCACCAACACCATCCAGAGCCTGGACTTGCTGGGGCGCAAGGTGCTGGGCGACAGCGGCGCCAAGCTGAAGAAGTTCGGCCGCCAGATCGCCGACTTCGTGGAAGAAGAAGGCACGAACGAGGCGATGCAGGAGTTCATCAACCCGCTGGCCGAACTGGGCGACAAGGTCACCAAGCTGACCACCGAACTCGGCATGAAAGCCTTTGGCAATGCCGACGAAGTGGGCGGCGCGGCGGTGGACTACCTGCGGATCTGCGGCCACCTCGTGTTTGCCTATTTCTTTGCGCGCAGTGCCAAGATCGCGCTGGCCCGTCAGGGCAGCGGCGACCCCTTCTACACCGCCAAGCTGCACACGGCGCGTTTTTACTTTGCCAAGCTGATGCCCGAGACAGCCGGCCTCATCCGCACCGCCAGAGCCGGCGTGGCGCCGCTGATGGCCATGGATGAAGCACTCTTCTGACCCCGCGCCGGACTACAGTGGCGCCCGGACCCAACCCCGACCCAGGAGACAACCCATGAAGACCCTCATCGCCATCGCATTTCTCGCCACTGCCGGCGCGGCCTTTGCCCAGGCCAGCCCGCTTGGGCTGTGGCGCACCATCGACGACGAGACCAAGCAGGAGAAGTCGCTCGTGCGCCTGTCCGAAAGCGGCGGCGTGATCACCGGCAAGATCGAAAAGCTGCTCGATCCGAGCAAGCAGGATTCCAAGTGCGACAAGTGCGAAGGCGCGCGCAAGGACCAGCCCATCGCCGGCATGACCATCGTCGAAGGGGTCAAGAAGAATGCCGACGAGGCCTACTGGGACGGCGGCACCATCCTCGACCCCAACAAGGGCAAGACCTACAAGGTGCGGCTGACGCCCAAGGAAGACGGCAAGGTGCTCGAAGTGCGCGGCTTCATCGGCTTTTTGTACCGCAACCAGACATGGCAACGTGTCGAGTAAACAGACACACGGAGATTTCATGACTCGATTCCAGGTTCGCAAGGTTGCCGTGCTCGGCGCCGGGGTGATGGGGGCGCAGATTGCCGCCCATCTGGTCAACTGCAAAGTGCCGGTGGTGCTGTTTGACCTGCCGGCCAAGGACGGGCCCAAGAACGGCATCGTGAGCAAGGCCGTGGATGGGCTGAAGAAGCTCAAGCCTGCGCCGCTGGGCGTGCCCGAAGACGCGGCGCTCATCGAGCAGGCCAACTACGAAGAGCATCTGGCGCTGCTGGGCGAGTGCGACCTCGTCATCGAGGCCATCGCCGAGCGCATGGACTGGAAACTGGCGCTGTACGAGAAGATCGCGCCGGCGCTGGCCCCGTGGGCCATCGTGGCCAGCAACACCTCGGGCCTGTCGATCACCCAACTGGCGGCCGTGCTGCCTGAAGACATCAAGCCGCGGTTTTGCGGCATCCACTTCTTCAACCCGCCGCGCTACATGGCGCTGGTGGAACTGATCAACACACCGGCCACACGGCCCGAGGTGCTGGACCAACTCGAAGCCTTTGTCACCACCGCCCTGGGCAAGGGCGTCGTGCGCGCCAAGGACACGCCCAACTTCATCGCCAACCGGGTGGGCATAGCCGGCATGCTGGCCACCATGAAAGAGGCCGAGACTTACGGTTTGACCGTCGATGTGGTGGACGACCTGACCGGCAAGAAGATGGGCCGAGCCAGCAGCGGC
>JANNUE010000432.1:0-9263 GCA_031394895.1 Betaproteobacteria bacterium
CTGCCGCGCGCCGGTGGAAAACGCGCTCCGCGACGCCAAACTCTCGCCGGACAAGATTGACGAGGTCGTCCTCGTCGGCGGTTCGACCCGCGTGCCCAAGGTGCAGGAATTCGTCAAGAAATTGTTCAAAGGGAAAGAGCCGCATCGCGCTCGCGGACGCGGGCCTCTCGGCAGCGCAGATCGACGAGGTCGTGCTGGTCGGCGGTTCGACGCGCATCCCGCTGGTGCAGCAGAAGGTGAAGGAGTTCTTCGGCAAGGAGCCGCACAAGGGCGTGAATCCGGACGAGGTCGTGGCCGTCGGCGCGGCGATCCAGGGCGGCGTGCTCTCCGGCGAAGTCCGCGACGTGCTGCTGCTCGACGTGACGCCGCTCTCGCTCGGCATCGAGACGCTCGGCGGCGTGATGACGAAGCTGATCGAAAAGAACACCACGATCCCGACGCGGCGCTCGCAGGTCTTCTCGACCGCGAGCGACAGCCAGCCGCAGGTCGAGATTCGCGTACTGCAAGGCGAACGCGAGGTTGCGGCCGCCAATCGCGAACTCGGCCGTTTCATTCTCGACGGCATCCCGGCCGCGGCGCGCGGCATCCCGCAGATCGAGGTCACCTTCGACATCGACGCCAACGGCATCCTCTCGGCGTCCGCCAAGGACAAGGCCACCGCAAAGGAGCAGTCGATCCGCATCGAAGGCTCAGGCGGTCTCGACAAGAGCGAGATCGAGCGAATGATCCGCGACGCGGAGATCCACGCCACGGAGGATCAGGCACGCCACGAGCAGGTCGAGAAGCACAACCAGCTCGACTCGATGATCTACGGCGCCGAGAAGACGCTCGCGGACAACGGCGCGACGACGCCCCACTGCTCTGCACCAAAGGCCACCAGATCGGCGCTGCCTTCGAGCATGGTTTGGCGGCCGTGGTTGCAGACCACAATGTCGTACGGAACATCGCGCGCCCACGCGACCGGCAGAAGCGTTCCCAAAACCGCAGCGGTGATTGTCAGACCAAGTTTCATGATTGCCTCCCATGGACCTGTTGCTGTAGGAGGCGCATGCTAGACAGCAAGAAATGCGACGACTTGATAATTCTCAAGTTTTCGCCGAAAAAAGGTAACTACTACTCCGAGCTCTGCTGCAACGCCCACATCTGCGCATAGCGCCCATTCGCAGCCAGCAGCTCCGCATGTGAGCCACGCTCAACAATGCGCCCGGCCTCCATCACCAGAATCTCGTGCGCATCAACCACCGTTGAGAGCCGATGCGCGATCACCAGCGTGGTCTTGTTTTGCGCCACGCTTTGCAGCTCGGCCTGGATGGCGCGCTCGTTGGCTGAGTCGAGCGCGGAGGTGGCTTCGTCGAAGATCAAAATCGGCGGGTTCTTCAGTAGCGTGCGCGCAATCGCCACGCGCTGCTTTTCGCCGCCAGAGAGTTTGAGGCCGCGCTCGCCGACCATCGTGTCGTAGCCCTTTGGCGTGGCGCTGATGAAGCTGTGAATGTGCGCGGCGCGTGCCGCCTCTTCCACCTGCTCGCGCGTGGCACCCGGTTGGCCATAGGCGATGTTGTATTCCACCGTGTCGTTGAACAGCACGGTGTCCTGCGGCACGATGCCAATCGCCTGGCGCACGCTGGCTTGCGTGACCTGCTTGATGTCCTGCCCGGCAATCAAAATCTGGCCCTGCTGCACGTCGTAGAAGCGGAACATGAGACGCGCCAGCGTCGATTTACCGGAACCCGAGGGACCGACCACCGCCACCGTTTTGCCGGACGGGATCTCGAAGCTGATGTCGTGCAGTATCGGTCGCGCCGCCTCGTACGCGAAGTTGACATGGCTGAACGTCACGTTGGCGCCATCCACGCGCAGCGGCTGGGCACCCGGCACATCGGCAATCTCGCGGTTGCGCTCCATCAGCGTGAACATCTTGTCCAGGTCGGTCAGGCTTTGCTTGATCTCGCGGTACAGCACGCCCAGAAAACCCAAGGGAATGTAGAGCTGGATCATGAAGGCGTTGACCATCACCAGGTCGCCCAGCGTCATACGGCCATCAACCACACCCTGCGTGGCGCGCCACAGCATCGCAACCAGGCCAGCCGCGATGATCAGTTGTTGGCCGGTGTTGAGCAGGCTCAGGGTGCTCTGGCTCTTGACGGCGGCGCGGCGGTAGCGTTCCAGGTTCTCGTCGTAGCGGCGCGCTTCGAACTCTTCGTTGTTGAAGTATTTGACGGTCTCGTAATTGAGCAGGCTGTCAATTGCCCGGCTGTGCGCTTTTGAGTCAAGGTCGTTCATCTCCTTGCGAAAGTGCGTGCGCCACTCGGTCACGGTCACGGTAAAGGCAATGTAGAAGACCAGCGCCACAATGGTGATCCAGGCAAACCAGGCATCGAACTTGACGGCCAGCAGTGTGAGCACCATCGCCACTTCGATCAGCGTCGGGAAGATGCTGTACAGCGAAAACGAAATCAGCGAGTTGACGGCGCGCGTGCCGCGCTCGATGTCGCGCGTCATGCCGCCGGTCTGGCGCTCCAGATGAAAGCGCAGGCTCAAGGCGTGCAGATGGCGAAACACCTGCAGCGAAATGGTGCGCGACGCGCCTTCGGTTGCCTTGGCAAAAATGAGTTCGCGCAACTCGGTAAACACCGTGGTCGAGAGGCGCAGCAAGCCATAGGCAAACAGCAACGCGACCGGCACCACCAGCAAGGCAGTGATACCCACGCCGGCCTTCGGGTTCATGGTGTCCACTAGTTGCTTGAGCAGCAGCGGCACACTGACGTTGGCCATCTTGGCGCCAACCATGAACGCCAGCGCCGCCATGACGCGCCATTTGTACTGCCACAAATACGGAAACAGTCGGCGCAAGGTGGCCCAGTCGGAGCGGTTGCCAGCGGGGTTGGACGTTGCGTTGGCGCTATCGAGGGAGCGGTGGTGTTCGCCGGAACGGCGCATAGGTGACAATCTCTCTACAAAATGTTCTTACTAACAGGATTGTGCCCATGTCTGCAAACACAAGCCCGGCGGGTGTTCAATTACCGACCGACGAGGAGCTGGTCCTCAAGGTGATTCCGATGCCGGCCGACTCCAACGCCAATGGCGACATCTTCGGCGGTTGGGTCATGGCACAGGTCGATCTGGCCGGCTCGGTGATCCCGGCGCGCTACGCCCAGGGCCGCATGGCGACGGTGGCGGTCAATGAGTTCGTCTTCAAGCAGCCGGTGCGGGTTGGCGACATCCTGACCTTCTTCTCGAAGCTGGTGCGCATCGGGCGCACCTCGATCACGGTCAAGGTCGAGGTCTATGCCGAGCGCTTCAGCGCGCAGGGGCAGTATGTGAAGGTGACGGAAGCATCAGTGACCTATGTGGCGATCGATGAGCAGGGACGACCGCGTCCGATTCCGCAAGCGGCGCCGCGATAGATTCAGGAAATCAAGCCGTCAAGTCGGGCGGCATGCACTTCACAAGCTTGCTGCGGGAATAGACACGACACGCTCGGACAGCAGGCGCGGTTTTTCGTCATTGTTGATGACCACCCCGATCAGGCAACCCTGTTCCTTGACAAACTCGTCGAGCGCGCGCAGCGCACGGGGCTCGATTCGGGCACCGAGCTTGATCTCCACCGGCAGCGTGCCGAACTCGCCCGCCAGAATCAGATCAACTTCGGCACCGCCACGAGTCCGGAAATGGTAGGGGGTGACGTGTCGGCCTGCGCTGGCAAAGCCGCGCATCAATTGCTCGGCGACATAGCCTTCCCAGGAGCGCCCGGCCAGAGGATGGGTGGCGAGCGCATCGGCATCGCTTACTTGCAGCAGGCGGTGCAACAAGCCGCTGTCGCGCAACCAGCCCTTCGGATGGCGCACCAGTTGTTTGTGCGGCGAACCGCCCCAGGCTGGCAGGTGGCGCCACAGGTAGGTGCCGTGGGCGATGGCGAGCCAGTCGCGCACGGTGGGTTCAGACACGCCGAGCGAGCGAGCGATATCAGCGTTGTTGATGATGCTGCCGGAGAGGTTGCTCAAGAGCAGGATCAACTGGCGGTAGCGGTCGCGATTGAGGTTGGGGAACAGCGCACCGACGTCGCGCATCAGGTAGGTATCGAGATAATTGCGCTGCCAGAGGCGGCGAAATTCCGGGTCATTGTTGATCCACGGTTCAGGGTAGCCGCCCTGGAACCAGTGGTCCAGCACCTGGCGCAGATCGAGGCGCGGCGCAGCGGCAGCGACGATGTCGGCGGGCGCGGCACGGCTTGCCAGCATGGCATAAATGCTTGAGGCTGGCAGGTGGAAGGCCTCGGCCAGCGAGAGCGGCGCCAGCTCGGCAAGCCCAATGCGCCCGGCCAGCGTTTCAGCGATGTTCTTCGCCAGTTCGGGGGAACTTGACCCGGACAGGACGAAGCGGCCTTTTTGTGTGCGTGCTCTGTCGATCGCCACGCGCAACGCGGGAAAGAGCGGCGGCGCCAGTTGCGCCTCGTCGATGACCACGCCATGCGGGTGCAGCCGGAGGAAGACCTCTGGATCGGCCAGCACCTGTTGCCGGTCGGCGGCGCTTTCCATGTCGAAGTGCTGCCAGTGGCCGGGCAAGGCGCCGAGCAGCGTGGTCTTGCCACACTGGCGCACGCCGTTCACCGCCACGCAAGGGAAGTGACGCAGCAGCGTATTGAGATGGCTCTGGAGGTGTCTGGCAAGCATGGTGCATATTCTAAAGTCAGACTTTAGAAACAGCAAGTCACAAAGCCGGAACGTGTGGCCATCCACCCGGCCGCGAGCGATTTCGCCGGTCGCCGCGCGATAATCGCTGCGTGCCCAAGCACTTTCCGCCCCTTCTTCTTCCCCTGATTCTGATCACCCTGACGGGCCACATGGCCATGTCTGGCGGGCGCGTGTCGGGCTCGCTCTACGCGCTAAACACCGGTTCGCCGGAACTGGTGGTGGGCATCTTCATGGCGCTGTTTTCTGTGTTGCCAACGCTGGCCGCGATGTCGATTGGCCGCTGGATTGACCGCATCGGCGCGCTGCCGGTGATGCGCATCGGCGTGCTGGCGGTGCTGGTCGGCGCCTGGGTGCCGGTGTTGCTGCTGAGCGTGCCGGCGCTGTTTGTGATGGCGGTGCTGGTCGGGTTCGGCTTCAACGCCATTTCGGTGGCCAGCCAGCACAGCGTCGGCGTGATGGCGCAGGGCCGCTCGCCCGAGCAGCGCCTGCGCAACTTTGGCTGGTACGCGCTGGGCCATTCGGCGTCCAGCGCACTCGGCCCATTCATCTCGGGCCTGTTGATTGACCATGCGGGTTTTCGCACCGCCTTTGCGACGATGGCCGGCTTCACCTGCGTCGCCTGCTGGCTGGTATTCAAAAAGCTTGGCGCACTGCCGGCAGCGAATCGCTCCGACGCGGCGCACAACGCGCAGTCCAAGCCGCAGGCCTGGCATGACTTGCTGGGGGCGCCGGAGCTGCGCCGCATTTACTACGTCAGCATGGCGCTGGCCTGTTGCTGGGACCTGTTCATTGTGATGCTGCCGGTGCTGGGCACGCGGCTCGGGTTTTCAGCGTCCATCATCGGCACCGTGTTTTCGCTGTTTGCTCTCGGCACGTTTGTCAGCCGCGCGTTGATGCCGTGGTTCTCCAGCCGCTTTCGCGAATGGCAAATCATGCGCGTCGCAATGGTCGTCGTCGCGTTGGTGTTTGTCGCGCTGCCATGGGCCAGTGTGGCCACCGTATTCATGCTGCTCGGCTTTCTGTTTGGCAGCGCGATCGGCTTTAGCCAACCGAACATGTTGTCGCTGCTGCACGCGGCGGCGCCCAGGGGGCGCGGTGGCGAAGCGCTGGGTCTGCGTTCGCTGGTCGGTAACGGCTCCTCGGTGCTGATACCGATCGCGTTCGGCTTTGCCGTCGGCCCGCTCGGCGTCGCGCCGCTGCTATGGGCCGGCGCCGCACTGATCAGCAGCGCGCTGCCTGCGGCGCACCGCGGCGTGCGGCAGCGCGCTTGAAGCCAAGTCGCCCTCAAAACCAGGAGGCAGGGTGACGGTATTGGCACGCCGTCACGCACGCAGAAGCAATCTGATGCAGCGCGTAGGTCGGATTAGCGCAGCGTAATCCGACATGATCGCGGTGATTGTCGGCTTACGCCGTTCCGGCTAAGCCGACCTACAGGCTTTCTGGCGCTCCGGCGCAAACCATCAATGCGCTAGCACTCCAGCGCGGCGCTCGGTGCAGCTCGTAGGTCGGATTAGCACAGCGTAATCCGACATGATTGTGGTGATTTTGTCGGCTTACGCCCTTCGGGCTAAGCCGACCTACAAGCTGGACGCCCGCGTCACTTCGTTTGCAATGACGAAATTGGCGCAGATCAAAATTTCCCGTGCCGGCCACTGCCAGCGGCAAAGCGTAGCGCGCCTTGCAGGCCGTCGGCTATGCACTGCCTGCCGCGCTGCCACTCCTGGTGCAGTGCCTGCGCCAGCGGCAGCTCCCACTGGGCGTAGGCGCTGAGGCGGTCGGCGCGCATGGTTTGTTGCGGAAAGTCGCACAGTTGCTGCGCCAGCGCCAGCGCGGCAGCCAGTGCCTGACCGGTGGGCACGACGCGGTTGCACAAGCCGATCTGCAGCGCCTCGATGGCTTCCACCTTGCGCCCGGTCAAAATCAAATCCATGGCGCGCCCCATGCCGATCAGGCGCGGCAGCCGCACCGTGCCGCCGTCGATCAGCGGCACGCCAAAACGGCGGCAGAAGACGCCGAAGTAGGCGTCCTCCTCCATCACCCGCAGATCGCACCACAGCGCCAGTTCCATGCCACCGGCCACCGCCGCGCCGCTGACCGCCGCAATCACCGGCTTGGACAGTTGCAGACGCGTTGGCCCCATCGGCCCCGCCGGGCCGGGCGCGACGCAGTCGTCCGGTGAAAACTCCAGCTCGGCAAACGGGTCCACCTGGCCGGCACCGCCCTGCTGCGCCAGACGCGCGCCGGCTTGCAAATCCCAGCCGGCACAAAAGTGGCCGTGCGCGCCATGAAACACCGCGACCCGCGCATTGTCATCGGCGTCAAAGGCCAGAAAAGCGGCATGCAAAGCGCGCGCCGTGATGGCATCGACGGCATTGCGCACGTCGGGCCGGGTCAATGTCACGACGCTGATGGCGCCATGCTGATGGATTTCGACTGAGTCATTCATAGCCCGCATGATGAACCGGTTTTGCGTTGCTGGCGCGGCGCCTGTCTCCAAACTTACAGGCCATGGGTAATAACCCTGTCGGGCGTTGCGGCAATTGCCGCTATAACCGTCAGGCTACAACACCGGAGACCATGTGCAGCTTTTACAACTGCTGATCAGCGGCATCGCACAGGGATGCATTTACGGGCTGATCGCGCTCGGCTTTGTGCTCATTTACAAGGCGACCGAAACGGTCAGCTTTGCCCAGGGCGAGCTGATGATGCTGGGCGCCTTTTGCGGCCTGGCTGCGATGACCATGCTCGGCTTTCCCTATTGGCTGTCGGTGCTGTCCACCATTGCCGCCATGGCGCTGTTCGGTGTGCTGCTGGAGCGGCTCGTGATCCGCCCGATCCTGGGGCAGCCGGCGTTCTCGATCACCATGCTGACAATCGGCATCGGCTATGTGGTGCGCGGGCTGATCACCATGATTCCGGCCATCGGCACCGAGACACACACGCTGCCGGTACCGTACAAGGACCAGATCTGGAACTGGGCCGGTCTGGTGCTCAATGTCGAACAGATGGTGGTGATTGCCGCCACCGCCGTGCTGTGCGCGCTGCTGTACCTGCTGTTTCGCTACAGCAGAATAGGCATTGCGATGCAGGCCGCGTCGCAAAACCAGTTGGCCGCCTACTACATGGGCATCCCGGTCAGCCGGCTCAACGGCATTGCCTGGGGCCTGGCTGCGGCAGTAGCGGCGATTGCCGGGCTGCTGCTGGCGCCGATTACTTTTGTCCACGCCAACATGGGCTTTATCGGGCTGAAGGCGTTTCCGGCCGCTGTCGTTGGCGGCTTTGGCAGTCTGCCCGGCGCCATCGTCGGCGGCCTGATCATCGGCATGGTCGAGTCGCTGTCGGGCTTTTACTTGCCCGACGGCTTCAAGGACACGGCCGCCTACGTGGTGGTTCTCGTCATGCTGGTGGTCAAGCCGAACGGCCTGTTCGGCGAGAAATTGCGCAAGAAAGTATGAGATTCATTTTCAAGACCGACTATGCGCAGGACATCCGGCTGGCCAAGCACGGCGGCCACCTGTTCTGGTACGGCGCGCTGATGCTGATACTGCTGGCGGCGCCCTGGCTGGTGGCCGAGTACTGGCTGGCGCAGCTCACCTTTGTGCTGATCTATTCGATTGCCGGGCTCGGCCTGATGCTGCTGGCCGGCTTTACCGGCTTGTTCTCGCTGGGCCACGCGGCGTTTCTGGGGGTGGGCGCCTACACGCAGGCGGTGCTGACCAACGCCGGCCTGCCGTTCCCGCTGGCGCTCGTCTGCGCCGCTGCGCTGTCGGCGGCGGTCGGCGTAGTGGTCGGCCTGCCGGCGCTGCGCGTCAAGGGCATCTATCTGGGCATTGCGACGCTGTCGTTTGGCTTCATCGTCGAAGAAGTGCTGGCGCGCTGGGAGTCGGTGACCGGCGGCAACGCCGGCATTCACATCAAGAAGCCTGACATTTTTGGCTACACGCTGGACTCCGGCGAGGCGTTTTACTTTCTGTGTCTGGCGCTCACGGTGCTGGCGACGCTGGCGATACTCAACCTGCTGCGCGCACCCACCGGACGCGCCTTTGTCGCGATCCGCGACTCGGAGATCTCGGCGCAGAGCATGGGCATTCACCTGGCGCGCTACAAAACGCTGTCGTTTGCGCTGTCGGCGGCGCTGGCCGGCGTGGCCGGCGCGTTGTACGCGCACAAGCTGCAGTTCATATCGCCGGACCAGTTCAACATCCTGCAGTCGATCGACCTGCTGCTGATGATCGTGATCGGCGGCGTCGGCTCGGTGCACGGCGCGTTCCTCGGCGCCATCTTCCTGATCAGCATGCCGCAGGCGATCGCCATGGTGAAAGACTATCTGCCGCCCACCATCGGCCAGGCGCCGGGACTGCAGGGCCTGGTCTATGGCGCCGTGCTGGTGGCTTTTGTGCTGTTCGAGCCGCAGGGCCTGTATGGCCGCTGGCTCAAGATCCGTACCTATTTGCAGACGTTCCCGTTCTACCGCAAGGGCATGTTCAAGCGGCAGAAGGCGTTCCAGAAATCGGATAGGCTCAGATGACCCCCCCACGCTGCTCTCCGCAACAGATCTGAGCGTGCGCTTTG
>JANNUE010000447.1:0-3058 GCA_031394895.1 Betaproteobacteria bacterium
CGAGGAGCGTAGCGACGCGGCAATCCAGGAGGTCCTGGGGTCATGGATTGCCACGCTGCGTTCGCAATGACGATATCCGCTGTCATTGCGAGGAGCGTAGCGACGCGGCAATCCAGGAGGTCCTGGGGTCATGGATTGCCACGCTGCGCTCGCAATGACGATTTCGGCTGTCATTGCGAGGAGCGTAGCGACGCGGCAATCCAGGAGGTCAGGGGACATGGATTGCCGCGCTGCGTTCGCAATGACGGATATCGGCTGTCATTGCGAGGAGCGTAGCGACGCGGCAATCCAGGAGGTCTGGGGTCAGAAATTACTGCCTCGGCAACGGTGTCTTGGGCTTGAAGTCGCAGTACTGCGAAACGGCGCATTGCCAGCACAGGGGCTTGCGCGCCTGGCACACATAGCGCCCGTGCAGCACCAGCCAGTGATGCGCATCAACCAGATAGTCCGGGGGAACGCGTTGCAGCAATTGCAGCTCCACTTCCTGCGGCGTCTTGCCGGCCGCCAGACCGGTGCGGTTGGCGACGCGAAAGATGTGCGTATCGACTGCGATCGTGGGCTCGCCAAACGCGACGTTGAGCACCACGTTGGCCGTCTTGCGCCCAACACCGGGCAGTGCCTGCAGCGCCTCGCGCGAGCGCGGCACGTGCGCGCCGTGCTGCTCCACCAGCATGCGGCAGGTCAGCAGCAGATGGCGCGCCTTGCTGTGATACAGCCCGATCGTCTTGATGTAGCCTTCCAGCCGCTCCAGCCCCAGATCGAGCATCGCCTGCGGCGTGCCGGCAACCGGGAACAGGCGTCGCGTCGCCTTGTTGACGCTCACATCGGTGGCCTGCGCCGACAGCTGCACGGCGCATAGCAGCTCAAACACCGAGCTGTATTCAAGCTCGGTCACTGGCTGTGGGTTCGCCGCCTTGAGCGTGGCGAAGAAGTTTTCGATGGCGTTGGGTTTCATGCGCGTCCGGGTGTTGTCGATCTGAACAATAATAATGGCACCCTACCGCACGCAACACCCACAGAAAGATTTTCATGCAATTCGCCGAGCGCCTGAACAAGATCGAAACCTCTGCCATCCGTGAGCTGTTCAAGCTGCTCGGCAAGCCCGGCATCATCAGCTTTGCCGGCGGCTTTCCGGACCCGGCGCTGTTTGATGTTGACGGCATCCAGCAGTCGTGCAACGCGGTGCTTGCCAACAACGCCGGCCCGGTGCTGCAGTATGGTGCGACCGAGGGTTATCAGCCGCTCCGTGAGGCGATCAGCGGCTTCATGGCGGCCAAGGGCGCAGCGGTCACGCCCGACGGCCTGATCGTCACCACCGGCAGCCAGCAGGCGCTCGACCTTATTGGCAAGACCATGATCTCGCCGGGCGACAAGGTGATTGTCGAAGCGCCGACCTTCCTGGCCACCATCCAGTGTTTTCGCCTGTACGGCGCGGAGCTGATCGGCGCGCCAATCGATGCCGACGGCGTCGATGTGGACAAGCTCGAACAGCTCATTGCCCAGCACAAGCCGAAGCTGGTCTATCTGATTCCAACCTTCGGCAACCCGAGCGGCGCCACGCTCAGCCTGGAGCGGCGCAAGCGCATTCTGGAGATTGCCGCGCGCACGCGCACCCTGATCGTGGAGGATGATCCGTATGGTGAGCTGTACTTTAACCAGCCGCCGCCGCCCAGCATGCTGGCTTTGAGCGCCGCTGTGCCGGGCAGTCGTGACTGGCTGGCGCATTGCGGCAGTTTCAGCAAGATTTTGTCGCCGGGGCTGCGCGTCGGCTGGCTGATTGCGCCGGCCGATTTGCTGGCCAAGGCCACCATGTGCAAGCAGTTCAGCGACGCCCACACCAGCAACCTGACGCAGGCCACGGCAGCGCACTACCTCACGCTCGACCGGCTCGGCGCCACGCTGCAGCGGGTGCGGCAAACCTACGCCGAACGCGCCCAGGTGATGGCCGAGTCACTCAGCCGCGAACTCGGCAGCGCGATTGAATTCAACCGACCGCACGGCGGAATGTTTTTCTGGGCCAGGCTGACCGGCGCAGAGGGCAAAGCCAGCCATGCCGCTGACTTTGCCAAGCGCGCCATCGAGCAAGGTGTGGCCTTTGTGCCGGGCGCGCCGTTCTTTGCGCACGACCCCGACCTGGCCACGCTGCGCCTGAGTTTTGCGACCGTCGGGCTGGAGAAGATAGAACAGGGAATCAAGCGGCTCGCGCTGGCCTTGTGAAAGCCTGCGAAGCGCGCACTGCAGGGCGCCAACTGAGGCACAATCAGGCCAAACAATGCGGGAATAGCACGGTGCAATGAGCAAGCGGACTGTCATCATTGGTGGAGGAATTGGTGGCCTGGCGGCGGCGCTGTCGTGCTTTCGTGCCGGTGCCGATGTCGAGTTGATCGAGCGTGCGGCCGATTTTTCGGAGTTTGGCGCTGGCGTTCAGTTAGGCCCCAACGTCACCAAAGTGCTGCACGGTTGGGACCTGGGCCACGCGCTCGACGGTCTGGCCTCTTTTCCGGATCGGTTGCAGGTGCGCAGCGCCCTTACCGGTGCCGAACTGGGCGTGCTGCCACTCGGCACAACGACGCGCCAGCGCTACGGTTCCCCCTATGCCACGATTCACCGCACCGACCTGCATTTCATTCTGCTGTCGGCGTTGAAGCAGCAGACCGACGTGTCGCCGCAGTTCAACAGCGCGCTGACCCGCTTTGAGCAGCATGACAACGGCGTCAGCGTGGAAACCACCGATGGCCGCCAGCGCTCGGCTGATTTGCTGGTGGGTGCCGACGGTTTGTGGAGCACGGTGCGCGCGCAGTTGCTGGGTGACGGCCAGCCGCTGGCGACCGGGCATTTGGCCTACCGTGCGCTGGTGGCGCAGAGCAGCCTGCCGGCCCAGTTGCGCTCGCAGCAGGTGACGGTCTGGCTCGGTCCGCGCATGCACATCGTGCACTATCCGGCGCGCCGTGGCGAGTTGCTCAACGTGGTCGTCATCGTCGAGGGCCACATGACTGGGGACCCCGCGTACTGGAACCACAGCGCCAACGCCGCCAAGTTGCGCAGCCTGCTGGGCGCC
>JANNUE010000007.1:0-1818 GCA_031394895.1 Betaproteobacteria bacterium
GGTCGGCGGCCTGTACGACTATGGCTTCCGCCACGACCCGGAGCATCCGCTCGAATCGCTGGCCGAGTACTGCCTGGGCTGCTACACCAACCTGAACCTGCCAAGCCGCATCGACATGATCTGCAAGTACATCGACGAGTACCAGGCCGACGGCTTGCTGATCAACTCGATCAAGAGCTGCAACAGTTTCTCGGCCGGGCAACTGCTGATCCTGCGCGAAGTAGAAAAGCGCACCGGCAAGCCGGCCGCCTTCATCGAGACCGACCTGGTGGACCCGCGCTATTTCTCAGCCGCCAACGTGAAGAACCGGCTGGAGAGCTATTTCCAGATGGTCAAGGCCAAGCGTGCGGCGCTGACTGGCGTGCACTGAGGACCAACAAAATGCACCAATATCCTTTGGTCGTCATTGCGAGCGAAGCGCGGCAATCCAGGATGTCCGGGGACATGGATTGCCACGTCGCTGCGCTCCTCGCAATGACAGTCATAGAGACATTTGGATACTCGACTTCCCCAAGTCGTCACAAGGAAATTCACCATGCGCTGCTTCATCGGCATTGACCTCGGCTCAACAACCACCAAGGCGGTGGTCATTGACGAGCACCAGAACATACTCGGGCGCGGCATTACCAACTCGCGCTCCAACTACGACACGGCGGCCACCATTGCCAAGCTTGAAGCAATGGTCAACGCGCGCTTTTACCTGTTTCGCCAGGCGCTGGCAACCACGCACGCGCTGAACGGCTCGCTCGACGGTTTTCTGGGCCAGTTGGAGCGAGACTTTAGGCTTGAGCAATACCTGGAGCAGCTCGGCGATCTGGACGAAACCTGCCAGCGCAGCCTGGCCACGGCCCGCTTTGGCGACTCTGCCGGCGCTGTGAAAGAGGCGCTAGCCGAAGTGTTTCGCCGGCTGCAAAGCGGCGCGGCCGAGTTGTACCAGCCCGGTGCCAAGCGCAAGTCGGACTTCTTTCGCGACATTGCCGGCAGCCAGTATCTGGCGATTGGCGAAGTGGTGGCCAAAGAAGCCGGCACGCGCTACGACTTCTTGCTCAACCTGTTTGACCGCTCCATCATCGAGGTTGAAAACCGCGTCTATGCAGACTCGATCCGCCGCCACCTGCTGGCAGCGCTGGAGCGCGCCTTTATTGCGATGCCCGAAACGGCAGCGCGGCGTGCCCAGGTGGAAGCGCCGATCAAGGGCATTCTGGACACCGAGATGGAGGAAACCTATATCGTCGGCACCGGCTACGGCCGGGCCCGGCTGCCGTTCTCCAAAGAGCACATCCGCTCCGAGATTTTGTGCCACGGCCTGGGCGCGCACATCATGTACCCGCACACCGCCACCGTGCTCGACATTGGCGGGCAGGACACCAAGGCGATTCAGGTTGACCCGAACGGCATCGTTGAGAGCTTCCAGATGAACGACCGTTGCGCGGCCGGCTGCGGGCGCTACCTGGGCTACATCGCCGATGAAATGAACATGGGACTGCACGAGCTGGGCCCGATGGCGATGAAATCGACCAAGACAATCCGCATCAACTCGACCTGCACCGTGTTTGCCGGCGCCGAACTGCGCGACCGGCTCAGCCTGGGCGACAAGCGCGAGGACATCATGGCCGGCTTGCACCGCGCCATCATCTTGCGCGCCATGTCGATTCTGGCGCGCTCCGGCGGCATCCGCGACCAGTTCACCTTTACCGGCGGCGTCGCCAAGAACGAAGCTGCCGACAAGTCGCTGCGCGACCTGATCTTTGAGAACTACGGCGAGCTGACCATCAACACCGACCCGTACTCGATCTACACCGGCGCGCTCGGCGGTGC
>JANNUE010000045.1:0-6030 GCA_031394895.1 Betaproteobacteria bacterium
CACGTGGCCAAGAAGAAGGACGGCACCATTGATCTAAAGATTCTGCCGCATTGCAGCCTGCCACTGACCGGCGTTGGTGTGGTGAACCGCATCATCACCGATCTGGCTGTGTTGGACGTGACGGCGCAGGGACTCAAAGTAGTGGAGTTGGCGCCGGGGGTCACGCGCGAGGAATTGCAGTCCAAAACCGGCGTGCCGTTGCACTAGCCTGCGCCAACGCGACGCCCGGTCACGCGCTGTCGTCGCCCAAGCGCAAAATAAGGTGGTGGTTGAGGCGGGCTTGCACCGCTGCGGCGGCCAGTCCGGTCTTGATTGCCGGGCTGCCGTCGGCGGTACGGTGCAGGCGCGGTGGTGTGACTGGCAGATCGTTCTTGCCAAGCACAATCGCCACTTCTGGCTGATTGGGCTGGCCGCCATGGCGCTTGACCACCGCCACTTCATCATTGTCGAGTCGCACAAAAGTGCCAGGCGGGAACAAGCCGACAGCGCGCAGCAGCGCGTGCCCGGCTTCGTCATCGGCTTGGCCCTGATTGCTGGTGACAATGGCGCGCGCCGATTCGGTCGCACTGCGGCCTTCGCGCGATTTGCGCGGGCTGATCATCGCCGCGTACTGGTCCACTGTCCGCAAAATGCGCGCCAGTCGCTGCTGTGCCAGCGGGCGCGGCGGTTCATTGTGCGCAGCGCTGCTGTGATGGTGCAGATGAATGGCGCCCAGCCACAGTTCGTCGGAAATCCCGATCCTGCCGAGCAGAGTAGCGCCTTGGCCGGCATGTTCACGAATGTCGATTTGCTGCGCGCTGTTGGGCTTGTCAATCTGTTCGGCCAACTGGTCTTGCAGGCGCGTCATGCCAATATTCATCGTCAGTGCCGCTCGTACCAGGCTGTCGCGCTCAGCGGGCGGCAGCTTCAGATCGACGGCAATCAGATGGCACAGCACGGCGCTGACCAGCGCATGCGACGCGCTATAGCCAACGAACGAATTGGTGGCCAGTTGAAACAGCAGATACAGAGCGACGTCGGTATCGAGCTTGAGTAGCGCCTGCATCCAGCGGTCATACTGACAGACACGCTTCTCAAACTCCTGGATGCTGTCCGGGTTGCCCAGAATAATGGCCAGACCCGACTCCAGATCGGACCACTGGCTGAGCAGTTCCTCGTATTCGTTTTCGTCCTGAACTTTCACGGTGTTGGCATTTCAGTCGCGAAAGTTGTCAAAGCTCAGCGGCACATCGGTGATGTCCTTGCGGATCAAGGCCATTGCGGCCTGCAGGTCGTCCCGCTTGGCGCCGGTTATGCGCACCTTGCTCTCCTGAATCGCGGCCTGCACCTTGAGCTTGCTGTCCTTGATCAGGCGCTGGATTTTCTTCGACATGTCGCTTTCTATGCCGTTGCGTACCTTGATCAGCACCTTGACCCTGTCGCCGCCCATCTTCTGCACATCGCCGATGTCAAGAAAGCGCACATCGACACTGCGCTTGGTGAGCTTGTTGCGCAAAATGTCTTCGATCTGGGTCAGCTGAAACTCGGCGTTGCCGATCAGCGTGATCTCCTTGTCCTTGATTTCAATCGCGGCAGGCGTGCCCTTGAAATCGAAACGGGTGCCGATTTCCTTGGCCGTGTTTTCGACCGCGTTTTTGACCTCGACCAGGTTGGCTTCACAAACGGTATCAAATGATGGCATGGCTAAATCCCGGAAGGAATTGGAATTGTCAGGACAGGTGCGAGAATTGCAGCAATGTTAGTCGAGAAAAACGTCCCGCTTCAAGCTCTTAACACCTTTCGTATCGTCGCCAAGGCGCAGTCGCTGGTGCGTTTGGCCAGCCAGGCTGATGTGCAGACGATTCTGGCGAATCGGGAATGGCGTGACACACCGAAATTTGTACTGGGTGGCGGCAGCAACATCGTGCTGACCGGCGATGTCAAGGCGCTGGTGTTGAAGGTGGAGATCATGGGACGACGGTTGGTCGAGGAGAGCGCCAAATCCTTTCTCGTCGAAGCCGGTGCCGGCGAGAACTGGCATGACTTCGTCGCCTGGACCTTGCAGCAGGGTTACCCGGGGCTGGAGAACCTGGCGCTGATCCCCGGCACCGTGGGCGCGGCGCCGGTGCAAAACATTGGTGCCTACGGCGTTGAATTGCAAGACCGTTTTGTGTCGCTCGACGCCGTCGATTTGCAGACCGGCAACATCTTCACGCTCAACGCCGCCCAATGCGCTTTTGGCTACCGCGACTCGGTGTTCAAGCACGCTTCCACCACACTCGGACTGGCCGGACGGGCGCTCATCACGCAGGTGCGTTTTTCGCTGCCCAAGCCCTGGAAGGCGGTGCTCGGTTATGCCGATCTTGAAAAGAAGGTGCACGAGACGAATACCGACGCACCCAGCGCACAGCAAATCTTCCAGTGGGTTTGCGACATCCGCCGGACCAAATTGCCGGACCCGGCTGTCATTGGCAATGCCGGCAGTTTTTTCAAAAATCCGACGGTCACGCCCGAGCAATGCGCCGACATCATCGCGCGCGACCCGAAAATCGTTTACTACCACCTGGCCGACGGCTCCATCAAGCTGGCGGCCGGTTGGCTGATTGACGCCTGTGGCTGGAAGGGCAAGTCGGTCGGCAACGCCGGCGTTTATGAAAAGCAGGCGCTGGTACTGGTCAATCGGGGCGGTGCCACCGGCGGCGAAGTGATGACACTGGCCAAGGCAATCCAGACCAGCGTCTATGAGCGCTTCGGCCTCCGTCTCGAACCGGAGCCGATGGTGGTTTAGACCGGCGCCGGGCTACCTTTCATGCGGCAAGTGGGCAACACTCCGAATCATGAAAAACCCCGTCATCGCGAGGCCGCAGGCCGTGGCGATCCATGAAGTCCTGGATTGCCGCGTCGCTGCGCTCCTCGCAATGACAAAATTTGTAACGGTTCGATCTGAAGACTCTGCGCTTTAATCTATTTCACGTTAACCGAAGTGGCAGATGTAGTGATAGGCCTCTGACACCCTGATCTCGAAGCGCGAATTGCCGGGGATGTCGAATGTGTCGCCGGCAGCCGAGCGGACCCAGACATCGCTGCCGGTGAGCTTGAATTCGCAGCTGCCTGCAACGCACTCCATGCGCTCCGGCGCGCCGGTGTTGAATGTCAGTGTCGCGGGCAGAACCACTCCGACGGTTTTTTTGCTGCCGTCGGGCAAGGTGAATGCATGGCTGACACATTTGCCATCAAAGTAAACGTTGGCCTGGGTTGTGATCGTGGCGTTGGCAATGCTGGAAGTGATCATGGCGGTCCTGAAGCTGAAGCTGAGGTTGATGAAGGCGCTCATGGTAGCGGCATTTCGCAGTTCGCCTCTTTTCTACTGCATAGCGACAAGTCTTGTCCAAAGCGCTAAATTCGGGCCATGAAGAAAGTATTTGTCTTGGGTGGCACCGGCTTTGTCGGCGCCTCGGTGTGTGGGCAACTGGCGCGCCAGGGCTGGCACGTGACGGTGCCGACGCGCAAGTTGCCGAAGGCAGGCCTTTCGGCGCAACTGCCGGCAGTGACGGTGGTGGAACTCGACGTGCATGACGAGCAGTCTCTCGCCAAGGCGCTGGCCGGCCATGATGCGGTGGTGAATCTGGTGGCGATCCTGCATGGCACGCAGCAGGAGTTTGAGCGCGTTCACGTCGCCTTGGCGCAAACGCTGGTGCGGGCCTGCAACGCGGCGGCTGTGAAGACCGTGGTGCACATCAGTGCGCTCGGTGCCGACGCGCAGCAGCCGCAATCGGCGCCGTCGATGTACCTTCGCAGCAAGGGGCAGGGCGAGGCGGTGCTGATGCAAGCTGCCGAGTCAGCCGCGTGGAACCTCACCATTTTGCGGCCGAGCGTGATCTTCGGTGCCAAGGACAAGTTCCTCAATGTCTTTGCCGCATTGCAAAAACAGTTGCCGCTACTGCCGTTGGCGGGCGCCGCGACGCGCTTTCAGCCGGTCTGGGTGGAGGACGTGGCCAGCGCAGTGGCGCGTGCTCTGGAGCGGGGCAGCGCTGCGCCTGGCGGCGGCGCGCCGCTGGTACTGGAGTTGTGCGGACCTGAAGTTTTTACGCTCAAGCAACTGGTACAGATGGCCGGCCAATTGGCCGGAGCGCGTAGCGGGCGCGGCCGCCCCGTGGTTGCCTTGCCGCACTGGCTGGCTCGTTTGCAGGCCAGCCTGATGGAGCTTGCGCCGGGGGAGCCCATGATGACCAGGGACAACCTGGATTCGATGAAGATTGACAACGTGGCGAGTGGAAAGTTGCCAGGACTCGACTACCTGAGTATCGAAGCGACACCATTGCGGGCCATCGCCCAGGGTTACCTGGCTTGAAGCGCGCGGCCTATTTGGTGCCGTTGTCGGTCAGGTGCAAAAAGTCGCCGCCCTGGCCCAATGACAGCAGCCCCGCCTGCGCGTAGATGCCGAGCTTGGCGCGGGTGTCGGTGATGTCCAGATTGCGCATCGTGAGCTGGCCGATGCGGTCCAGCGGCGAGAACGGCGCGTCTTCCACCTTTTCCATGCTCAGGCGCTGGGCCGCATAGGTCAGGTTCGGGCTCTCGGTGTTGAGCAGCGAGTAGTCATTGCCGCGCCGCAGCTCCAGCGTCACCGTGCCGCTGATGGCACGTGCCACCCAGCGCTGGGCAGTTTCACGCAACATGATGGCCTGCGGGTCAAACCAGCGGCCCTGGTACAGCAGGCGTCCGAGCTTGCGGCCGTTGTCGCGGTACTGCTCGATCGTGTCTTCGTTGTGGATGCCGGTGATGAGACGCTCGTACGCGATGAACAGCAGCGCCAGCCCGGGCGCCTCGTAGATGCCACGGCTCTTGGCCTCGATGATGCGGTTCTCGATCTGGTCGCTCATGCCCAGGCCGTGGCGCCCGCCAATGCGGTTGGCCTCCAGTATCAGGCTCACCAGATCGGCGTATTCGACGCCGTTCAACGCGACCGGGCGGCCCTCTTCAAAGCGCACCGACACCTCTTCCGCCTTGACTGCGCAGTCATCACGCCAGAACGGCACGCCCATGATCGGGTTGACTAGTTTGATGTTGCTGTTCAGGTGCTCCAGGTCTTTTGCTTCGTGCGTTGCGCCCAGCATATTGGAGTCGGTCGAGTAGGCTTTCTCGGCCGACATCTTGTAGCCAAAGCCGTGCTGCGTCATGAAGGCCGACATCTCGGCGCGGCCGCCCAGTTCGTCGATAAACAACTGATCAAGCCAGGGTTTGTAGATTTTGAGCGCCGGGTTGGTCAGCAACCCGTAGCGGTAGAAGCGCTCGATGTCGTTGCCCTTGAAGGTGCTGCCGTCGCCCCAGATGTTGACATCGTCGTCTTTCATCGCTGCCACAAGCATCGTGCCGGTGACCGCGCGCCCCAGCGGCGTGGTGTTGAAGTAGGTGACGCCGGCCGTCGAGATGTGGAAAGCGCCGCCTTGCAACGCGGCAATCCCCTCGGCCGCCAGCTGGCTGCGGCAGTCAATCAGGCGCGCAGCCTGCGCGCCGTATTCCATCGCCTTGCGCGGGATTTCGTCGTAGTCGGCTTCGTCCGGCTGCCCCAGATTGGCGGTGTAAGCATAGGGCAGGGCGCCCTTCAGTTTCATCCAGTGCAGCGCGGCGCTGGTGTCGAGGCCGCCAGAAAAAGCGATGCCGACTTTTTGACCGACGGGAAGGTTTTGCAGAATGGTAGCCATGGTGTGTGCGGTGCAATCGTAGGTAGAAGGTGGTAGCGCGTGATTTTAGGCGACTGCCCGGCGCCTGACCTGGCTGGCGTCTGGCGCCAACTCATACGGTTTGGCGTTCAAAGATTCAGAGTGCGCCGGGAGCTGCGTGGGCGCAGCTTGTAGGTCGGCTTAGCCGGAACGGCGTAAGCCGACAGTCAGCGCGATCATGTCGGATTACGCTGCGCTAATCCGACTTACGATTTGCACTGAGCGCCGTACCGAATTGCTCCTGAATTGGTGGTTTACGCTGTGCGCGCAAACGTCGCCGCTTGCCAGCGAGTTTGGGTAGGCGGCGCAGCGTGGACTTGGGGTTTTGCCA
>JANNUE010000071.1:0-3627 GCA_031394895.1 Betaproteobacteria bacterium
AACACCTTGACGTATGCACCGCCATCAAGTGTTTGCACTGTCTTGTACAAGGGCTGGACCAGCTTGAAGGCTGCGAAATTGCCGCTGGCGACCGCACTGCAACTGGCATTCCAGTAGGTAACCGCATCATAGGTGGCGCTGCAGTCAGGCCCGGTGGGGCTGGGTGCATACGAGGCACTGACGAAGCTGCTGGAATCACCGGCCCCCTGCACTTCAAAAACGGTGGAAACCAGTTTCTGATTTGCCTCAGGATCGAGCGCATTCAAGACCATGCCACTGTTGTTAGGTCCATTCGCCGTCATAAACGACGTTACCTGATTGATGCGGCCAATACATTTGACTACCCCTCTTCGCTGTGCACCGATGGCGTAGGGTGTATTGGCCACGGCAGATGCGGCGACAGGCGCCGGGTTAGGGTCGGGTACCGGCTTGGCAGTTTTCTGACCGAAAGCCGATGTGCAGAGCAGCGCCAGCAAGGTGGCTGCATAAGCAGTTTTGTATGGGAATAAGCGACGCATGGGCATCCTTAATAGAGTATTCAGCGGGCGGTTTCGGCGCTGGGGGCGACTGTAACCATGCTGTTGAAAAGTGAAATCCCGCCCTCTCGGGGCCGGGCCGATAGTACTTTGAGCGGCCAGTCACCGCCTTGCTTGAGGGTGCAGTTAAAGTACTGGCGCTCCGTGGAACGGCTGGTCGCAGACGCGTTGAGTGCGCAGTTGCCACCCTCGACCGTCGTTGAGTTTGGTAAATTGCTGCCTGCGACCTCAAGGGGAAACGATTTTCCAGCCATCCGAACACCGTCAGTAATCTGGCAAGCCGAATCTGATTGGCAGACAACGGTGGTTTCGCCGTTGAAGTCAGCGCCTCCCACCGCAAGGTAGCTGACCATCGGGCGCGCCGGAAGAATTTGAATGCTGTCTTGCCACAGAACGCGTTTTACCGTCTTTTTGTTTTTGAGCAGAATGGCCAGGTTGACGGACTGCCGCCCCGGATTGAGGGTGCAGGCGAATCGAAAGCGCTGAGGGGTGATCTGCACTATGCGTGCCGGCCTGGCGCAGGAGCCAAGCGATACTGAAACATCAAGCCGGCTCGCCGCGCGGGGCTTACTCGGAAAGCCGACTCCTTCGACAGTAAAAGTTGTCTCCAGGCCGGCCACGGCATAACGCGGATACACGCTGTTGACTTGCTGCCCAAGGGCGGCCTGAGTTGCCAGCAACTGGAATATTGCCACCACCAAATAGGTACAGCGCGACTCTCTGGAGCAAGGAATATGAAGGCGTTCCAGAACGTGAAAAAGCTGCATTGAATATGATTAAAAGTGCGCCAATTTTGTCAGGCAGAGCATCATCAAGCCGTCAGCCGCGTCCACGCTTCCTGGTATTTGGCGGCGGTGCGGGCGATCACGTCAGCCGGCAAACGCGGCGCTGGCGGTGTCTTGCTCCAGGGCTTGCCATCGACTTGTGCCTGCTCCAGCCAGTCACGCACAAATTGCTTGTCGAAGCTCGGCGGGTTGATCCCTTCCTGGTAGCTCTCGGCCGGCCAGAAACGTGACGAGTCGGGCGTCAGCACTTCGTCCATCAGGGTCAGCGTGCCGTGCTGGTCAAGGCCGAATTCAAACTTGGTGTCGGCAATGATGATGCCCTTTTGCAGCGCAATTTCGCTTGCCGCCTGGTACAGCCGGATGCTGATGTCACGCACGCGCGTCGCCAGATCGAGCCCCAGCACTTCGACCGTCTGCTCAAACGTGATGTTCTCGTCGTGGTTGCCGGCCGGCGCCTTCGCGGCCGGCGTATAAATCGGCTGCGCCAGCTTGGAGGCGTTCTTCAACCCGGCCGGCAGCTTGACGCCGCACACCGCCTGGTTGTGTTGATACTCTTTCCAGCCGCTGCCGGCCAGATAGCCGCGCACCACCGCTTCCACCGGCAACGGCTTGAGCCGCTTGACCAGCATGGAGCGGCCCGTGACTTGCGACACTTCTTCGGAGGTGACTACGCTTTCGGGCGCGTCGCCGGTCAAGTGGATCGGGCAGATGTTGAGGCCACTCGGGCCCAGCCTGCCAAACCAGAACAGCGCCATTTGCGTCAGCAGCGCGCCCTTGCCGGGAATGGGCTCGCCCATGATCACGTCAAAAGCGCTCAAGCGGTCGCTGGCCACCATCAGGATGCGGTCGGCGCCTACCGCGTAGTTGTCGCGCACCTTGCCGCGTGCCAGCAACGGTAGCGAGGTCAGCGTGGAAGTGTGCAGGGCAGTGGTCATGTCGGTGCAATCAGAGGTGAAATTTTGTAGGTCGGATTAGCGCAGCGTAATCCGACATTGTGGCTGCGGTTGCGCTAGAGAAGTGCGGGTCAAGCCGATTGGAATTGTCGGGTTACGCTGCGCTAACCCGACCTACGATGAGCTCGCCGCGTGCGTATTGCGCTGCCACCATGGCCAGGCTGAGCCCCTTGATCTTGCCGGCCTGGCCTTCGCAGCCAAACTGCAGGTAGCGCTGTTTGCAAATCTGTTTGGCCGCTTCGCGCGCCGGCTTGAGCCAGTCGCGGGCGTCGAACTTGTCGGGGTTTTCGAACAGAAATTTGCGCACCGCAGCGGTCATCGCGAGACGGATGTCGGTGTCGATATTGATCTTGCGCACGCCAAATTTGATCGCCTTCTGGATCTCTTCCACCGGCACGCCATAGGTCTCTTTCATCTTGCCGCCGTACTGGTTGATGATCGCCAGCAGGTCCTGCGGCACGCTGCTCGATCCATGCATCACCAGATGGGTGTTGGGAATGCGCTGGTTGATCTGCTTGACGCGCTCGATCGCCAGCGTGTCGCCGGTGGGCTTGCGTGAGAACTTGTAGGCGCCGTGGCTGGTACCGATGGCAATTGCCAGCGCGTCGAGTTGCGTGCGCTGCACAAAGTCGGCCGCCTGCTCGGGGTCGGTCAGCAGTTGCTCGCGCGTCATGGTGGCGTCGGTGCCGTGGCCGTCTTCCTTGTCTCCTTTCATGGTCTCGAGCGAGCCCAGGCAGCCCAGTTCGCCTTCGACCGTGACGCCGCTGGCGTGCGCCAGATCGACCACCTTGCGCGTCACATCGACGTTGTAGTCGTAGCTGGCAATGGTCTTGCCGTCGGCCATCAGCGAGCCGTCCATCATCACCGAGCTGAAGCCCAGATTGATGGCGCCCTGGCACACCTCGGGGCTTTGGCCATGGTCCTGGTGCATCACCAGCGGAATGTGCGGATAGGCTTCGATGGCGGCCGCGATCAGGTGCTTGATGAAGGCTTCGCCGGCGTATTTGCGGGCACCGGCGCTGGCCTGCAAAATGACTGGTGCACCGACTTCGTCGGCCGCGCTCATGACGGCCTGCACCTGCTCCAGGTTATTGACATTGAACGCCGGGATGCCGTAGCCATTGGTGGCCGCGTGGTCGAGCAATTCACGCATTGAAACGAGTGCCATGAGGGTGTCCTTGAGGAGTTGGTAAGCGGGTGGTGCCTGGCCTGAATTTTAGCCACCATCGGGCACCGGCCAATTGTCGGGTTACGCCTGCGGCTAACCCAACCTACGGATATCCGTCCTGGCGCTGGGCTTGTCGGGTTACGCCTGCGGCTAACCCGACCTACGGATATCCGTCCTGGCGCTGG
>JANNUE010000096.1:0-2755 GCA_031394895.1 Betaproteobacteria bacterium
CATGCGCAGCGCCCGCGCGAAAGCCTTGAAGACCGTTTCGCACTGGTGGTGGGCATTGACACCCTTGAGGTTGTCGATGTGCAGCGTGACCCCGGCGTGGTTGACGAAGCCCTGGAAGAACTCGTAGGCCAGCTGGCTGTCGAAGCCGCCAATCATGCCGCTCTTGAAAGGCACATGCATGTCGAGCCCGGGCCGGCCGGAAAAATCAACCACCACGCGTGACAGGGCTTCGTCCAGCGGCACATAGGCGTGGCCATAACGGCGAATGCCTTTTTTGTCGCCCACCGCCTTGTGCACGGCCTGACCGAAGGCAATGCCCACGTCTTCCACCGTGTGGTGGCCGTCAATGTGGAGGTCGCCCTTGGCCTGGATATCGAGGTCGATCAGGCCGTGGCGGGCGATCTGGTCCAGCATGTGGTCAAAAAAACCGATGCCGGTGTGCAGTCTGGCCTGGCCGGTGCCGTCCAGGTTGACTCTGACCGTGATCTGGGTCTCCGCCGTGTTGCGTGACACTTCCGCGGTACGCGGCGCCGGGGTGGAGGTGATCGTAGAGGTGGTCATAGTGAGTCTTGAAGGGCCGCCAGCATCTGCCGGTTTTCATCGGCAGTGCCGACCGTCAGGCGCAGGCAATTGACTAGGAGTGGGTGCATTTTAGAAACGTTTTTGACCAGGACTTTGCGCATTCTCATGCCTTCAAACGTTTTCTGCGCGTCGGCCACCCGCAGCAAAATCATGTTGGCGTCGCTGGGATAGGCCCGCACACCCGGCACAGCCGCCAGCGCTTCCAGAATGAGAGCGCGCTGTGCCCGTATATCAAGGGCTTGCGCCGCAAATACTGCTTGGTGCTCCAAAGCAAACAGGGCGCACTCGCAATTGAGCACGCTGATGTTGTAGGGCGGGCGCACCTTGTCAATTTCGGCAATCAGGGCTTTTGGACCCAGCATGTAACCCAGGCGCACCCCAGCCAGGCCAAATTTGCTGAGCGTGCGCATCAGCAGCACGTGGCGATGACGGACCAGCCGGTCAATGTAACTTTTGCTGGAAAACGGCTGGTAGGCCTCGTCCATCACCACCAGGCCGCCCTGCTCGCCCACGGCCAGGATGATTTTTTCGATCACCGCGCCATCCCACAGATTGGCGCTGGGGTTGTTGGGGTAGGCCAGGTAGGTGATGGACGGCCGGTGCGCTTGAATGGCGGCCAGCATGGCGGCCTCGTCGAGCTCAAAGTCGGCGGTGAGTGGCACGCCGTGAAAGTCAAGCCCCTGCAACTGCGCGCTCATGGCGTACATCACAAAACCCGGCACCGGCGCCAGCACGCTGGCGGTTCTGAAGTCGTTGGCTGCGCCCGCCGGCACGGCACAGGCCAGCGCCAGCAGGCTGATCAGTTCGTCCGAGCCGTTGCCCAGCATGATGTCAAAGCCGTCCGGCATGGCGGCGTAACGGGCCAGCGCCCGGCGCAGATCGTTCATCCGGCCATCGGGATAACGGTTCAGCGCCAGCGCGCCCAGGCGCTGCCCCAGCGCGGCCTGCAGATCGAGGGGGAGGCGGTGCGGGTTTTCCATGGCGTCGAGCTTGACCAAGCCGGCCGAGTCCTGAATCGCATAAGCATGCATGGACTGCACGTCCTGGCGAATCAAGCGCAGCAGGCGGGGTTCCAGGGCACTCATTTAGCTGCCCGCATCGGCGGCGGCGACGCCAGGCGCAACTCGGCGGCGCGCGCATGGGCCTGCAAACCTTCGCCATAAGCCAGTTCCGCCGCGATCAGGCCCAGGGTTTGGGCCCCGGCTTCGCTCACTTCGATCAGGCTGGAGCGTTTCTGGAAGTCGTAGACGCCCAACGGCGAGCTGAAGCGCGCCGTGCCACTGGTGGGCAGCACGTGGTTGGGTCCGGCGCAGTAGTCGCCCAGCGATTCGCTGGTGTAGGCGCCCAGAAAAATGGCGCCGGCGTGTTTGAGCAGCGGCTCCCAGCGCTGCGGCTCACGGCTGCTCACTTCCAGATGTTCGGGTGCAATCCGGTTGCTGATCGCGCACGCTTCTTCCATGCTGCGGGTATGGATCAGCGCACCGCGGCCGTTAAGCGACTTGGCGATGATGTCGGCACGCGGCATGTCGTTAAGCAGGCGCTTGATGGAAGCCTGTACCTGCTCGATATAGGTCAGGTCCGGACACAGCAGAATGCTCTGTGCCAATTCATCATGTTCGGCCTGGCTGAACAAATCCATCGCCACCCAATCGGGCGGCGTCGTGCCGTCGGCCAGCACCAGAATCTCGCTGGGCCCGGCAATCATGTCGATGCCAACCGTGCCAAAAACACGCCGTTTGGCGGCCGCCACGTAGGCATTGCCGGGGCCGGTGATCTTGTCGACCTTGGGAATGGTCTGTGTGCCGTAGGCCAGCGCCGCCACCGCCTGCGCGCCACCAACAGTGAAAGCACGGGTGACACCAGCCACATAGGCAGCAGCCAGCACCAGGGCATTTTTGTCACCCTTTGGGGTCGGAACGACCATGATGATTTCCCCGACCCCGGCCACGTGGGCCGGGATGGCATTCATCAACACCGACGAGGGATAGGCCGCCTTGCCGCCGGGCACATAAATGCCGACGCGGTCCAGTGGCGTGACCTTTTGACCCAGCAGCGTGCCGTCTTCGTCGCGGTAGCTCCAGCTCTCACCGCTGGCTTTTTTCTGGGCTTCATGGTAGCTGCGCACGCGCCGGGCGGCTGCCTGCAGGGCCTCGCGCTGGGCGGCGGGAATGGC
>JANNUE010000102.1:0-3252 GCA_031394895.1 Betaproteobacteria bacterium
CAACGCTTCGCCCGGGTCGGGCGCGCGCATGAATGCTTCACCAACCAGAAACGCATTGACACCAGCCGCGCCCATGCGCAGCACGTCGTCACGACTGTGGATGCCGCTCTCGCAGACCAGCAGGCGGTCCGCTGGCACGTCGCGCATCAGGCTCAGCGTGGTCTCCAGCGAGACCTCAAAGGTCTTGAGATTGCGGTTGTTGATGCCAATCAGCGACGTCTTGAGCTTGAGCGCGCGCGCCAGCTCAGGCGCATCGTGCACCTCCACCAGCACCGCCATGTCCAGGCTGGCCGCGATCTCCTCGAAGTCGCGCAGCTGGGCGTCGTCCAGGATCGCTGCAATCAGCAAAACGGCGTCTGCGCCACAGGCGCGCGACTCGTAGATCTGGTACGCATCGACCATGAAGTCCTTGCGCAGCACCGGCAACTGGCAGGACGCCCGGGCCTGTTTGAGGTAGTCCACGCAGCCCTGGAAGAACTGCACGTCGGTGAGCACCGACAAACAGGCGGCACCATGCTCAGCATAGCTTTGCGCAATATCGGCGGCAAAGAAGTCAGGGCGCAACAATCCCTTGGACGGACTGGCCTTTTTGATTTCGGCAATCACCGCAGGCTGCCCGGCAGCGATCTTGGCGCGCATCGCGGCCAGAAAATCACGCGTCAGCACACGCGACTCGGCGTCAAAGCGCATCGCAGCCAGCGACTTGCGCTTGAGCGCCGCCGCCACTTCCTGGTGCTTGACGGCGACGATCTGGTTCAGCATATCGGTCATCTCAATGCCCTTTTAGTTGTTGCGACAGTTCGATCAGCTGCGTCAGCTTGGCCCTGGCGGCGCCGGTTTCAATCGCCTGGCGGGCTCTTTGCACGCCGGCGTCCATCGAATCCACCACATTGGCGGCGTACAGCGCGACTCCGGCATTGAGCACCACGATCTCCTTGGCGGCGCCAGCCACGTTGTCCAGCACACCGAGCAGCATGGCTTTGGATTGCTCTGGCGTTTCCACCTTGAGCGCACGGTTGCTGGCCATCACCATGCCAAAATCTTCCGGGTGGATTTCGTATTCGGTAATCTCGCCGTTCCTGAGTTCGCCAACCAGCGTGGTGGCGCCCAGGCTGACCTCGTCCATGCCGTCCTTGCCATAGACCACGACAGCGTGCTCGGCTCCCAGGCGCTGCAGCGCGCGCACCTGAATGCCGACCAGATCGGGGTGAAACACGCCCATCAACATATTCGGCGCGCCGGCCGGATTGGTCAGCGGGCCGAGCAGATTGAAGATGGTCTTGATGCCCATTTCCTTGCGCACCGGCGCCACGTTCTTCATCGCCGGGTGGTGATTCGGCGCAAACATGAAGCCGACGCCGACCTCTTCAATGCAACGCGCAATCGCCGCCGGCGACAGTTGGATGTTGATGCCGAGCGACTCCATCACGTCGGCGCTTCCGCTCTTGCTGCTGACACTGCGCCCGCCATGCTTGCTGACCCTGGCCCCGGCTGCGGCGGCGACAAACATCGAGCAGGTAGAGATATTGAAGGTGTGCGAGCCGTCGCCGCCGGTGCCCACGATATCGACCAGATGGGTTTTGTCGGCGACCACCACCTTGGTCGAAAACTCGCGCATCACCTGAGCGGCAGCGGTGATTTCCCCGATGGTTTCCTTCTTCACGCGCAGCCCGGCAATGAAAGCCGCAAGCATCACCGGCGACCATTCGCCGCTCATGATCTGGCGCACGATGTGCAGCATTTCGTCGTGAAAGATTTCGCGGTGCTCGATCGTGCGCAGCAGCGCTTCCTGCGGGGTAATCTTGGTCGCCTGATGCATGTCCGTGTTTCCTTAAGCGTTGAAAAATTGCCGGATCGCCGCCATCGCGCGGTTCACGCCCGCCGCATCCACATCCAGATGCGTGACAAAGCGCAGCCGGTACAGGCCATTGGCGCGCACACCGTGGTGCGCCAGATGCTCCAGCAGTGCGTTGGCCTGCTCGCGCGCGGCACCCACCACGTCAACAAACACGATGTTCGTCTGCGGCGCCTCCACCACCAGGCCTTCGATGCCGCTCAGCCCATCGGCCAGTCGGCGCGCCAGCGCGTGGTCGTCGGCCAGACGCAGCACATGATGATCCAGCGCGTAACTGGCGGCAGCGGCCAGCATGCCGGCCTGGCGCATGCCGCCGCCCGCCATCTTGCGGATGCGCAAGGCGCGCGCTATCAGCTCTTTGCTGGCACACAGCGCCGAGCCAACTGGCGCACCAAGGCCCTTGCTTAAGCACACCGAGACGCTGTCAAAGCACTGCGCGATGGCGCGCGCTTCCTCGAAAACATCAGTGCCCGACGACGCCGCCTGCGCCACCGCCGCATTGAACAGGCGCGCGCCATCTAGATGGCGGCTCAGGCCTCGGGATTGGGCGAGTGCGGTGGCCGAGCGCACATAGGTCAGCGGCAGCAGCTTGCCGCCCCAGGTGTTTTCCAGCGCCAGCAGCCGGGTGCGCGCAAAGTGCGCGTCGTCGGGCTTGATTGCAGCCTCGATGTCGGCCAGAGCCAGTGTGCCGTCGCTCTGGTTGTTCAGCGGCTGCGGCTGCACACTACCCAGCACCGCCGCGCCGCCGGCTTCCCATCGGTAGGTGTGCGCCATCTGACCGACGATGTATTCGTCACCGCGTTGGCAATGACTCAGAATGGCGCACAGATTGCTCTGCGTGCCGGTGGGCATGAATAGCGCCGCCTCGAACCCCAACAAGGCGGCGATTTTTTCCTGCAGCGCGTTGACGCTGGGGTCGTCACCATACACATCGTCGCCCAGTGGCGCCGCCATCATGGCCGCGCGCATTGCCGCTGTCGGCTGGGCGACGGTGTCGCTGCGCAAATCGACGATTGAATTCACGGCAACTGTCATGGCTTGTGCTCCAGAAAGTTCTTCAGCATCGCGTGGCCATGCTCGGTCAGGATCGACTCCGGGTGAAACTGCACACCCTGAATCGGCAACTCCTCGTGGCGCACGCCCATGATCTCGCCGTCGTCAGTCCACGCGGTGATTTTGAGGCACGCTGGACAAGACGCGCGCTCAATTGCCAGCGAGTGATAGCGGTTGACGACAAACTGCTTTGGCAGATCGGCAAACACGCCTTCCTGCGTCGCTGTGATCCGGGAAGTCTTGCCGTGCATCAGTTGCTGCGCCCGGATAATCTTGCCGCCAAACGCGGCACCAATCGCCTGGTGCCCGAGGCACACACCCAGTATCGGCAACTGGCCGGCGAA
>JANNUE010000106.1:0-2441 GCA_031394895.1 Betaproteobacteria bacterium
GGCGCCATCAGCGAGAGCATCAAGGACTGCCTGCGCTGCGGCAAGTGCAAGCCGGTGTGCAGCACGCACGTGCCGCGCGCCAACCTGCTGTACAGCCCGCGCAACAAGATCCTGGCCACCAGCCTGCTGATCGAGGCCTTCCTGTACGAGGAGCAGACGCGGCGCGGCATCAGCGTCAAACACTGGGAAGACTTCGAGGACGTGGCCGAGCACTGCACCGTGTGCCACAAGTGCCTGAGCCCGTGCCCGGTGAAGATCGACTTCGGCGACGTCACCATGAACATGCGCAACCTGCTGCGCAAGATGGGCAAGCAGAGTTTCCGCCCGGGCAAGACGCTGGCGATGACCTTCCTCAACGCGACCAACCCGCAGACCATCAAGTTCATGCGCGCGGGCATGGTCGGCATCGGCTTCAAGGTGCAGCGCTTCGCGGGCAGCATGCTGAAGCTGGCGGCGCGCAGGCAAACCCGCCTGCCGCCGGCCACCCTGGGGCCGGCACCGCTGAAGGAACAGGTCATCCACTTCATCAACAAGAAGATGCCCGGTGGCCTGCCCAAGCGCTCGGCGCGTGCGCTGCTGGACATCGAGGACAAGAACTACGTCCCCATCATCCGCAACCCGCAGGCCACCACGGCCGAGACCGAGGCTGTCTTCTACTTCCCCGGCTGCGGCAGCGAGCGGCTCTTCAGCCAGGTGGGCCTGGCCACGCAGGCCATGCTCTGGCACGCCGGCGTGCAGACCGTGCTGCCGCCGGGTTACCTGTGCTGCGGCTACCCGCAGCGTGGCAGCGGGCAGTTCGACAAGGCCGAGAAGATCATCACCGACAACCGGGTGCTCTTCCACCGTGTGGCCAACACGCTGAACTACCTGGACATCAAGACCGTGGTGGTCAGCTGCGGCACTTGCTACGACCAGCTGCAGGACTACAAGTTTGAGGAGATCTTTCCGGGCTGCCGCATCGTCGACATCCACGAATACCTGCTCGAAAAGGGCATCACGCTGAATGCGTCACAACAGGCGGGCTACCTCTTCCACGATCCCTGCCACAGCCCCATGAAGCTGCAGGAGCCGATGAAGACCGTGAAGGCGCTGCTCGGCCCCAACGTCCTTAAGAATGATCGCTGCTGCGGCGAAAGCGGCACGCTGGGTGTGACGCGGCCCGACATCAGCACGCAAGTGCGTTTTCGCAAGGAAGAAGAGCTGCGCAAGGGCGAGACGGCGTTGCGTGCGCTGATGGCCCAGTCACCCCAGCCCAGCCAGGGCGGGTCTGCCAAGGACAAGGCCAACGTCAAGATCCTGACCAGCTGCCCGAGCTGCCTGCAGGGCCTGAAACGCTTTGAGGACGACATGAACAGCGGCCTGCTCGAAGCCGACTACATCGTCGTGGAGATGGCGCGCCTGATGCTGGGTGAAGACTGGCTGCCCGAGTACGTGGCGCGCGCCAACAACGGCGGCATCGAGCGCGTGCTGGTGTAGCGCTGCCTGCCGTCGGCTTGCCTCGGGCCCACGCCTGCGGCAGGGCGGCAGAACGGGTAGCCGAAGAACGCCATGCGCCTTTCGTGGTTGAAAAGCCAATGAAGGTTGGTTTTTGAGGCCCAGACCCCGTGCTTGAGGGGGTCAACCGGGCCGGACTGCTGGCTAAGATCCATGCACAGTCAAAGTTTCAGGCCTCCGGGCCTTTCCAGTGTTGCTCCAGGGGGTTCCATGAAGTTTGCTCGCATCGCCGTCGCCGCCGCCTTGTCCGTGGCCGCGCTTTCGGCCTCGGCCGTGGCCAACGACTGGGCGGCGCATGATCCCGTCGAGTTTGGCCTGGGCTTTGGCGTGGGTGGCGGCACGCCCTTGCTCGACACCTTCAGCTTCACGCTGGGCACTGCGGCCACCCTGCAGGTCACCGCCGTGACCAATGACTTTCTGCCCACGCTCGATCTCATCGGCTCGGCGATTTCACTGTATGCGGGCACCGTGGGCAGTGGAACCTGGATGGGCAGTCTGCCCTTCGACAGCGTTCAGCAGCAGACGTCCACCGGCTTGCTGAGTGCCGGGGCCTACTACTATGAGGTCACCAGCACCGTGGGGCGCAACGCCTTTGCGGGCTCGTACACCGTCACCTCCCAGGCCACCGTGGTGCCCGAGCCCGAGACCTACATGATGATGATTGCCGGGCTGGCCGCCATTGGTTTTGTCGCTACCCGCCGGCGCAATCGCTGAGCCGCGCACCGGGCTTTCAGCCCTGTACTGACGAGGGCGGTGCGGTTGCACCGCCCTTTTGCCGTCTGGGCCGGGCGATACACTCGCCAGTTCGCTCACAGCAGGCCCATGCCCATGTCCGGTTCAACCCCCGATACACCCCTGCCCACCTCGTTGACCGTGCATCAAGCCTCACGTGTGCTTGAGGTGGCCTTCAATGACGGTGCCCACTTTCGCATTCCCTTCGAGCTGAT
>JANNUE010000133.1:0-2979 GCA_031394895.1 Betaproteobacteria bacterium
CTGCCCTCTGATAGGGCCGCTGCTCCTGCGGCCCGGCAAAGCCGGTTCCGCGGCGCCTGCTTGAACAATTTGCCCCTCACGTTTGCTCGCTGCGCGTGGCTCCCTGCCCCCGAGGGGGCGGGCCTTGCTTGGGGCGGCCCGGCGCGGCGGCTGATATGACCCTCACTCTGTGAACATCTTTAACCAGGAACAGCGCTCACTGTTCGGTGAAATACTGGACTGGATGCTGACGCCCATGTTGTTGCTGTGGCCAGCCAGTCTGGTGCTGACCTGGGCCGTGGCACAAAGTATTGCCGGTAAACCGTTCGACCGGGCGCTCGAGTACAACGCCGCCGCGCTGGCGCAACTTGTCACTGTCAGCAGCAACAAGGTGCAGTTCAGTCTGCCGTTGCCGGCTAGGGAACTGCTTAGAGCCGATGACTCAGACACCGTTTATTACCAGGTGCTGGGTGCCAACGGTGAGTATCTGAGTGGTGAACGCGAGTTGCCATTGCCGCCTGAGGATGAGAAGGCCTTCTTTGGCGAAGTTCGTATCCGGGACGCAGAAATTCGCGGTGTTGATATCAAGGTTGCCTACACCTGGGTCAAGCTGGCTTTGCCCGAGGCGCGACCAGCTCTGGTGCAAGTGGCTGAAACGATGGAAAAGCGCTCGGTATTGGCGACCGAAATCGTCAAGGGCGTGATGCTGCCCCAGTTTGCCATTTTGCCGCTGGCCGTTTTGCTGGTCTGGCTGGCCCTGGTGCAAGCCATCAAACCGTTGAACCAGCTGGAAGAACGCATTCGTGCCCGCAAGCCGGATGATTTGAGCCCGATCGACGACCAGGCTGTACCCCTTGAAGTGGTGCCGCTGGTGTCGTCGGTCAATGACCTGCTGATGCGTTTGAAAGACTCGATCGCGACCCAGAAGCGCTTTCTGACAGATGCCGCTCACCAACTCAAAACGCCTCTCGCAGGCTTGCGCATGCAGGCTGACCTGGCACAGCGTGAAGGCGCCAACACCGACGAATTAAAGCACTCACTGCGGCTGATTGGACGCTCCAGCATTCGGGCCACACATACCGTTAACCAGTTGCTGGCGCTGGCGCGGGCCGAGAGTAGCGGCGCGGCCATGCCACGCACCACGTGTGATCTGGCTGACCTGACGATGGCGGTGGTGCGTGACTGCGTTCCCAAGGCCATGGAAAAGCGCATTGACCTGGGTTACGAAGGCACGCAACCCGGGGCTAAAGGCGGCCAGTTGGCGGGCAATCCGACCCTGCTCAAGGAAATGATTCGAAATCTGGTTGACAACGCCATCAATTACACGCCTTCGAGCCCCGAAAAACCAGGCGTCATCACCGCGCGCGTGCTGGCCGACCCGTTTGGCAGAACGCTGGTGTTGCAGGTGGAAGACTCCGGTCCAGGTGTGCCACAGGCGGAGCGCGAGCTGATCTTCCAGCCGTTTTATCGCGCCCTGGGCACAGAAGTTGATGGCTCTGGCCTGGGCCTGCGCATCGTCACGGAAATTGCGCGACAACACAATGCGGTCGTCAGTGTGGAGGACAACCGGCCCGGCCATACACCTGCGGGAGCGCGCTTTAGCGTGCGTTTCTTCGCCGACTCGGGTACATCGCTCGACGCCCGTTGAGACTTGTCAACAGGGTTGCAACTGCTTGCCGCCCAACAGTGGCTTGAACGCCTCCAGACGGGCGCGCATCGCATCGTTTGCAGCTGGCAAACGCAACATCAGCCCGTTGGTCTGGGCGCGCTCCAAAACGACCCGCGCGGTGCGCACGCCGCGACGGTTCAAGGCGCTGAGCTCGGCCTCGGCGTCCGCCTTGGTTTGGAATCCGCCCAATGACAGGCCGAGCTGCAAGTCAGGGTTCGTCAGCGGTTCGAACTTCAACTTCAGTCCAGTCAACTCGTTGCGCTTTCTTGCCACGGCCTCGTCATTGGCAAACTTGCCCATGTACACAATCCAGCGCGCCGGCACTTCCGCGCTTTCGAGAACCCACGAACCAGCCGCAAAGGAGGTTGTCAAAGCCCCGCGCAGCGCCAGCGCCTGGGCTTCGTCAAACAAGCCGGCCTGCAGGCACTCTGCTGGTTTTGTGGCGACCGGCAATGCCGTCTCAATCTGGCGCTGTTCTTGCACGTTGAGTATTTGGATGACGTCCGGATTGATCTGCTGGTT
The DNA here is from genome assembly GCA_031394895.1 of Betaproteobacteria bacterium. Taxonomy (GTDB): domain Bacteria; phylum Pseudomonadota; class Gammaproteobacteria; order Burkholderiales; family Burkholderiaceae_C; genus Rhodoferax. The sequence continues at coordinate 2,171 of JANNUE010000133.1, forward strand.
CACGCGTTGTGGCTCAGTTTGCTGTGCCGGGCCAAAGCCGATGTCGATCAGCAGTCCCTGTGACCACACAAAAAAGATGCCGTTGATCAGCACCAGCGCGAGAACAAAGAAACGCAGCATCGGTCACCCACCGTTGTTGATTACGCGCGGCCGATTCTCGACCACCGTTGATGAGGCAGGCCGCAGACTGACCTCGGCACTCGCTATCCGCTTCAAACCTTGTGTCGTCTGCACAAGCAATGCGCCGACTTCATCGACCCCCAGCGCAATCCCGCTGATGCCGTCGCTGAGCGTGACAGGCTGCTGCGCAAGTACGTCGCGCTGGCGAAAGCGCTGCTGCAACGGCGCGAAACCGTTAGCCTCAAAAGTCTTCAATGTGCGCATCAATGCCGGTGCTATGCGCAGCAAGGCCTGAGCCGCATTGGTTTCGGGCATCAGCTCGCCGAGCCAGGCCGGCGGTGTGTTGAAGTCGCTGGCCGCTGGTTTATCGATATTGATGCCAACGCCAATCACCGCATAGCGGGCGCCAGCGATACTGACGGTCTCGATCAGAATGCCAGCCAGCTTGCGCCCCTGCCACCAGACGTCGTTGGGCCACTTCAAACCCAGATACGGGTGCAGGCTTTCGACAACGCTGAGCCCAACCGCGAGCGACAAGCCAGACCAGTCGCGTGGCTCCATTGCAAGGCCGATTGAAAAAGTCAGGCAGCTCGGTGTTGCCCCCACGCTTGCCATTGCATGTGCTGCGCTGCCCCCCGGGGGGGCTGAGTCGCCGTGGGGCGGCCCGGCGGCGACATCTGCCCCCCCCC
>JANNUE010000136.1:0-8145 GCA_031394895.1 Betaproteobacteria bacterium
GGAAACGGGGGCGCGGTTTCCTTGCTGCTTCCCTACTTCCGGGGGGATTTCGCGGTCATGCTTCAGACGCTCAGAAACGACAAGGCCCCGATTTCTTCAACGAAATCAGGGCCTTGCGGCACGTCATGCGACGTCTTGGGACGGGCTCACATGTGGTCGATCATCACCTGCCCGAAGCCCGAGCACGACACCTGCGTCGCGCCTTCCATCAGGCGCGCGAAGTCGTAGGTGACTCTCTTGCTGGCGATCGAGCGCTCCATCGAGGCGATGATGAGGTCGGCCGCTTCCGTCCAGCCCATGTGGCGCAGCATCATCTCGGCCGAAAGGATGAGCGAGCCGGGATTCACGTAATCCTTGCCGGCGTATTTGGGTGCGGTGCCGTGGGTGGCTTCGAACACGGCATAGACGTCGGAGATGTTGGCACCCGGCGCGATGCCGATGCCGCCGACCTGGGCTGCCAGCGCATCCGAAATGTAGTCGCCGTTGAGGTTGAGCGTGGCAATCACGCTGTACTCAGCCGGACGCAACAGGATTTGCTGCAGGAACGCGTCAGCAATGCTGTCCTTGACGATGATGTCCTTGCCGGTTTTCGGGTTCTTGAACTTGCACCACGGTCCGCCGTCAATCAACTCTGCGCCAAATTCTTTTTGCGCCAGGCCATAGGCCCAATCACGGAAGCCACCTTCGGTGTACTTCATGATGTTGCCCTTGTGGACGATCGTCAGGCTTGGTTTGTCGTTGTCGATGGTGTACTGAAGCGCCTTGCGCACCAGCCGTTCAGTGCCTTCGCGCGATACCGGCTTGACGCCAATGCCAGAGGTGTTGGGGAAACGGATCTTTGTCACGCCCATTTCGGTCTGCAGGAACTTGATCAGCTTCTTGGCCTTGTCTGATTCCGCTTCAAACTCGATGCCGGCATAGATATCTTCCGAATTTTCGCGGAAGATCACCATATTGGTCTTGTGCGGCTCCTTGACGGGGCTGGGCACGCCATCGAAGTACTGGATCGGGCGCAGGCAGACATACAGGTCAAGTTCCTGGCGCAGAGCCACGTTCAGGGAGCGAATACCGCCGCCGACCGGCGTCGTCAGCGGGCCTTTGACCGACACCACGTATTCGCGCAGCGCCTGCAGCGTTTCTTCTGGCAGCCAGACGTCGGGACCGTAGACCTTGGTTGACTTCTCACCGGCATAGACTTCCATCCACTGGATCTGCTTCTTGCCACCGTACGCCTTGGCAACGGCTGCATCGACGACCTTGAGCATCACCGGCGTGATGTCCAAACCGGTACCGTCACCCTCGATGTACGGTATCACCGGTTGATCCGGCACGTTCAGTGACAGGTCGGCGTTGACGGTAATCTTTTGGCCTTTTGATGGCACCTTGATGTGCTGGTACATGTGGTTTCTCCGTTGGATTGGTTCAATCTGAGCATTTCTTAAGACAAAACCAGTCGAAAACCGGGTTTCAGACTGGTTTGAATGCGCTTTTGGATTTTAGTCGCAAAAAATAAGGGTTTTGTGTCAACCGCAGGGAATCCAGCCCCGTTACGGACAGACCTTCCATAGCTTGGAGGGATGTTTTTGAAATAACGTTATCTCAAGGAAATTGAAAATGAACAAACTTCTCGCCGCTTTGGTTGCTGGTCTTTTTGCTGCTGGCGCTTTCGCCCAGACGCCTGCTGCACCCGCTAAGGCCGCCGCTCCTGCTGCTGCTGCCGCTCCTGCTGCTGCTCCTGCTGCACCCGCTAAGGCCGCCGCCCCGGCTGCTGCCGCTGCTCCTGCCGCTGCCGCTCCGGCTGCCAAGACCGACGCGAAAGCGGACGCCAAGGCTGCCAAGAAGGCCGCTGCTGCTGAAAAAGCCGCTGCCAAGAAGGCTGCTGCTCCTGCCAAGAAGGCCGCTGCTTCTGCTGCCAAGTAATAGAGTATCTGGAAGCAAGGCTTCCAGCCTCGAAATAAATGCCCGCTGTAGCGGGCATTTTTTCGCCCGCAGCGCAACCCTGCTTTAGCAGGCACCACAAAATTTAAGCCAAAATCAAGCCATGAAACTTCTTGCAATTGGACTGCTTGCGTCTGTTCTTGCGTGGGGACCTATTTGTCGCGCGCAGGATGCGCCGCAGACAGAGTTGCCACGTGTCAAGATCTCGGCCGGCATGCATTTGATCGACTCCCAATTGGCAGCGACGCCGGAGCAGCGCGCCACCGGACTGATGTTTCGCAAAGGCATGCCTCCTTCTGAAGGCATGTTATTTGTATTTGAACAGGCGGCGGTGCAATGCTTCTGGATGAAGAACACACCATTGCCGCTGACGGCGGCGTTTATCGCAGACGATGGCACTATCGTGAATTTGGCCGACATGCGACCCCATACCACCGACTCACACTGCTCAACCCAGCCGGTTCGCTACGTGCTGGAAATGAACTGGGGCTGGTTTGGTAAAAGAGGTATCAAACCCGGTTTCAAGCTCGGCGGCGGGCCATTTCAAGCCCGGTAGCGCAGGACCGCTACTTCAGGCGAAGTTGGCTTCGGCAAAACTCCAGTTCACCAACTTGTCCAGGAAGGTCTCGACGTATTTGGGTCGCATATTGCGATAGTCGATGTAATAGGCGTGCTCCCAGACATCTACCGTCAAAAGGGCTTTGTCGGCCGTTGTCAGCGGTGTGCCGGCGGCTCCCATATTGACGATGTCAACCGATCCGTCGGCCTTTCTCACCAACCAGGTCCAGCCGGAACCGAAGTTACCGACCGCAGACTTCACGAAGGCTTCCTTGAACGCCGCGTAAGAACCCCACTTGGCAGCAATCGCCGCCGCCAACGCGCCAGTGGGTTCGCCACCACCGCTGGGCTTCATGCAACTCCAGAAGAAGGTGTGGTTCCAGATCTGCGCCGAGTTGTTGTAGATGCCGCCACTTGACTTCTTGACGATGTCTTCCAGCGCCATGTTCTCGAAGTCGGTGCCTTTTTGCAGGTTGTTGAGGTTCACAACGTAGGCGTTATGGTGCTTGCCGTGATGGTATTCCAGCGTTTCCCTGGAATAGTTCGGTGCCAAGGCGTCTATCGGGTAAGGCAGGGCGGGCAGTGTGTGTTCCATGATGACCTCGTCAGTTGTGTGCCAAAGTGGTAATTGTAGAAACTTTAGTCAATTCGGGGCGGACGCAACCAAATCAACCTCGCCGTCGGCAAGGGTGGCCCGCACCAGTTGCCCAGGCTGAATCTGCCGCACGCTGCTGATGGCGCGCCGATCGGCATCGGTTAACCAGGCGTAACCGCGGCCCAGTACCAACCCCGGGTCCAGCAAACCCAGGCGCAATTCGGCCCGCTCCAGCGCACTGCTTCGGGCACCCAGACCGCGCTGCAGCGCATCCGGCAAAGCAGTCTGCAGCCGCTGCAGCGTCTGCTCTTGCTGACGGAAAAAACGTTGCGAAGCAAACTGCAACCGCTGCGCGATCAAGGTCAGCGCAAGCCCCTGTTGCCCCAACACGGCAGACGGTCGTCCCAGCCGGGAAACGATCAAATCCAGTCCCTGGCATTGCCGGTCCAGCAGGCGCAGCACCGCGTCCTGGCCGCGCCGCTGCAGGGAATCGATGGCACCGAGCATGGCGGCACGCGGCTGCGCCACCAGTTCGGCCGCTGCGGTCGGCGTCGGCGCCCTCAGATCGGCCACGAAATCGGCGATCGTGAAGTCAGTCTCATGCCCAATGCCGCAAACGATGGGGACCGGACTCTGCACCATGGTACGCGCCAGTTGTTCGTCGCTGAAGGCCGACAAGTCCTCCATCGAACCACCGCCACGCACGAGCAAAATGACGTCCACTGCCACTGCCACTGCCGCGTCATCGTCGCCGGCGCTGTCGCTGCCACTGACACCAGGCTTTGTCCCGGCTCCTTGCTGCGCCAGTGCATAGAGCTGGCACAGCGCACTGATCAGTTCCTGTGGCGCGTTTGCGCCCTGCACCGACGCCGGTGACACCAGTACCGGGATGTGCGGTGCACGCCGGCGCAAGACACTGACGACATCATGCAATGCAGCACCGCCCAGCGAGGTCACCACCCCGATGCCACGTGGCATGACTGGCAGCGCACGCTTGGCAAGTGCGTCAAACAGTCCTTCCGCTTCGAGCTTGCTCTTGAGCTTGAGGAACTGCTCAAACTGGGCACCCGCCCCGGCCCGGCGCATGCTCTGCACAACCAGTTGCAGATCACCACGCGGTTCGTAAACGTCGAGTCGCCCCTGCAGTTCCACCAGTTCGCCGTCACGTGGAGAAAAATCGAGCGAAGCTGCCGCCCGGCGAAACATGGCGCACCGGATCTGACCGGTGTCGTCCTTGAGGGAGAAATAGCAGTGGCCGCTGACGGCGCGGGAAAAGGCGGAAATTTCGCCACGGACCGCCACTGGATTGAAGCCCGCGTTCAGTGCGTCGGCAATCGCCCGACACAGAGCACCAACCGGCCAGATTAGCGGCTGCGGCTCGTTTGGGATGACTTCAACCATAAGCAATCACGCACGGATGGATACAACGCGGACCGCCAACCGGGCACTGCGCATTGGCGCCCGCGCAGCACCCCCGATCCATCAGCGCTACGTTGCAGGTTGTTGATTTCATGATGTTTTTCACTGCCTCATTTGTCATCGTTCTGTCACAAGCCACGCCAGACGCGGTCTGGCGACACTTGATAGCCCAGTTCTTCACAAAGTTATCCACATATTTTGTGGGTGACTGAGCGCGTCGTCGCTCCAACCAGTGCCAAGTCCAGGAATGCGCAACGCTTGATCCATAATTGCGCGGTATTGCAACTGCGCGGAGAGTCCATTTGTTTTCGATCATACAAGCAGCCGGCTGGCCAATCTGGCCCTTGGTCGCGTGCTCCATTCTGGCTCTGGCGCTCGTCATTGAACGCTTTGTCAGCCTTAAAACCTCAAAAATAGTACCGCCCAAACTGCTCGAAGAAGTGCTGATCATCTCGCGCATCTCGGTTCCGGAGCCCGATGTGGTGCGGCAACTTGAGCAAAACTCCGCTTTGGGTGAGGTGCTGGCCAGCGGCTTGCGCGCGCTCAACAACAATCCGCGGTGCAGCCAGGAAGACGTCCGGTCCTCGATGGAAGGAGCCGGTCGGGTGGTGGCGCACCGCCTGGAGCGCTACCTGAGTGCATTGGCCACCATCGCGTCGGCCGCGCCGCTAATGGGCCTGTTTGGAACGGTCATCGGCATGATCGAGATCTTTGGCTCGCAGAGTTCGGCCGGCGGCGCCACCGGGGGCAACCCGGCGCAGCTGGCACAAGGCATTTCGATCGCGTTGTACAACACTGCGTTTGGTCTGATTGTGGCGATCCCGTCGCTGATCTTCTGGCGCTATTTCCGGGCTCGGGTCGATGAGTACCTGCTGACGCTGGAACTGGCGTCCGAGCGCTTGGCTCGCCAGCTCAACAACCTGCAGAAATGAATAGCCCCCACGCTCACCGCTGCGCGTGTTTCGCTGCCCCCCGAGGGGGCTTGCCCTCCTTGGGGCGGCCCGGCGGAGGGGCATGTAGCCCCCACGCTCACCGCTGCGCGTGTTTCGCTGCCCCCCGAGGGGGTCGGGCATGAATTTCCGGCCGCGCGTGCGTGAAGAACCCGAAATCAACCTGATTCCATTCATTGATGTGCTGCTGGTGGTGCTCATCTTTTTGATGTTGTCCACCACGTACAGTAAATTCACCGAACTGCAGCTCAACCTTCCGGTCGCAGATACCGAAGCCCTGCGCGACAACCTGAAGGAAGTGCTGGTCAGCGTCAGCAGCGATGGCGCTTATACGGTCAACAAGGTTGCTGTGGCTGGACGTAGCGTGGATAGCCTCGCGGTCGCCTTGCAAAGCAACGCCAAGGCCGGCAAGGAAACCGTGGTCATCGTCAGCGCCGATGCCAGCGCCAAGCATCAGGCTGTCGTCACCGTGATGGAAGCGGCGCGGCGCTCCGGCCTGCCACGAATCACGTTCGCCACGCAATCGTCAGCCCAATCCGCGGCTCAATAAGCCCATGATGAGTACCGCGCAACGCTTGACCGTGCAGCGCATATTGACCCGCGCCTGGACCCATCGGGGAGCGCTCGCCTGGGTGCTGCGTCCAGTCGAGTGGCTGTTTCGCCTGGCGCTAACGGCGAGAGGCCAGTTGTACCGAACTGGTTTACTCAGGACACAGCGCGTTGGCGCGCCGGTCATTGTGGTTGGCAATGTGGTCGCCGGCGGTGCCGGCAAGACGCCGGTGGTGCTGGCTGTGGTGCGACACCTGCAGGGTCTGGGCTGGCGCGTTGGAGTGATCTCGCGTGGTTATGGCCGGCATACGAGTGACTGCCGGGAAGTTCTCCCCGGCAGCGCGGTGTTGGACGTCGGCGACGAACCGGCCCTGATCAAGCGCGCCACGTCGGTACCGGTCTTTGTGGCAACCGATCGCGTCGATGCAGCGATGCGACTGCTGTCTGCCTATCCCGACACAGAGTTGATCGTCAGCGATGACGGCTTGCAACATCTGGCGCTGGGTCGCGATCTGGAGATTTGCGTGTTTGACGATCGCGGCATTGGCAACGGCCTGTTGCTGCCGGCCGGTCCTTTGCGCGAACCGTGGCCACGCCCGGTTGATATGGTGCTGCATAGCGGCGCCCACCCGGCCTTTGCCGGCTTTACGGCGCAACGCAGCCTGGCCCGGTTCGCGCTGCGTGCCGATGGTAGTCGCGTAGCGCTTGAGGAGTTGGCCCGCACTGGCGGCAAACCGCTGCTGGCAGTGGCCGCCATCGCCAAACCGGAAGAATTCTTTGCCATGCTGCACGCTCAGGATCTGAAGTTGGCGGGCACGGTCAGCCTGCCCGACCACCATGATTTTGCCGACTGGCGCAGCGCCGACCATGGTGCCTACACCGTCCTGTGCACTGAAAAAGACGCGCTCAAGTTATGGCGCCAACAACCCGACGCGCTGGCAGTGGCGCTGACGTTCGAACCGGAAGGCGGCTTCTTTGCTGAACTCGACGCGGCACTGGCAGGCATCTTGATCAAGCGCACCAACCCGCGGCTATCATTGCACCATGGACACACGACTTCTTGAACTGCTGGTTTGCCCGGTCACCAAAGGGCCGCTCGAGTACAACCGCGAAGCGCAGGAGCTGACTTCGCGCAGCGCCCGGTTGGCTTATCCGGTGCGCGACGGTATTCCCGTGCTGATCGAGAGCGAAGCGCGAACCATGAGCGACGAGGAACTCGGGCTTTGAGTTTCACGGTTCTGATTCCGGCCCGTCTGGCGTCAACCCGTCTGCCGGGCAAGCCACTGGCTGACATTGGCGGCGTACCGATGGTGGTGCGCGTGGCGCAACGCGTCATGTCGCTCAAGCGCGCTGGCGCCAACATCCGGGTCGTGGTCGCTGCCGACAGCGCGGCCATCGTCAGCGCCTGCCAAAGTTACCAGGTCGAAGCGCTATTGACCCGCACTGATCACGCTTCGGGCAGCGACCGTCTGGCTGAGGCCTGTCAGTTGCTGGGACTGGGCGATGAGGATATCGTGGTCAACGTGCAGGGTGACGAACCGCTGATTGATCCGGCGCTGGTCGATGCCGTCGCCCAGCTTCTTGTCGATCAGCCGCAGGCCAGCATGAGCACGGCCGCACACGCCATTGACAGTCTCGATGATTTCAACAATCCGAATGTCGTCAAGGTGGTGCTTGACCGCGCGGCAATGGCGCTGTACTTCACTCGCGCGCCGGTTCCGCACTGGCGCGATCAGCCGGACGCCCTGCCCAGTCCGGCGCCGTTGCGCCACATTGGCATCTACGCGTACCGGGTCGCGTTCCTGCGCCAGTTCCCGACATTGACGCCTGCGCCACTGGAAATCACTGAAGCGCTGGAACAGCTGCGCGCCATGTGGCACGGGTACCGCATTGCCGTCCATGTGTGCGCACACGCTCCCGGCCCGGGAGTCGATACCCCACAAGACCTGGAACGGGTACGCCGCCTGTTTGCTTCATGAACAGGCGCCGCTGTAAGCCAGTCAACCATTGCGCCGTGCTATTCTTCAACGCAAAGCGGCACTGTGGCTGACGGTCAGGAACAACGGCAAGTTGTCCCGAATTTCATTCATACCTAGGACAGACATGAAACTTATTCTTTTGGGCGCACCTGGCGCT
>JANNUE010000145.1:0-11788 GCA_031394895.1 Betaproteobacteria bacterium
CTCCCGAGGCCTTGCAGGCCGCGGCTCGCGAGACGCTTCGCCTCTGTCGCCTGTCCAAACCTGCTCAAGCAGGTTTGGAGCCGCAGGCTCCAGCCCCAAGGGGCCCGTACCCGCCTTGGGGCGGCGCGGCGGCAGCCCTCACGGTCGCCCACTGCTGCAATAGATTTGTAAAATCAACACGTGCTACAACAACGAACCCTTAAATCCATGACCCGCGCGGTCGGTGTCGGACTGCACAGCGGCCAGCGGGTGGAGTTGACCATGCGCCCGGCGCAACCCGACACCGGCATTGTGTTCCGGCGCGTCGATCTGCCACAACCGGTTGACATTCGCGCCAGTGCGACGGCTGTGTCGGATACGCGCATGGCATCGACCCTTTCCAGCGGCAGTGCCAAGGTGCATACGGTGGAACACCTGATGTCGGCCTGTGCCGGGCTCGGTCTGGACAATATGTATGTCGATATCAATGCCGAGGAGGTGCCGATTCTCGATGGCTCGGCCGCGTCCTTTGTGTTCCTGCTGCAAAGTGCCGGCATCGCGTTGCAGGCAGCACCGAGGCGCTTTATCAGGCTCACCAAGACGATCGAAGTGCGTGAGGGTGAAGGCGCCTCCGAGAAGTGGGCGCGGCTGGAGCCGTATCACGGCTACAAGCTCAGTTTCGAGATCGACTTTGACCATCCGGCGGTGGACGCCACTGGTCAGCGGGTGGCGTTTGACATGAGTACCGGTTCGTACACGAAAGACATCGCGCGCGCCCGCACCTTTGGTTTTACCAAGGATGTGGAGATGATGCGCACCAACGGGCTGGCGCTAGGCGGCAGCCTGGACAATGCGATCGTGATGGATGATTACAAGATTCTCAATGCTGGAGGCTTGCGCTACGACGACGAATTCGTCAAGCACAAGATCCTCGACGCGATGGGTGACCTGTACCTGATCGGCAAACCACTGCTGGCGGCGTACAGCGCATTTCGCTCTGGGCACGCCCTGAACAACAAGCTGCTGCGCGAACTGCTGGCGCGCACCGATGCCTGGGAAGAGGTCAGCTTTGACGACGAACAGCTCGCGCCCAAGGGTTTTGCCCAGTTGGCCAGGGCTTGGTAATATCCGCTACTTCCAACCTGGTCCGACCATGCTGCTGTTTCGCTGGCTCATTCTTCTGCTGCTGCTTGGCGCCGCCGTCTCGTTCGCGTTCTACGCCGGTACCGGACAGAACCGTTTCAAGCGTTTCGGCCTGTTGACGCTGAAGTGGACCTTGATCGCCGCTTTCGGTTTCTTTGCGGTGCTGATTCTGGAGCGCATCGCTTAAATACAGGGGATTGTCGGTTTACGCCTGCGGCTTAACCGACCTACCGGCGCCAGCCTAACGGGTGATGACAACTTTCTGATACAGGCCGCCAAAGTACGTTTGCTTGACTACATTGGCGACGCCAATCCCCGGCGGCAGCCAGTCGGCAATTTCGCCGCGCCACAGGTCCATCGCAAACGGCTCAAGCAGGGTCAGCACCGGTACCATCAGGTAGCGAAACGGGCTGATTGCGACCGGTCGGTGGTAGTCCACAAACACCAGCTTGCCACCCGGCCTGGTCACGCGCAGCGCCTCGGCGATCGTCTTGCGCCGCACCTCTACCGGCTGCTCATGCAGCAGGAAAAACACAACCACTGCGTCGTGACTGGCGTCTTCGAAGTGCAACTCCGATGAGTCTTGCCGCAGTACCGTAACCTGGCTCTGGTTGCCGAGCTTGTTTTGAAGATTGCGGATCTGGATTGGCGCCACATCGACCACATCGAGGCTGCCGTTGGGCCCAAGCCGGCGCACCAGGTGTTCGGTGAAGTCACCATAGACGCAGGCCACTTGCAGCACCTTGTTGTCGATGACCTCGCCCATCTCCTGCAGGGCGGCATTGCGCAAACGCGCAAAGTTGCCCCACAAAATCAGGTTGACCAGCCACTGGCGCTCGAAGACCCGAACGGCGTTCGGGTGCAGATAGGCCCACCAGTAGGTTTTTTGCAGGTATTCCGGAATGGCAACCGGCACCAATGACGGGCCGGCTGCGAGCAAGGCCTCAGACTCTTCAGGACTCAAGAATAGACCTTTCAAACCCCCGCCGGGGAAAGCTCCCCCGCTGCAGAATGGGTTTGGTCGAATTTACCCCAGAGTTAAAACCCTCAGATGTTGATCAGGTACAGGAGTGTCAACAAAGTGCCTGCCGCTGCCGTCAGATAGACGACGACGGCGACCACCGAGTCTTGCCGCAAGCCGAAGTCATACATGGTGACCCGCAGGCGGTGCGCCGCATGCCACAGGAACAGCGTGATGACGCCCAGCAGGAACAATTTGCCAAACCAGTGGGCGGCAAACGCATGCATCCTGGCGTAACTGAACAGCTCCGGCGTATAGCCCAGCGAGATCAGCACAAACAGCAGCGCCAGCGCCGGTGCCAGAAATGCCGCCAGCGTTCCACCTGCGGCAAACAGGCTCCAGAAAATCGGTTTATTCGACTTGGCCATGGTTACAGCACTCCCGCGAAGAACAAGACCACCAGCGAGGCTATCGCCCAAACCGCATAGTGAGCGCCAACAATGTACTTGCCGTCGAGGAATTCCTCCCCGATTTGAACCGGCATCGCTTTGGGCGTCACATTGAACCAGTTGGTGGCGTTGTAGGTGGCAAACCCGAAGATGAGGATCATGCCGAGGAAGCTCCAGGGCCCCTTCAGCGCTGCCACAAAGGAGTCAAACGCCGCCTGACCCCTGGACAGTCGCTCCAGCGTGCAAACCATCAGCAGCGCAAAAGCGCCGATGAAGATGCAGGTCACCTCACGCGACATATAGCGCATATAGCGCGGGTGCTTGAGGTACCAGCCGGTCTTGGAGACCTCGCGAACATAGGGTTTGCGGCTCATTTTGCGCCTCCGGGTAACAGATGTTCCTTGAACCAGTCAATGGTGCTGGCGACCTTGACCTGCTGCAATGCGCCGGCCGGATCAACGGCTTTCGGGCAGACCTCCGAGCAGGCGCCGACAAAAGAGCATTCCCACACACCTTCGTTGGTGGCAATGACTTCCTGGCGCTCGTCGCGTCCGCCGTCGCGTGAATCCTGGTTGTAGCGGTGCGCCAGCGTGATGGCTGCCGGGCCGATGAATTTCGGCTGCAGGGCGTACTCGGGGCAGGCGGCATAGCACAGCATGCAATTGATGCACATCGAGAACTGCCGGTATTTCATCAGTTGCGCCGGCGTCTGCTTGTATTCGCCCTGCTCAATCGGCTTCTTCTCTTTGGGGATCAGATACGGCTTGACGCGTTTGAGTTTGTCGATGAAGTCGTCGGCCACCGTCACCAGATCGCGCTCGATCGGGAAGTTGGCCAGCGGCTCGACTCGAATCACACCTTCGTAACTGCGCAGGAAGGCATGGCAGGACAGCTTGGGTTCGCCGTTGACCATCATGCCGCAACTACCGCACACCGCCATGTGGCAGGACCAGCGGAAGTTCAGCGTCGGGTCGATGGTTTCCTTGACGGCCGTCAGCGCGTCGAGCACCACCCACTCTTCGTTGCACATCACTTCGTACTTTTGGTAGTGTGGCTCGCTGTCTTTCTCGGGGTCGTAGCGCAGCACTTCAAGTTGCACCAGACGTTTCTTCAGTTCGGTCATTTGTGGTCTCCCGAGTAGTCACGCACGCCCGGAGGCGACTTGGTAATCACCACGTCCAGATAGTCCAGGCGCGGGGCTTGCTGGCCCTGGTAATAGACCATGCTGTGGCGCATGTACTTCTGGTCATCGCGCTGCACGTAGTCCAGGCGCTGGTGCGCGCCACGCGACTCCTTGCGGGCCAGTGCGCCGACGGTCAGCGCCTCGGCGCAATCGAGCATGCAGCCCAACTCCAGCAGTTGGAACAGGTCGGTGTTGAAGACGTTGCTCTTGTCGTTGAGGATGACCTTCTGGTAGCGCTGACGCAGCTCGGCGATCTTGTTGACGGCTTCCTGCAGGCCGACTTCTTCGCGGTAGATGCCGGCGTTCTTCTCCATCGTGTCCATCATCTCCTTGCGCAGACCCGACATCGACTCGGTGCCAGTGGTGCGCGAGAACAGTTCACGCACGCGGTCCTCCGATTCTTTGGCGCGTGCTGCAAGCGCCGCAGTGTTGGCTGCTGGCAAGCCCTTCATGTGCTTGATCGCGGACATCGCGGCGCTCTTGCCGAACACCAGCAACTCGACCAGCGAGTTCGAGCCCAGACGGTTGGCCCCGTTGAGGCTGACGCAGGCGCATTCGCCGGCGGCAAACAGGCCAGGCAGCGGCGTTGCGGCTTCGGTATTGGTGGAGATGCCACCCATCATGTAATGCACGACCGGACGGATCGGAATCGCTTCCTTGACAATGTCCACACCCAGGTAGGCAATGCCGAGTTCGCGCACCAGAGGCAAGCGTTCGTCGATGTATTTTTCACCGAGGTGACGCATGTCGAGCAGCACGCATTCGCCCCACGGCGTGGTCACGGTATTGCCTTTTTGCAGTTCGTGCCAGTAAGCCTGACTGACGCGGTCGCGCGGGCCGAGTTCCATGGTCTTGAGCTGCGGTTTGCCCAGCGGCGTCTCGGGGCCCATGCCGTAGTCCTGCAGGTAGCGCCGGCCGTTCTTGTTGAGCAGCACGCCGCCTTCGCCGCGGCAGGCTTCGGTCAGCAGGCTGCCGGTGTTGGGCAGACCGGTCGGGTGGTACTGGACAAACTCCATGTCCTTGAGTGGTACGCCGGCGCGATAGGCCAGCGCCATGCCGTCACCGGTTTTGATGGCGCCGTTGGTGCTGAACGGGAAAATGCGTCCGGCGCCGCCGCCGGCAATGATGACCGACTTGGCGTGGAACTGCGTGATCTTGCCGCTGCGCATTTCCATCGCGGTGACGCCCTGGCAGCGGCCGTCATCGACCAGCAGATCGAGCGCGTAATACTCGTCAAAGCGCGTGATCGACGGGAACTGCAGGGTGGTTTGAAACAGCGTATGCAGAATGTGAAAGCCTGACTTGTCGGCGGCAAACCAGGTGCGCTGCTTCTTCATGCCGCCAAACGGGCGTACCGCCACCGAGCCGTCGGCCTCGCGGTTCCATGGGCAGCCCCAATGTTCGAGCTGCAGCAGTTCCTTCGGCGCTTCCTTGACGAAGTACTCGACGCAGTCCTGATCTGACAGCCAGTCGCCACCGCCGACGGTGTCGTCAAAGTGCATATCGAAACTGTCGTCTTTCTTGATCACGCCCGCCGCACCGCCTTCTGCGGCACAGGTATGGCTGCGCATCGGATAGACCTTCGAAATCAGCGCGATGCGCAGAGTCGGGTCGGCTTCGGCCAGCGCAATTGCTGCGCGCAAGCCGGCGCCCCCTGCGCCAATGATGGCGACATCCGTATTGACTATTTCCATTTCTTCCTTTCCATCACCTTGGTGATTTCCACTCAACAAAAATGCAGGTCTGCGACGGTCGTCTAGTAGGTCTTAATGAACCCGATCGCCACCAGCGTCAGCAAGGTCAGGCCGATCGTGATCAGCGTAAAACCCAACACTTTGGATGCCGTCAGTTTGGCCGCCGACGGCGCGTCAACCAGATACTTCTCCAGTTCACCACTGTCCACCAGGCGCTGGTATTCGATTTCATGGTCGTGCTTGAACTCTTCCAGCGAGAACGTGCCGGTGAACATCACCACTTCCAGCGGGAACTTGTCGGGGCGGAAGTGGTTGTTGAAGAAGTGCACTGTGAACAGGAACACCACCGCCAGGAACGCCTCTTCACCGTGGAAGATGGACGCGACGTTGAAGATCCAGCCCGGCAGGAAGGCGCCGAAGAAACCGGGCACCCACATGATCAAGCCGCTCACGCCGATGATGGTCACGCCCCAGAATGGTGCCCAGTAGTCGAACTTTTCCCAATAGGTCCAGCGATCGAATTTCGGACGCGGACCCTGACCAAAGAACCACTTGAACATGGCCAGCATGTCCTTGCCGTCCTGCAAATTCGGAACCATGGAGTTGGGTCCGAAGAACTTGAAGGTGCTCCAGTTGCGCCCGATCCTGAAAACGATATAGATCAGATGCCAGAAGAACACGCCAGCAAAAACGACGGCGGCCACGCGGTGAATCAGGCCCGCCGTGTGCGGCCCGCCCAGAGCGCGCATCAGGGTCGATGCCCAGGATACTTCGGAATAGAACAGTGGCATGCCGGTCAGGGTCAGCACCATCAGACTCAGTGCGAACGTCAGGTGGGCAATGCGCCAGGTCAGGCTGAAGCGCTGCACGTGCTTGCCCGCCAGATGGGCCGGCACTGATCCGATCTTGATATGGGTCTTGCCATCGCGTGCCTTGCGCTCCTTGTACTCGCGGTAGAACCACAGGGCGGTATGCAACCAGAAGAAGCCGAAAGTGCCGACCAGCAACTGCACCATGATTTGCCACGCCACCCAGATTTGCGGGTAGCGGTTGAAGTCATGCGCGTTGCCGTGCGGCTGGTAACTGGCAAAGCCGGCTGGCACTTCGGGCAAGCCTTTCTTGGCGTTGTGACAGGTTTGGCAGGTCTTGATCCGGTTGTTCGGATGAATCAGCGATTTCGGGTCGTTGACTCTCAGTATCTCGTGACTGCCATGGCAGTTGTAGCACTTGGCGGTGTAGGCGTAGCCAAGTGTGCTGATCTGTCCATGGAACGTGTCTTTGTAGGTGTCAAGCATTTCCACATGGCAGTTGCCGCAACTGGTCGATACCGTCAGCTTGAACGCGTCGCCGGATGTGCGGCTGATGCCGTGTGCCGTGTGGCAATCGGAGCAGACCGCCGCTTGCGCCAGCATTTTCTTGCTGATTTCCTGTCCGTGTACCGAGCCAAGATAGGCTTCGAGCTGATCGGTGTGGCAGGTTGCACCGCATACTGCAGGGATGCCCAGACGCAATTTCGTGTGCTCTGGCGTATCTTTCTTGGGAACGTTGAAACTGTGCGTGTCGTGGCAGTTGTCGCATGTCGCATTCGGCTTGGTCTTGTCGTCCGCATTCGGGCGGGCGTGAAACGATGCCCGGTACGCTTCTATGTTCTTGGCCACCAGACCCAGGCGTGGGCTTTTTTCTTCCATCCCGCGCTTCTTGGTTTGCTCCCACAATTCTTCGTGGCAGCCGGCGCAATCGACCTTCTTCAGCGGTTCGGCGGTATTCTTGACGTGCAAATTGCCTTTTTCCGCATTGTCCACAATGTCGGAGTGACAGGCGACGCACTGCATGGTGGCGTGCACGCTCTGGCCGAATTTGTCTGACGCCACACTGCGCAACGCGCGCGCTTTGCCATCTGCTGCCGCTACTTCAAGTTTGCCTTTCTTGCCGTCATGGCAAGTCAGACAGGTTGCGTTGTCCAGCGATGGTGCGGCGTTGGCAGGTAGCGCCAGCAACACACTCACAAGACAAACAAAGCTGGCCCACAAGGCCGAACGCACAAGTCGCATGAAAAAACCTCCAGATTGAACTACCGCGAGTGTAACTTCAGCCGTATCGACCCCGACGGAGAGTGAGGGAGCTATGACATAGATCAAACCAAGCCGGCTGCGGCCCCATTAGTGTCGATGGATTGCCCGCGCAAGCGAGGGATGCGGTGCCTCCCTAGTTGTTTTCATCGCGGCGAGTCCCGCGCACTGCGAGCATTGCCGCCTCGACACGGCTGCGCACATGCAGTTTCTCCAGAATATTGGTGATGTAGTGCTTGACTGTCTTCTCGGACAGATGCAGTCGCTCGCCGATCTCGCGATTGATCAGTCCCTTGACCACCAGCTTCAGGATTTCGGATTCACGTTCGGTCAGCCCCTCCAGTGGATCCTGCGGTGCCGGGCTGCGTGTCAGTGCGACCAAAATCCCTGCGGCCAGCGACGGCGTGACATAGACCTCGCCCTGCACGACCGATCGCACCACGCGCGCCAGTTCAAGGGCCGACACGCCCTTGAGCACATAGGCCCGGGCGCCGGCCTTGAACGAAGCCAGCAATTTGTCTTCATCCTCCAGCACGGTGAGCATGATGACTTTGCTGGCCGGGCAGGCGCTGCGGATCTTGTCAGCGGTGACTATGCCGCCCCAGCCCGGCATTCCGATGTCGAGCATCACCACATCGGGCGCCAGATCGCATGCCATGCGCAGAGCCTCCTCGCCGCAAGAGGCCTGGCCGACCACCTCGAAATCGGGTTGCGAGGTGAGTGAGTGAACCACCCCTTCGCGAAACAGCGGGTGATCGTCCGCCACCACAATGCAGATGCTGTCAGCCATGGCCGTACTCCAGTTGCGTCAGAGGCAGTGATACGCGCACCGTCGTGCCGCAACCGATGGCGCTGCATACCTGGAAACTGCCGCCCAGCAGCTCTACCCGCTCGCGCATCCAGTCGAGCCCGAAGTGACCGTCGGGTTTGAGCGCCGCCGGATCAAACCCCGGCCCGTCGTCAGCCACTTCGACCGTCAACTCGGCGCTCGAACCAGTGACCGATACGCGCTGATCGCGCCCGCCGCCGTGGCGAAAGCCGTTGGCCAGCGACTCCTGCAGCACTCGAAACAGCGTGATCCTGACCGGCAGCGGCGCCTCTTGCGGCGCATTTTGGAGGGTGATCGGCACGGCCACGCCGGTCTTGCGCTGGTGGTCGTCGGCGGCGCGCTGCAGCGTGGCGGCGACAGAAAAGTGCTCTATTTCTGGCAGTTGCAAGCCGCGCAGGATGGCACGCAAGTCGGTCAGCGCGGACTGCAGCGCCAGGTGAATGGTGTGAAAGTCCTCGCTCACGCTGCCATTGCGACCGACCGAGTGCTCGCAGTTGCCGCAGACTTCGGCCAGCGACTCGATGCGCATCGATGCCAGTGCCAGGCTCTGCCCGGGGCCGTCGTGCAGGTCGGTCGCAATGTTGCGCAGAAACTGTTCGTTGAGTGCCATGGTGCGGGCGGCGGCACGATTGACACGCTCGTGCAGGTGCTCGTTTTGCGCCAGCGATGCGGTCAGTTGCAGCACCTTTTCGCTGAGTTCGCGCTGCGTGGTGATGACCGTGTCGTTGGCTTTGCGAACGAGTGTCGTGAGCAGCGCGAGCATCGCCAGCGTGACCGCACCATGCACCGCCCAACTGCGCGGTTGGGCGGCGCGCACCGCCTGGTCGAGCCCGTCAGTGGCCTGGTAGAAGTCTGCCACCGCCAGGATCGAGCGGTCGTGACCAGAGCGTATCGGCAGGTAGGTCTCGATCAGTCGGGAACGCTGCTGGTCCTTGAACACGTTGGCAACATCGGCCAGTTTGACTATGCGGGAGCTCACTTCGCCTTTGTAGGCGCCGGCCGGCGGCCCGTTGCCGATCGCCTGAGCCGGTGCCGCAGCGGCGTTGGCGCCGTTGTCGCTGTTGTAGATGACGCGCCCGTCGAGCCCCCAGATCTTGAGTGCGACGATGTGCTCGCCCAGCTCGGTGCTCGCCAGTTTGCGGTCAAGTGCGATCCGATCGGCTTCTTCGAGACTGCGCCCACTGGTCAAAGATTGCAAGTGAGGCGCGATGACGCCATCGAGGTAGCGCTCTGTCATGACGCCGGTGCCGCTCATCACACCGGCTTCGATCTGCGCGCCCATCCAGCTGCCGATGAACGCCATTGCCGCCACCAGTATGCAAAACCCGAGCAGTAAAAACCGGTGAACCAGACTGAGATGGGATAGTGCATTCATGGCGGACGTGCGGCAATTCTATCGGTTGCGCCGGCCTGCGACCATACGCGTTTGACCGGCCTTGCCAGTGCCGGCGTTGCCGATAGCGCACAATACCAGAGCGAATAAACCATGATGTGTTTAACATGACTTATCTGATTCTGGGCCTGGCTATTTTTCTTGGTGTGCATTCGGTGCGCATCGTGGCGGACGACTGGCGCACGCAAACCCGCGCGCGTCTTGGTGAGCTGCCGTGGAAGGCTCTGTACTCGGTGCTGTCTGCGCTTGGGCTGGCATTGATCGTATGGGGTTTTGGTTTGGCCCGACTGCAGACGGTGCAACTGTGGAACCCATCGGTGAACATGCGCCACCTGGCGACATTGCTGTCGCTTGTTTCTTTCGTGTTGCTGGTGGCTGCCTACGTTCCCGGCAATAACATCAAGGTGCGGTTGCGTCACCCGATGGTGCTGGCAGTCAAGGTCTGGGCGCTGGCGCACTTGCTGGCCACCGGCAGCGTTGCACATGTCGTTTTGTTTGGCGCGTTCCTGGTTTGGTCGATTGTCGATTTCGCCGCTGCGAGCCGGCGTGACCGCAGCGTCGCGCCAGTGGCGCTCAAGGGCACAGCCGGTGCGACCGGCATCACTGTGGCGCTGGGAGCCGGCGCATGGTTTGGCTTTACGCTGTGGGGCCACGGTTGGCTCCTCGGCGTCTATCCACTGGGATGACCCCCGGTTACTGAGAGCTTGCGTGGCGTTACCCGCCCAGAATCAATAGCGCGTTGACATACCCGTGGCGCGCCGCCCAAGCGGCAAGCGCGAACGCAGCCACGCCAGCTTGCAAGCGCTGGTCATGCCCGGCCACGACGGTAGCAGGTCGCACAAGGTCTCAGACCAAAGTCCCGAAAGTAGTCGCAATTTAGGTTCCAAGGTCCGTTGTCGCGCTCTGCTGCTGGCCTGACACTTGCGGCCAACAACAACCTCAAATTCATTGCAACCATGGGAACCTCTGCAAGTTTCAGCAAGCCGCAGGCTGCTGCCTCGCCGGTACTTCGGAGCTCTGGGTTTGGCAAGGAGAAGGGCGATGAGAATGCCGCGATTTGTGCTCGTGAAGTTGCTGGTCGTGCTGGTTCTGGGGCCGCTTTGCAATGTCGCTTCAGCCGCGTCCACAGCGCAGGCAAAGCCGAGCATATTCAAGGCCACGCTGGGGCAGCCGCGCCAGCGCACACCAGAACTCACGACCGACGAATTCAAGGCCTTCCTGGCCGGCGCCAATGGCGTTGTGCTCGATGCCAGACCCAAGCTGGAGTTCGACGTGGCGCACATCCCGGGCAGTCTGAGTGTGGACAAGACGGGGCTGCTGCGGATTGTGCAAACCCTGCCCTCAGCCTCGACCGCCATCGTCGTTTACTCGAACGGCCCGTTCTGCGATTGGGCCAAGCGTCGGGCCGAGGAACTGCTCAGCATGGGCTACACCAACGTCAGCCGCTATCAGCTGGGGCTGGCGGTGTGGCGCGTGCTTGGCAACACGGCCGAGACCAGTCTGGACGGTTTTCGGCTCATCCTGCAGGGCAATGGTGCCGTGTTGATTGACGCGCGCAGCCGCGGCGACTACGCGGCGGGCACCATCGCGGCCGCAGAGTCGGTGCTGGTCGGCGAGGTCAGCAAGGCCGTGCTGGACCACCGGCTTCAATACTATGACCATGCCAGCCGCATCGTGGTATTCGGCAACAGCATGGCTGAAGCGCGCGCGGTGGCGCAGGAAATCGCCTTGAACGGCTACCCGAACAGCAGTTTCTTCAATGGAACGTATCAGGATTTGAAACAAGCCAAGTTCTTCTCTGAACGCAAGCCATCTCCCTTTAACCTGGTCGGCCTCCCGCGCTGACGTGAAAGACGAGCATGCCCAAGCATATCTTCCGACTCATCTGCCTGTTAGCAGGCGTCCTGTTGGCGGCGCTGATAGCGCGGCCGTTTCTGATCGTCGATTCGTTCTACAAGTTCGGCCACTACCGTGCCAATTCAGTGCCGGAAATCGCGGCCCAGGCACCGGTCTTCAAGACGGCGCATTACTGCCTGTCCTGCCATGCTCCGCGCGTCGCCCAGTGGTCGGCCAACAACCACAAGACGG
>JANNUE010000162.1:0-7951 GCA_031394895.1 Betaproteobacteria bacterium
CTGTTCGAGACCGGCCATCCATGGATCACGTTCAAGGACGCCTGCAACATCCGGTCGCCGCAGCAGCATGTGGGCGTGGTTCATTCCAGCAATCTGTGCACCGAGATCACGCTCAACACCAGCGACACCGAGACGGCGGTGTGCAACCTCGGCTCGGTCAATTTGCGCCAGCACCTGAAGGACGGCGCGATCGATCACGCCAAGTTGCAAAAGACCATCACGACCGCGATGCGCATGCTCGACAACGTGATTGACATCAACTACTACGCGGTGAAAAAGGCGCGCGACTCCAATCTGCGCCATCGCCCGGTCGGACTCGGCGTGATGGGGTTCCAGGACAGCCTGTATGAGTTGCGCGTGGCGTACGCCAGCGATGCTGCGTTGCAGTTTGCCGACGAGTCGATGGAAGCCGTCTGCTACTACGCTTACTGGGCATCGACCGAACTGGCGCGCGAACGTGGTCAGTACTCCAGCTACAAAGGCTCGCTGTGGGATCAAGGAATTTTGCCGATCGACACGCTGGACCTGCTGGCAGCCGAGCGCGGCGGCTATGTCGAAGTCGATCGCTCCTGCACGCTCGACTGGGATGCGCTGCGGCGCAAGATTTCCCGCGACGGCATGCGCAACTCGAACTGCACGGCCATTGCGCCGACCGCCACCATCTCCAACATCATCGGAGTTGACGCCTCGATAGAACCGTGCTTTGGCAACCTGTCGGTCAAGTCCAATCTGTCAGGTGAATTCACCATCATCAACCACTATCTGGTGCGCGACCTCAAACGCATCGGGCTGTGGGACGACGTGATGGTGATGGACCTGAAACACTTCGACGGTTCGCTGCGTCCGATCGACCGCGTGCCGACCGATATCAAGGCGCTGTATGCCACCGCGTTCGAGGTCGAGCCACACTGGCTGGTCGAGGCTGCCGCACGGCGCCAAAAGTGGATCGATCAGGCGCAGTCGCTCAACATTTATATGGCCGGCGCGTCCGGCAAGAGACTCGACGAGACCTACAAGCTGGCCTGGCTGCGCGGCCTCAAGACCAGCTACTACCTGCGCACGCAGTCGGCCACGCACGCCGAAAAATCAACCGTGAAAAGCGGGCGCCTCAACGCAGTGTCGTCAGGTCATGAATCGCAGGGCGGCGCGCTCGCCATGAACGCACTCGACAGCGCCGCTGCTGCCGCAAGAATGCAGCTCGCCAGCGTGGCGGCAACCGACGTGAGATTCTGCGCCGTTGACGATCCAGGATGCGAGTCGTGTCAGTGAGTTTTCAAGCGGCTTGCGGCACTGCGCAATGCGATGTTGCTACACAACACTCGGCCTCTCAATATCGCGGCAATGTGAATGAAAACTTTTCATTTCATTTCACTGCTCTCATAATGCGCTGATTGGAATCTTTTATGTTGACTTGGGACGCAGAAATCAAACCAAACTTGCCATCGCATCAGCCGAGCGGCTCACCGAACAGTCGCCCGATCGGATCTTTGCCAGCAGCCGCCAGCCCAGACCTCGCGCGCCGCGTCAATGCCGCCGACAAGCGCATCATCAACGGCAAGACCGACGTCAATCAACTGGTCCCCTTCAAGTACAAATGGGCCTGGGAAAAATATCTTTCCAGTTGCGCCAATCACTGGATGCCGCAAGAAGTCAACATGACGCGTGACATCGCTTTGTGGAAAGACCCAAACGGTTTGAGCGAAGACGAGCGTCGCATCATCAAGCGTAACCTGGGTTTCTTCGTCACCGCAGATTCACTGGCGGCCAACAACATTGTGCTCGGCACCTATCGCCATATCACGGCGCCGGAATGCCGCCAGTTCCTGTTGCGCCAGGCGTTCGAGGAAGCCATTCACACGCATGCCTATCAGTACATTGTGGAGTCGCTCGGGCTGGACCAGAGCGAGATCTTCAATGCCTACAACGAGGTCCAGTCGATTCGCGACAAGGACGAGTTCCTGATCCCGTTCATTGAAGCCATCATGGACCCGAACTTCAAGACGGGCACGGCGCAGGCTGATCAGACACTGCTGAAGTCGCTGATCGTGTTTGCCTGTCTGATGGAGGGCCTGTTTTTCTACGTCGGCTTTGTGCAGGTGCTGGCGCTTGGTCGGCAGAACAAGATGACCGGCGCGGCCGAGCAATACCAGTACATCCTGCGCGACGAATCGATGCACTGCAACTTCGGCATTGACCTGATCAACCAGCTCAAGATGGAAAACCCGCAGTTGTGGACCGCTGCGTTCAAAGCCGAAATCAAGGCGCTCTTCGAGCAGGCGCTGGCACTTGAATACCGCTACGCCGAAGACACCATGCCGCGCGGTGTGCTGGGCATGAATGCCTCCATGTTCAAGGGCTACCTGCGCTATGTGGCAAATCGCCGCGCAACCCAAATTGGACTCGATGCGCTGTATCCGAACGAAGAAAACCCGTTTCCGTGGATGAGCGAAATGATCGACCTGAAGAAAGAGCGCAACTTCTTTGAAACCCGCGTCATCGAGTATCAATCAGGCGGCGCGCTCTCGTGGGACTGACGTGAACCATATGACAACAAGAATTTCACAGACCTTGGCAAGCCCCGCAGCGGGACAAGCCGGTTTGTGCACCCGAGTTCATGGTGCTGGGCCTAGACCCAACACCATGAATCGCTTCATGCATTCCAACCCGCATGAAGTGCTCTTTGTTTATTGATCAAGGAGAAAATAATGGCAACTGCAACAAAACCGGCCGCAAAAAAGGCCGCCCCCGCGAAGAAAGCGGCACCAGCGAAGAAAGTAGCAGCAAAGAAAGCGGCGCCTGCGAAGAAGGTAGCCGCCAAAAAGGCTGCGCCAGCGAAGAAGGTAGCTGCAAAGAAGGTAGCTGCGAAGAAGCCAGCCGCCAAGAAGGCTGTGGCCAAGAAGGCTCCAGCCAAAAAGGTAGCTGCGAAGAAGCCAGCCGCCAAGAAGGCTGCACCAGCGAAAAAAGCGGCAGCAAAGAAAGCGCCAGCCAAGAAGGTAGCAGCTAAGAAGCCAGCCGCCAAGAAAGCTGCGCCGGCCAAGAAGGCTGCTGCTGCCAAGAAACCCGCTGCGAAGAAGCCAGCCGCCAAGAAAGCAGCCAAGAAGCCGGCCGCGAAGAAAGCCGCGAAAGCACCCGCTGCCAAGGCAGTGCCTGCTCCCGCCGCACCTGCTGCTCAGACCACTCTGAACCCGCAGGCAGCTTGGCCTTTTCCGACGGCCAACAAGCCCTAAACCGCTTCAACGGTTTGGCTTCAAGCCCGGTGCCAAAAGCATCGGGCTTTTTTTCGCTCAGATTTTGCGGCGGCGCAACTCAGGGGTAAAACACCAGCACCCGATAACCAACGACACCCTCTGACGTCGCTGCCGCCTTGACGGTCAGTGCAACCGAGGCCGGCCATTCGGCGCCGCCTGCCAGCGTGTCGCCCGTGGCTCCGAGCTGCGCCGGCAGGAAGACACGTCGCACGATCGGCTGATCCAGCGTGTCGGTCAATGTCAATTCGAGTGCCGGCAGTGCCAGTGCGATGGCCGTAGTGTTCTTGATGACAACGTTCAACCGGTACGCGTCGCCGGTCACCTTGCCCAGCGTTGCACTGTCAATCACGATGGACTCAATCTGCCGCAGCGGCGCGACGGCGCAATGTAACGGCGCGCACATGGCCTGCAACGCGGCCTTGAAGTCGGGCCGATAGGTCGCTATGCGGTCGCGCTCATGCAGCACAATCTGCGTCGCCAATCCAAGCACCAGTGCGCCGCAGAGCACAGCGAGCATAAGCCGCGTAAGCGGTGCGCGCCAGACGGAAGACTGCTGCCGGCCGGAGCGCAAAAAGGACACAGCGTTCAACTCCACATCGGACGGCGCCAACTCGGGTGCTGAAGAAGCGGGCTCGGTCACCAGGTCCGGCGGCGACTCGCTCAAATCGAGCGACGCCGGTTGCGACACAAGTACGGCTACCGGCTCAGGCTCAAGCACGACCTGCTGCAACATGGCGTCAAACACCTGCTGACATTGACCGCAACGGACCCAGCCTTCGGAAATGCGAAGTTGGTCAGGCACTACCTTGAACTGGGTCTGGCACGCCGGGCAACGTGTGATCATGCTCATTTGCGGGGCATTGTAGGGCGCTGCCGGCACAAGGTCAGCGCGTTGCGGTCATCAATATCCAGCCATCTTCCTGGTCGGCAATAGCAAGCTCACAGTGCGGCGCATAAGCTGCCTTGAGCTCATCAGCCTGGCGCTCGAGTATGCCGGCCAGCACCAATGTACCGCCCGGCGCCAGCCGCGACCACAGCAGTGCCGCCAGCACCTTCAGCGGTGTCGCCAGGATATTCGCCAGCACGGTCCGGTACAGGCCTGACACGGCGTCCGGCAAACCAGAGCGCAGCCGCACCTGATTGGCCTGCGCATTGAGCACCGTGGAATCGACGGCCGCGTTGTCGATGTCCACCGCATCGATGTCGGTCGCGCCGTATTTTGCCGCGCCGATCGCCAGAATTCCGGAGCCACAGCCGTAATCGAGCACCCGCCCCAGAGCGTTTTCATGGCCGTTCGGGTCAGCGCATCCGTGCTGCGCAATCCAGCGCAGACACATCCGTGTTGTCGGGTGGGTGCCGGTACCAAACGCCAGCCCGGGGTCGAGCCGGATGACGACGCGCGCCTGTGCCGGCGGCTCGTGCCAGCTCGGCACAATCCAGAATTGCGGCGTGATTTCCACCGGCGTGAACTGCGACTGCGTCAGACGAACCCAGTCCTGCTCCGGCACCTCATGAATACCCTGCAACTGGCAGTCGGCAAAAAAATCCTGCGCCAGCAACAGCGCCAACGCGTCCGTGGCCAGCGCTTCGGAGTCGTACAGCGCCGCAATGCGGGAACGCTGCCAACCGTCTTGCGGTGGCGGCATGCCGGGTTCGCCAAACAAGGCCTGCTCCGCGTCAGTCTGGGCGTCAGCGTCTTCCACGCTGACGCTCAGCGCGTCCAGTGCCGCCAGCGCATCGCTAACGGTCTCGACCTTGTTTTGCGGACACAGCAGAATCAGTTCAAACATGCAACATCAGCGCTTGTGCTGACTCAACCATTCTTCAAGATAGTGAATATTGGTGCCGCCGGCGATGACCTTGGCGTCAACCACCAGTTCGCGGTGCAAGGGGATGTTGGTGTTGATGCCTTCCACTACGGTCTCCCCCAGGGCGGTACGCAAGCGGGCCAACGCCTGCTCACGCGTATCGCCGTGTACGATGATCTTGCCAATCATCGAGTCGTAATTAGGCGGGACGAAGTAATTGGTGTAAACATGCGAGTCCACCCGCACGCCCGGCCCGCCCGGCGCGTGCCACATGGTGACGCGCCCGGGCGACGGCGTGAACTTGTAAGGGTCCTCGGCATTGACCCGGCATTCGATCGCGTGGCCGCGAATTTCAATCTGGCGTTGCGTGAAAGGCAGTTTTTCCCCGGCTGCCACCATGATCTGGGTCTTCACAATATCGATCCCGGTAATCATTTCGGTCACCGGATGCTCGACCTGAACGCGGGTATTCATTTCAATGAAGTAGAACTCGCCGTTTTCATACAGGAACTCAAAAGTTCCGGCGCCGCGATAGCCGATCTTCTTGCAGGCTGTCACGCAGCGCTCGCCAATGCGCTCAATGAGCTTGCGCGCAATACCGGGCGCCGGCGCTTCTTCGATCACTTTCTGGTGCCGGCGCTGCATCGAACAGTCACGTTCACCCAGGTACACCGCGTTCTTGAACTTGTCAGCCAGAATCTGGATTTCGATGTGCCTCGGATTTTGCAGGTACTTCTCCATGTACACCGCCGGATTGCCAAAGGCAGCGCCCGCCTCGGCCTTGGTCATGGCCACCGCGTTGATCAGCGCCGCTTCGGTATGCACGACGCGCATACCCCGTCCACCGCCACCCCCAGCGGCCTTGATGATGACCGGATAGCCCACCTGCTTTGCAATGCGCCGAATCTGCACCGGGTCGTCCGGCAGTTCACCCTCCGAGCCGGGGACGCACGGAACGCCGGCCTTGATCATGGCCTGCTTGGCGGCAACCTTGTCGCCCATGATGCGAATCGACTCGGGTGTCGGGCCAATGAATTGAAAGCCGCTCTTTTCCACCCGCTCGGCAAAATCGGCGTTCTCGCTCAAGAAGCCGTAGCCGGGGTGAATCGCCTCGGCATCGGTCACCTCGGCGGCCGAAATAATGGCCGGCATATTGAGGTAACTCAGGGCCGATGGCGCCGGTCCGATGCAAACCGCCTCCTCGGCCAGCTTGACGTATTTCGCGTCACGGTCGGCCTCCGAGTAAACCATGACCGCCTTGATTCCGAGTTCCGCACAGGCGCGTTGAATTCTGAGGGCAATTTCGCCCCGATTGGCGACGAGGATCTTCTTGAACATGGGCATGAAAGTCGCGCCTTATTCGATAACGAACAAAGGCTGTCCGTATTCCACCGCCTGCCCGTTCTGGCACAGAATCTGAGTCACGGTGCCGGTCTTGTCGGATTCGATTTCATTGAGTATTTTCATGGCCTCGATGATGCACACGGTCTCACCGGCCTTGATGGCGGCGCCAACTTCGACAAAGGCTTTGGAGCCGGGCGAAGACGAGCGATAAAACGTGCCAACCATCGGCGACTTGACGGTATGACTGGGGACCGCCGTCTCGACGACCGGCGCCGGAACTACTGCCACCGCCGCATGAGCCGCAGCGACGGCTGCCCCACCCGGTGCGGCTGGCGATCCAGCATAAGCTGGTATCGGCACAGCGCCACCCTTGACGATGCGAATCTTGCCTTCCGCCTCGGTAATTTCGAGCTCTGAGACATTTGATTCTGACACCAGGTCAATCAGTGTCTTAAGTTTTCTTAGATCCATAAGGTCTCCAACGATTTCTAGTAACGACCTGTTAATTTACCCTAAATATGGCGTAACAATTGTCATTTTCGATAATTTATTTATTATCTGCGCTTATCTTGCAATTATTGTCGCCGTCTGGCGAGGCGCAGTCAAAGACGTCGGCGTGGTCAAGTCGCCGACGTTGAGCTACTTTATCCCTGCCCACAAACGCAAATCATCGGGCCCGAGTCTGCCGATTTTACGATGGGCGAGTTGGCCATCCGCTCCGAGCACCACTGTGAACGGCAGGCCGCCACTTGTATTGCCCAACTTTCTGCTTAGCTCAATGCCCGGTAGTCCAGCCATCGCCACCGCAAAACTGACCGGAGTCTGAATCAGAAAACGTTTCACCGGTTCCATCTGGTCAACCGCCAAACCGAGAACCTGCCACCCATTAGCCGCATTTTGCCGGTAAAAAGCGTTCAATAGCGGCAGTTCTTCGATGCAAGGGGCGCACCAGGTGGCCCAGAAATTGATAACCAGCGGCTTGCCGCGCAAGCTGCTCATGGGCAGAACATCTCCCTGTGGCGTCTTGAAATCAAGCCCCCAAAGCCCCAGTTCGCCACCCATAGGCGTTGGTCCGGTCGGTTTGTTGCGTTGCCAGGCCAGACCAAGTCCCGCCAACCCGGCGACGCCGGCGAGCGCGCCCAACACCCAGCGGCGACCGACGCCGGCCGGGGTGCCGCTGCTTGGCTCTCCAGTGATGCGCACAGGCTCGCTCACGACTGCTGCTCCTGTAGCAAACGTCGCAGCGCCGCCATATCCCCGCGCGGACTGCGTCCCTTGGCGTCCGGGCGCAACGCGCCTCGCACGTCATCATGGTCATAGATCTGCAAGTGAACGCCAACGTCTTCACCCAGTTCCGCACAAAAGGCGTGCACACTGAGAACACCTACCGGCGCGCCATGCAATCCGGTCACACTATGCGCCAGATAGTCCACATGATGATCAATCAACGATATTTCAGCCGATTTGACGTCATCACAAAACAACTGGAGATAGATATCTGACAGACGCGTCGCCGTGCCGTGCCAGACGGCGCCGCCCAGGTGCGGCCGG
>JANNUE010000387.1:0-1809 GCA_031394895.1 Betaproteobacteria bacterium
ACCCGCGTGCCGCGAACGCCGACGCAGGTGCCAATCGGGTCAACGCGCTTGTCATGCGACAGCACGGCAATCTTGGCGCGCGAACCAACATCACGGGCGCAGGATTTGATCTCCAGCAGGCCCTGCTCGATCTCGGGCACTTCCTGGCGAAACAGCTCCATCATGAATTCCGGCGAAGAGCGCGACAAAATGATCGGGGCGCCACGCAGGTTCAGATCCACTTCCATGATCATGGCGCGAACCCGGTCACCCATGCGCAGGTTTTCTTTCGGAATCATGTCGCCACGGCGCAAACGGCCCTCGACCCGGCCGCTCTCGACAATGATGTCGCCCTTGTCCATACGCTTGACGGTGCCGACAAAGATCTTGTCGCCACGCGACATGAAATCGTTGAGCAGCATTTCACGCTCGGCGTCCCGGATCTTCTGCAAGATGACCTGCTTCGCAGCCATCGCGCCAATACGGCCGATCGGCACCGACTCGACCGTCTCTTCGATGTACTCGTCCACCTCGACGTCGGGAATTTGTTCCTTGGCTTCAAACAGCAGGATTTCCTGATCGGGCAACTGCAGACCGGCTTCGTCCGGCACCACGTGCCAGCGCCTGAAGGTCTCGTAGTTGCCACTGTCGCGATCTACCGCAACGCGGATATCGACATCGCCCGAATGAAGCTTCTTCGTCGCCTGTGCCAGTGCCGCCTCGACGGCACCGAACACCACATCACGCTCCACGTTCTTTTCGCGTGATATGGCTTCCACCAGCATTAACATTTCGCGATTCATGCCATGACTCTCCTGTTTCAATTCAAACCAAATTCGGTTCTGTCGCACCGCTCGGGCCACGGCCCTTGAAGCTGACAATGGGCGCCAGTCGCGCCTCTTTCAATTCATCCAGCGTGAAACCCAGCACCTGCAGCGGCGCCGGCACTCTCTTCTTGCTGACTTTCTGCCCCGGCTTTGGCGCCGGCTCGTCCGACCAGACAATTTGCCAGCCAACACCGGCATTGCCTGCGCCATCGCCCTGGCGACGCTCCAGCGTGCCTCGAAACTTCTTGCGTGTGGCGCTGACTTGTCCGCCGGCCGCCGCGCCCAGCGGCGCCTTCAGCGTGACGTCCACTTCCTGCCCGACAAACCGTTCAAAATCTTTTTCATGCCGCAGCGGCCTGTCAATACCGGGCGAAGACACTTCCAGCCGCTTGTACTCGACACCATCGACTTCCAGCGCAAACAGCAACTGGCGCGTGACTTTCTCGCAATCTTCCACCGTGACAAACTGCTCTGCCGGCGCACCGTTGGTGTCCGCCTGCGGCAACCACGGCAGATCGATTGTGATGCGCAGCAATCCTGCGGCAGAGCGTTCGACCTCCACCAGGTCATAGCCCAGCCCGGTCACCGTTTGTTCAACAATTTCTCTAAAGCCCACTTGTGTTCCGATGCCTTGCAAAAACAGTCGCCCAAAAAAAACGGGCGGTAGATACCCGCCCGTTTGGTCGTGAGTTCGGATTGTATCTCATTAATAGCAGGTTTTGTCTAATTCTGGCACTGGTGCGATCAATGGCAGCAGCGAGGGCAAACCGCCTCGCTGTGCACCGCCTGCAGCACACTCGATCGTTCACCGTACGCGCCATGCGAATAGCCACTCTTCCCGCAGTAAAAACGGTCTGCTTGAAGCGCTGATGGCGTTCTCACTGGGCGTCATGCTGCTCAGCACAGCCGCTCACAGCGCTGCGCCGGCCCGAGCCCATGCGACAATCAAACGCACAAAGACAATTCTGACGGCGCAATCGACAGCGCAAACTGGCGGCGAGCG
>JANNUE010000196.1:0-1995 GCA_031394895.1 Betaproteobacteria bacterium
GGGATGCGGCCACGCTGCGCGCCAGCCCCGAGCCGCATGAATCTACAACCATCGGTTCCGGGTTTTCAAGTCCGCAGCGTATGCGCTGCCACGGTCTCTCCCGCGAGCGGGAGAGGGGGCAAGACAAGTCGCAGCGAAAAACTCTCAGCCTCTCAGGCCTTGGCGTCCGGCTGAGCTTTGCAGGTCAGGCCGCAGGGCCTGACCTGCGTCCGGCTTCAGCATCAGCGACGGTGAGGGCGGTCATGTTGACGATGCGCCGCACCGTGGCCGAGGGCGTGAGGATGTGGACCGGTTTGTTGGCGCCCAGCAGGACGGGGCCGATCGCGATGCCCCCGCCGGCCGCTGTCTTGAGCAGGTTGTAGGCGATGTTGGCGGCGTCGATGTTGGGCAGCACCAGCAGGTTGGCCTCGCCCTTCAGGGTGCTGCCCGGCATCACCTTGCGCCGCTCCTGGGCGTCCAGGGCAATGTCGCCGTGCATTTCGCCGTCGACCTCCAGCCAGGCCGCCTGCTCGCGCAGCAAGGCCAGCGTGCGCCGCATCTTGACGGCACTGGGGTGGTCGCTGGTGCCGAAGTTGGAATGCGACAGCAACGCCGCCCGCGGCTGGATGCCGAAGCGCATCATCTCTTCGGCCGCCATGACGGTGATCTCGGCCAGTTGTTCGGCCGTGGGGTCGGGATTGACGTGGGTGTCAACCAGGAAAACCTGGCGCCCGGGCAGCATCAAGCCGTTCATGCAGGCGTACACCGCCACGTCCTGGGCGGTGCTGGGGCTTCCGCCGTGGCGCTTGCCGATGACCTGGTCGATGTACTGCAGATGCGCCGCCGTGGTGCCCCAGGTGCCGCACAACATGCCGTCGACCTGACCCTTGTGCAGCATCATGGCGCCGATCAGGGTCAGGCGCCGTCGCATCTCGATCTTGGCCAGATTGACCGACACGCCCTTGCGCTCGGTCATGCCGTGGTAGGTCATCCAGAAATCGCGGTAGCGCGCGTCCTGCTCGACGTTGACCACGTCGTAGTCGAGTTCTTCCTTCAGGCGCAGGCCGAATTTCTCGATCCGCGCGGCAATCACCGCCGGCCGGCCGATGAGGGTGGGCCGGGCCAGGTTTTCGTCCACCACCACTTGGGCGGCGCGCAGCACGCGCTCTTCTTCACCCTCGGCGTAGGCCACGCGTTTGTTCTGCGCGCGCTTGGCTTGCATGAAGATGGGCTTCATCGTCGTGCCCGATGCGTAGACGAAGTCCTTGAGCTTGTCGCGGTAGGCGTCAAGGTCCTTGATCGGGCGTTGCGCCACGCCGGATTCCTGCGCGGCGCGCGCCACCGCCGGCGCGATCATCATCATCAGCCGGTGGTCAAAGGGCTTGGGAATCAGGTACTCGGGGCCAAAGCTCAGCGTGGCGCCGGCGTAGGCCGCTGCCACCACGTCACTTTGTTCGGCCTGGGCCAATCCGGCGATGGCGTGGACCGCGGCGATTTCCATCGCGTCGGTCACCGTGGTGGCGCCGCAGTCCAGCGCGCCGCGGAAGATGTACGGAAAACACAGGACGTTGTTGACCTGGTTGGGATAGTCGGTGCGGCCGGTGGCGATGATGGCGTCAGGACGCGCCGCCTTGGCCAATTCAGGCGCGATCTCGGGCGTGGGGTTGGCCAGTGCAAAGATCAGCGGGCTCGGCGCCATCTGCGCCAGCATCTCGGGCTTGAGCACGCCGGCCGCGCTCAGGCCCAGAAAGATGTCGGCGCCGGGCATCACCTCGGCCAGCTTGCGCAGCGGCGTGGGCTGCGCAAAGAAGGCCTTGTCAGCGTCCATCAGCTCGACCCGGCCTTCATAGACGACGCCAGCCAGGTCGGTGACCCAGATGTTCTCGCGCTTCAGCCCGAGTTTGTAGAGCAGACCCAGGCAGGCCAGCGCCGCCGCACCTGCGCCACTGGCCACGAGCTTGACGCTGCCGATGTCCTTGCCCACCACCTTGAGCGCATTGATGACCGCCGCCCCCA
>JANNUE010000198.1:0-3578 GCA_031394895.1 Betaproteobacteria bacterium
CCCATGTGCTGCGGGTCGTGATAGCCGGCAAACGAGAAGCTGTGAAACGACTTCAGCCAACCGTGGTCGGCGTAGCCGCGTTCCTGCGATTTCCTGATCGTTAACATGATGGCACCTGCTGCTGTGTGATGCTGAACTGTAGCGTGAAGTCAATGCCAGCGCTGCGCTGGCGAATTGCCAGGAACCGCCAGGATCGTGAACTGCGGGTGTTGTTCTGGCAGCTTGAAAGTGCCACGACGCACAGGGCTTTGCTGCCACCGCGCTCAGGCGTGTAAAGTGCAGCCTATACAACAACCCCTGGAGTAAGCGCAAATGACTCAATTCAAATCTAAAACCAGGGCCAAATCCGAACCGGCAGTCAAGACCATTGCCGTCATTGGCGCCGGCATGGCCGGCGTGGTCTGCGCCCGCACTCTGGTGCAGGCCGGGCATCGGGTCACCCTGTTCGAAGCCGGCGCCAGTGTCGGCGGGCGCATGGCGTCGCTGCCAACCGCGTTCGGCACCTTTGACTCCGGCGCGCAGTACTTCACCGTGCGCGACCCGCGCTTTGTGCGGGCACTGCAAACCGTGCCGGGTGTCTGCAAGCCGTGGAGCGCCAACACGGTGCGCGTGCTCGACGAGTACGGCCAGATCGCGGCCGCCGGTTTGCCCTCGTCGGAAGCGCATTGGGTGGCGGTGCCGGCAATGGATGCGCTGGTCGGCCGCTGGGTCGAGCCGCTGGTGCAGCAGCACCGTCTTGAAGTCCAGACGCGGGTGACGCAGCTCAGCCGCGATGCACTCAATCCGCACCAATGGCAGTTGCAGACCGCCGGACCCGACAGCGCGCAGCATGTGTACTCGGGCTTCGATGTAGTGCTGCTGGCGATTCCGGCCGAGCAGGCGCGCTTGCTGCTCAATACTTCGCAGCAAGCGGACCGTCTCGCGCAGCAGCTCGACATGGTGCAAGTGGCGCCGTGCTGGACGCTGATGCTGGCATTCCCGCAAGCGGTGCAACCGGGCCTGACGACGCTCGGGCCGCAATGGAACGCGGCGCGCAGCACGCACCACCGCATTGCCTGGCTGGCGCGTGAATCGAGCAAACCGGGGCGCGCTGCGGTAGAGCGCTGGACCGTGCAGGCCAGCCCCGAGTGGTCGCAAGCGCACCTGGAGGACGATGCACAGCGCGTGCAAGCCAAGCTGGCGCGCGCGTTCTCCGAAGTCACCGGCATCCGGGCCGAGCCGGCGCACGTTGCCAGCCATTGCTGGCGCTACGCGCAGACCACGCAAGCGCTGGGCAAGCCCTATCTGTGGGAAGCTAGCGTCGGCATCGGCGTCTGTGGCGACTGGTGTCTGGGCGACCGCGTCGAAGACGCTTTTGTGTCCGGACTGGAGCTCGCTCTCACGGTGGCATGACGGCTTACGCTGGAAGATTCGCCCCGTCCCCGACCGGACCTCTGCATGCCGGTTCGCTGGTCGCCGCGCTGGCCAGTTGGCTCGATGCGCGAGCCGCTGGCGGCCAATGGCTGGTGCGCATCGAAGACGTGGACCGGCCGCGCTGCGTGGCCGGGCTGGACCGGGTCATCCTGCAGCAATTGGCCGACGTTGGCCTGCTGCCGGACGCGCCGCCTCTGTGGCAATCGACGCGCGGCCCGCACTACCAGCGCTCGCTCGATCAGCTACTGCAGCGCGGCCTGGCCTATCCGTGCGGCTGTAGCCGCAGCGACATTGAAGCCGCGCTGCGCGCGCGCGGCCTGACCCACTCGCGCCACGCCGAGCTGATCTACCCCGGCACCTGCCGCAGCGCACGCTCGGGCCGCCTGGCCAGCGCCTGGCGCGTGCGCACCGACACCCTGCCTGCACAGCACTGGAACGACCGGCGCCTGGGCCCACAGCAGCAGGACGTGCAGGCCCAGGTTGGCGACTTCGTTCTCAAGCGCGCCGACGGCTGCTACGGCTACCAGTTGGCCGTGATGGTGGACGACGCCGCGCAGGGCGTCACCGACGTGGTGCGCGGCGCAGACCTGTGCGACAACACGGCGCGTCAAATCCTGTTGCAGCAGTTGCTGGGCCTGCCGACACCGCGCTACCTGCACACGCCGCTGCTGCTCGGTGCCAACGGCGAGAAACTGTCGAAACAAAACGGCGCGCAGGCACTGGACACGAGCGACCCACTGGCGGCACTGAATGGCGCCGCGCGTGTGCTCGGCCTACGCGAGCGTACTGGCACCGTCACCGCTGCACTGGCCGCCTGGGTGCTTGAGTGGCGACATCTCTACAATCCGCTCCCGTGAACCAACCCTTTCCAAACGAGCCAGTCAACAGCGCGCCCGCTGGCGTGAGCTTTCCCAAGACGATCCGCAGCTTTGTGCGGCGCAGCGGCCGCATCACGGCCGGCCAGACCAAGGCGTTTGCCGAGGTCGGCCCGCAATTCCTGCTGCCGTTCCAGCCGGGAATTATCGAAACCGCCTTTGAGCATCCAAAGCACCCGCTGGTGCTGGAGATCGGCTTCGGTATGGGCGAAGCGACGGCGCATATCGCGGCGGTGCTGCCAGAAAAAAACTTTCTGTGCTGCGAGGTGCATGAGCCCGGTATCGGCGCGCTGCTCAAGCGCATCGATGAACAAAGCCTTGGCAATATCCGCATCCTGGCACACGACGCCGTGGCCGTCATCGACCAGTTGTTGCCGGCGCAAAGTCTGGACGGCGTGCACATTTTCTTTCCTGATCCCTGGCACAAGAAGAAGCACAACAAACGCCGCCTGATCCAAGCGCCGCTGGTTGCCAGGCTGGCAACGCGGCTCAAACCGGGCGGCTACCTGCATTGCGCCACCGACTGGCAGCCCTACGCCGAACAAATGCTGCAAGTGCTGAGCGCCGAGCCGCTGCTCAAGAACAGCGCGCTGCAGACGCATCCGGAACTGGCCGGCTACGCGCCCAAGCCGGCGTACCGGCCGCTGACCAAGTTTGAAAATCGCGGCATCCATCTCGGGCACGGCGTCTGGGACCTGGTGTTTGAACGCATTTAAGCCCGGCACCCGCGACGGCGTAGGCCCGAGTTGCGTCGCCCTGCCCGCTGGCGGCTGGCGCACCATGCTGGAATTCTTTGCCGAGCGTTTTGCGACCATCAGCGCGGATGTGTGGCGCCAGCGCATGGAGGGCGGCCTGGTGGTTGACGAGCACGCCGTGCCGGTGACGCCAGAGCGCTGCTATCAAGCCCATTTGCGCGTTTATTACTACCGCGCCGTGCCGGTCGAGCCGCGCATCCCGTTTGATGAAGTCGTGCTGTTTCAGGACGAGCACCTGGTGGTGACGGACAAGCCGCACTTCTTGCCGGTGCAACCGTCCGGCAACTATCTGCAAGAAACCCTGCTGGTGCGACTCAAGCAAAAGCTGGGCATCAGCACGCTGGTGCCGCTGCACCGCATTGACCGCGACACCGCCGGACTGGTGTTGTTGTCGGTGCAGAGCCAAACCCGCGCGCTGTACCACGCGCTGTTCAGCCAGCGCGTGGTTAAAAAGACCTACCAGGCAGTTGCACCGTGGCGCGCCGATCTGAAGCTGCCGCTGACACGGCAGAGCCGGATCGTCGAGGCGAACCAC
>JANNUE010000199.1:0-2787 GCA_031394895.1 Betaproteobacteria bacterium
GGCCTGGGCGGTGCCCAGCGCAACGGTCAGCGCCAGCGCGCTGGAGAACTTGAAGAACTGGTGCTTGCGCATGGACTAACTCCTGATGTGAGAAAAAAAGTAAAACCTGGGCCGCCGTAGTTTAAGCAATAAAAGTGCCAGTCATCCCCCGACGTCCTGGCAAACTTGCGTAACTTCAGCGTTGCGCGGCTGCGCGCTGCGCCGCATTGGCCACCGCCAAGGCCGTCATGTTGACAACCCGGCGCACCGTCGCCGAAGGCGTCAGCACATGGACCGAGCCAGCGGCACCGAGCAGGATCGGGCCGACCGTGACGCCGTGTCCGCCGGTGACCTTGAGCACATTGAACAGGATGTTGGCCGCGTCCAGGTTCGGGCAGATCAGGATGTTGGCCTCACCGGTGAGCTTGTTGTCCATCAGCGCCGCATGGCGCATGTCTTCCGACAGGGCGGCGTCGCCATGCAGTTCACCGTCCGACTCCACATCGGGCGCGAGTTTGCAAAACAGCTCATGCGCCAGACGCATCTTGACGGCCGACTTGCGGCTCGATGAGCCGTACATCGAGTGCGACAGGAACGCCACTTTGGGTGGCAGGCCGAAGCGCTTGACCTCCTCCACTGCCATCACCGCAATACTGGCCAATAGCTCGGCGTCCGGGTCTTCGTTGACGAAGGTGTCGGCGATGAACAGCGTGCGCTTGTCCAGCATCAGCGCGTTCAGCGTCGCCATGCCGGGCGCGCCTGGCTGCACGCCAATGACCTCGCGCACATGATCCAGATGCGTGTCAAAACGACCGTGCAGACCGCAAAGCATCGCGTCGGCGTCGCCGAGCTTGATCATCAGCGCGGCAATCGTCGTCGTGGAGCGGCGCACCGCCGCCTTGGCAGCCTCGATCGAGACGCCACGGCGCCCCATCAGACCATGGTAGGTCTGCCAGTATTGCTGGAAGCGCGGGTCGTCTTCCGGGTTGACGCATTGCACATCGACACCCAGACGGATGCGCAAGCCGGCCTTGAGCAACCGGGCCTCAATCACTGCCGGGCGGCCGATCAAAATCGGCTGCGCCAGGCCGTCGTCCACGGCCATTTGCGCGGCGCGCAGCACGCGCTCGTCCTCGCCCTCGGCGTAGGCAATGCGCTTGGCCGACGCCGGCACCGCTTTGGCAGCGGCGAATACCGGGCGCATGAACATGCCGGTTTGATAGACAAAGCGCGACAGTTGCTGGCGGTACGCGTCCATGTCCTTGATCGGGCGCGTGGCGACACCAGATTCTTCCGCTGCCTTGGCCACGGCTGGCGCAATGCGCAGGATCAGGCGCGAATCAAATGGCGTCGGAATCAGATATTCGGAGCCGAACACCAGTTCCTTGCCGGCGTAGGCAGTGGCCACTTCTTCGCTGATGTCGGCCTTGGCCAGATCGGCGATCTGGCGCACGCAGGCCAGCTTCATGGCCTCGGTGATCTTGGTCGCGCCGCAGTCCAGCGCACCGCGGAAGATGTACGGGAAGCACAGCACGTGGTTGACCTGGTTCGGGTAATCCGAGCGAGCGGTGGCGATGATGCAATCCGGCCGCACGGCTTTCGCCAGTTCCGGCCGGATTTCCGGCTCCGGATTGGCTAGTGCCAGGATGATGGGCGCTCGGGCCATGGTCTTGACCATCTCCTGCGTCAGCACGCCGGCCGTCGAGCAGCCGAGGAACACGTCGGCACCGCTGATGACGTCGGCCAGCGTGCGCAGTGTCGTCTTCTGTGCGTAGCGTGCCTTCGATTCGTCATAGCCGCCGGGGCGGCCCTCAAAGATCAAGCCCTTGGAGTCGCAGACATAAATGTTCTCGCGCGTGACGCCGAGACCGACCATCACGTCCAGACAGGCAATCGCCGCCGCGCCGGCGCCCGAGACGGCCACCTTGACCTTGCCAATCGGCTTGCCCACCAGTTCCAGTCCGTTGAGCAGCGCGGCGCTGGAGATGATGGCCGTGCCATGCTGATCGTCGTGAAACAGCGGGATGTTCATGCGCTCGCGCAGCTTCTTCTCGATGTAGAAGCACTCCGGCGCCTTGATGTCTTCCAGGTTGATGCCACCCAGCGTGGGTTCCATCGCCGCAATGATCTCGACCAGTTTGTCTGGATCGCGTTCCGCCAGTTCGATGTCAAAGACGTCGATGCCAGCGAATTTCTTGAACAGGCAGCCCTTGCCCTCCATCACCGGCTTGGATGCCAGCGGACCAATGTCGCCCAGACCCAGCACGGCCGTGCCATTGGTGATGACGCCCACCAGATTGCCGCGCGAGGTGTATTCGTTGACCAGTGACGGGTCGGCCTCGATGTCCAGGCACGGATAGGCAACACCGGGCGAATAGGCCAGGGAGAGGTCGCGCTGATTGGACAGCGGCTTGGTCGGCGTGACCGCTATCTTGCCGCGTGTCGGCGTGCGATGGTACTCGCGGGCGGCGTCGCGCAGTGCGCTCTCAGCGGGGGAAAGTTCTTTGCTCATGGGAAACTCCTGTCAAGAAAATAGGGGGTGCATCGGCCAGCCTGATGGCTTCGATGATGGCAGTTGCTCGTCAACCGGGTGGGGAACGGAATTTGACACTCTTTTGTCTCGTTGTTTAAGTCAAGCGTAACCGATCTTCATGCCAGCAAATCGTTCAGGCTGCGGGCGATCACCTTGGTGGCGCGGCGCAAGTCTTCGAGCACCAGGTGCTCGTCGGCACGCTTGGCGTTGGACTCC
The DNA here is from genome assembly GCA_031394895.1 of Betaproteobacteria bacterium. Taxonomy (GTDB): domain Bacteria; phylum Pseudomonadota; class Gammaproteobacteria; order Burkholderiales; family Burkholderiaceae_C; genus Rhodoferax. The sequence continues at coordinate 2,729 of JANNUE010000199.1, forward strand.
CGCACGGTGCGCGGTCCGGCACCATAAATGACGCCCGGAATGCCGGCCTCGCAGAACAG
>JANNUE010000202.1:0-7885 GCA_031394895.1 Betaproteobacteria bacterium
CGCTGAGCGTGTAGTTGACCGTCGTCGCAAACGCCGACGGGTTGCTCAGTGTGAAGGTGTACACCAGGTTCGGTGTGCCGTCTTCGAGCACGCTGGCCGGACTGACCGCTACCGATACCGTCGGCTGGTCGTCGTCCACAATGGTGGCCGTCGCCGCTCCTTTGTCGCCGGAAATGAGCAGCGATTCAAAAATATTGCCAACGTCGGTCACGCCGCTGATCGTGGCGACAAGGGGCTCGGATCCTTCGAACACATTGTTGTCCACCGCATTGACGGTGAAGCTTGCGCCGGCACCGCTAATGGTCACGCTCGCGGGCAGCGGGCTGGCGTCGCCGGGATTGGCGGCTTCGCCGCTCCAGGTCAGCGCCACGTCCACGGTCTTGCCGGCCGGCACAGTCACTTCAGCGCCACTGGCGTCCACCAGTTTGACGGTGTAAACGAGCACGCCGCCTTCGGTCACGCTGCTGCGGTCCACGCTGATCTGTGCGAAAACGGGATCGGTCGTATCGTTGATCGCCACCGTCGCAGGCGCGCCGTCAATCGTCAGTTTGTCGGTAAACGCGCCGGCGTTCGCGCCACTGATGACCACATTGACGCTGGACGGATCGACAAAGACATCGTCCGAGTTGGGGAAGGTGAAATGCACCGAGCCGCTGGCTTGTCCCGCAGCGATAGTAATGCTTTGCCCATTGCTGAGTGTGACCGTGACGTCGGTACTGAAAGTGGCGCCAGCCAGGCTGGCCGTATAGACCACGTCGCTGCCCGCCTCGGTGATGACCGCCGGGGAGACGCCCAGGCTGACTGTGGCCGCATCATCGTTGACGATGGTCACGGTGGCGGTGTCGTTGACCAGGGTCGCACCGATCGGATTGCTAAGAACCACGGTGAAGGTCTCGTCGCCTTCGACCACCGTGTCGCCAACGATGTACTCGGTGACGTAAAAGCCGACAGAACCGGCCGGAATGGTGACCGTACCGCTGGTCGCCCCGTCAAGGTAGTCGGACGGGTGGGTCGCTGTGCCGGGCACGATGTTGTAGGTCACCGTCACGTCCGTCGTGGACACCTTGTCCAATGTGATCAGGAACGTAACCGGGACGCTGCCGCCGGAGGAGCCCTCAGGCACACTAACGCCGGCCACGCCGGTAGAGACAACGCCACCGGTGATGGTGCCCGTGCTGGGTGGCTGCTCACCGGTGCCGCCGCCAGTGTCCACACCAACACCGACCGTCACACCGACACTGACCAGGGGTTGCTCTGGCGGCAGGACCACTTGTGCCGGCGCGTCGGGCGCCACCACCGGCGCCGTGAAACCGTAGTCGTACGACAGTGGATCGGTTCCCTCGGTAATGCGCAGCAGGCGTACAAAGCTGCTGCCGCTGTCTTCAGCGCCCGCGCCCGCCACACCGGCCGCTGTCGGTTCAAGCTGCTGGTTCAGATCGCCGCCGCGCTCCAGCGCCTGGATGACGGTGTCTGCAGTGGCGGTAGTAGCAACCGCGCTGTCCTGTGCCGTCGGGCGCTGGTCGGACTGGACCACGTTGTCATCGAGGCGCACGGTTTGATGCGGTGCGACAGCCATCGAGCGACCGTCTTCCATCAGGAGTTCAACGCGAACCTCGCCCACCGTGCGCACGGTCTCGCCTTTTTCCAGGCTGTCACCGACTTTGAGCAAGCGGTTGACACCTTGCGCGTTAACTGCAAAAACAGAACCATTACCTTGAATGGCAGCGACAGTTGAGAATTTGGCCACGATGTACTCCAGTAAAAAAACACTAATGGAGTGCAGCTTAAATCTGCCGTGCCAGGGCGCCTATTGGACTTTAGTACATATTTGCAAGCCGCCGGCTTGCCAGCCGGGTCAGAACAGCTCGTTGTTGTCTTCGTCGGGCAGCAATTTGAGGCGCTGGCTTCGAAAGGCCCGGGTTTGGCGGCGCTCCAGCAGTTTGGCTTGGGCGGCCTCGGGCAGGTCGGTGAACTGGATCGTGCCCCGTGTGATCAGCACGTCCACCAAATCTTCCAGGACGCGCGCCAGCCCGGTGTCGGACTCGCTCAGGAGATCGTCCGGGGTTGACGCATCCGGTGTGGGTGGGGGGATATGGGTCATGACTGTGGATAGGTAGGAGATGATGAACCGGGGCCGGCAAGACGCAGCACCAGTTGCAGGCGGTCGCGCACGGCAAGTTTTTCAAACACCATGCCCAGGTGGGCCTTGACGGTGCGCTCGGATATATTCAATAGGTCAGCGACTTCGCGGTTCGAGTGGCCGGCCGACACCGCGCGCGCCACTTCGGCCTCACGCGCTGACAGTGCGGCCAGCGCGTCCTGGCCGGTAGGGTTTGCGGCTGGTGCCGACCGGCTCGCCAGCGCCGTCTGGGTCGAGCCGACCAGGCGCTGCAGCAGGTCCGGGCCGACCCACAGGCCCCCGTGCTCGACCACCAGCGCCACTTCTTTGAGCAACGCCGGCACCGCGTAATTGTGGGTGTAGCCGCGCACGCCGGCGTTGATCGCTTCCAGGCCTTCCTGCGGCTGCGGCGCGCTCGACAACAGCACGACCCGGGCCGCCGGCTCGGCGCGCAATATCTGCTGCAAGTGGGTGGACCATTGCGCATCGGTGGTACTGAGCCAGATGATGTCGTGCACCACACTGTGGCCGCGCAGCCAGGCCAGCAGCGCCGTGGCATCAAGCACCCGGCCAAGTGCAAAGGCTTCGCTCCAGCGCTCGGGCAACGGCGCCGCAGGGCCGCGCAGATAGAAGTGAGTGGCGCCGTTCATCGTTCGGTCAGCGCGTTGGCTTTGGCCCGCAGCACCGGTTTGAGCAGATACGACAGCACCGACTTCTTGCCGGTCAGAATGTCCACCTGTGCCACCATGCCCGGGATGATCGGCAAATTGGCCCCCAGGCGCGGCTTGTGGGTGCGTACTCGCACGTGATAAAACGCGTTGCCTTTTTCATCGAGCACCGAGTCAGGTGAGATCGCGTACAGCTCGGCCGCCAGCCCGCCGTAGATAGAGAAGTCGTAGGCGGTGAACTTGACCATGGCTTCCTGCCCCGGGCGCAAAAAGGCGATGTCTTTCGGCACAATTTGCACTTCCAGGATCAAGGTGTCATCCAGCGGCACCACTTCCACCACTTCCTTGCCCGGTTGCACCACAGCGCCCAGCGTGTTGACCAGCAGCCGCTTGACGATGCCGCGCATCGGTGACTTGATGTCGGCGTGTTTGACCTTGTCTTCCAGCGCCACCCCGCCTTGCGACAGTGTTGCGAGTCGGCTCATGGCATCCGACAGCTCGCCACTCATCTGGTTGCGGCTGCTCAGGCGCACTTCCTCAATCTTGCGCGTCGCTTCCAGGATCGCCGACTGGACGCGCGAGATTTGCGCGGTGGACTGCTCGCGGTCGCCGCGCAGGCGACTGACTTCACGCTCGATCCGCAACACTTCGACTTCGGAGACGGCGCCACTGGCCACCATCGGGCGCGTGGCGTTGAGCTCGCGCGTCATCAGTTCCAGCCCGGTAGCGGCCTGATCGCGCCGCGCCTTGACTTCGTTGAGCTCCTGCTGGCGCTGCGCCAACTGATTCTGCGCGATCGAGACCTGGGCGTTGATTTCCGCCAGCCGCGACTCATAGAGCCGCATTTCCTGCGCCACCACGTCGGGCGCTTCGCGGCTCAGCTCGGGTGGCGGCTTGAACGCCGTGCCACGGGTCAGGGCTTCGAGCCGCAGCACCTTGGCCCGCAACGCCATCTGCCCGACCCGGCTCTCCTGCATATTCGAGACAAAGCGCGTGGGATCGATGCGCAGCAGCAATTGCCCGGCGTTGACCACATCGCCTTCCTTGACCGCCAGCAGCTCGACCACACCGCCGTCCACGCTTTGCACAATCTGCACCTGCGAGGTCGGCACCACGCGCGCTTCGCCGCGCGTGACTTCATCGATCTGCGCCAGCGAAGCCCAGACCAGCAGCAGGATCAGCGTGAACGCAGCCAGATACAGCAGCCGGCGGGCGCGCAGCGGCTCCTGCTGCAGCACCGCCCATTCGGCGTCGCCGGCCCAATCGAGCTGCTCTGGCTGGTCGGTAGGGGTCAGACGTTTTACCACCCCACCCGTAGCGGCGTCGGTAAAGTTGCTGCTGCCCTTGACAACCGTGCCAATGCGTTTGAATGATTTTTCGCCGAGCGAAACCATCAGGCGGCCTTTCCGATGCGCCCTTGGCGCAGTGCTGTAACGACCTGGTCTTTCGGACCGTCGGCCATAATGCGACCGCCATCCATCACGATGATGCGATCGGCCAGGTCGAGCAGCGAAGTGTGGTGGCTGATCAGCACCACGGTCTTGCCCTTGGCGAACTCGGCCAGCCGGCGCTTGATGTCTTCTTCGCTGGAATGGTCCATCGACGAGGTCGGCTCGTCGAGCAGCAGGATCGGCGGGTCGTTGATGACTGCGCGCGCAATCGCCACCCCCTGGCGCTGCCCGCCAGACAGAGACTCGCCGCGCTCGCCGATCAGCATGTCAAAGCCCTGGGGGTGCTGGTTGACCAGGCTGAGCAAGCCGCCGATTTCGGTCGCCTTGACCAGGTCGGCGTCCTGCGCCATCGGCGTGCCCAGCGTGATGTTGTGGCGCAGACTGCCGTAGAACAGCATCACGTCTTGCTGCACGTAGCCGATCTGGCGCCGCAACTCGGCCGGATCGAGCTGGCGCAGATCAATTCCATCGACCAGCACCGCGCCCTCGGTTGGACGGTACAGGCCCAGAATCAGTTTTTCCAGCGTGGTCTTGCCGGAGCCGATGCGCCCCAGAATGGCGACTTTCTCACCCGGCTTGATTTGGAAGCTGAGATTGCGCACCGACGGCGCGCTCTGTCCTGGATAGCTGAAACTGACATCGCGAAACTCGATCGCGCCCTTGAGCCGGCCACGGTTGATGAAGGCCTTGCCCTCGGGCCGCTCGACCTCGCGCTGCATCATCTCGTCAAGCGAGGTCAGCGCGGTGGCCGCCGTGTGGTACTGCACCAGCAAACCGGCCACCTGACCGACCGGCGCCATGGCGCGTGAGGCCAGCATGGTGCAGGCAATCAGCGCGCCCATCGTGAGTTCACGCTCGGAGATCAGATAGACGCCGATGATGATGATGGCCAGGTTGATCGACTGCTGGACAAACGCCGAGGTATTGCTGGCGGTCGATGACAGCAGGCGCAGCTGCGCGCCGACCCGCGCCAGCAGTGCGGCGCTTTTTTCCCAGCGGCGCTGGATCGGCGACTCGGCGGCCAGCGCCTTGATGGTCTCGAAGCCGACCAGCCCTTCGATCAGCGTCGCGTTGCGCTGGGCGCCGGCGCGGTACGTGGTTTCGGCCAGCTCGTGCATGCGTCCCTGCACCGCCAGCGCATAGACCAGCATGATGGTCGCGCCGACCAGCAGCGGCAGCAGCATCCACCAGGAGATCCAGCCGATCACGATCAGGAAAATAATCGCAAACGGCAGGTCAATAAACGCCACCACGGTGGCCGAGCCGATAAAGTCGCGCACCGACTCGAAGGCGCGCAAATTGGAGGCAAACGAGCCGGCCGAAACCGGGCGCTGCTCCATGCGGGTGCCCAGCACCTGCTCCATGATGGTGGCAGACAGCTTGACGTCGATGCGGCTGCTGGCCAAATCGACGAAGCGCCCGCGCATGGTGCGCAGCACCAGGTCGCTGATCAGCATCAGTGCCAAGCCGATCGCCAGCGCCCACAGGGTTTCAAACGCACGGTTGGGCACGACGCGGTCGTACACGTTCATGGTAAACAGCGGCATGCCGAGCGCAAACAGATTGGCCAGAAAAGCCGCCAGCAGCACGTCGCGGTAGAGCGGCCGGCTCTCCGCCATCACGCCCCAGAACCAATGGCTGTGGCGCCCGGCGCGGACCTCGGGCGTGCGCGCGTCGTAGCGCTGGGTCGGCCGCGCATAAATCACCGTGCCCAGGTAGTCATCCGTCAGCTCTTCCAACCCAACGGTCACCGGGGAGTCGCCCAGCTCGGGGTAGATGATGCGGGCCTGGCTGCGCCCTTCGTTGAAGCCCAGCAGCACGCAGGCGCGCTCATCTTTGAGCAACACAATGGCCGGCAACAGGGCCACTTTCACATCGAGCAGGGCAGTCTGCGCCAGATGGCTGCTTAAGTGGGCGCGCCGCGCGGCGCGCTCGAACAGCGAGGGGGTCAGCCGGTACGGCTCCAGCGGCAACCCGGCCAGCAGTGCGTCACGCGTCGGCGCCTCGCCGTGGGCGCGGGCAACAATCATCAGGCAAGCCAGCAGCTCATCTTCGACTTTGTCTCTTTTTACGGGAACATCAACCGGTTTTTCCGTGTTCAACATCAATACCCTGTCTTGATTGTGGCAGCGTGCGGTTCAGTGTAGCAAATGTAAGCCGTTGGTAACACGCAGGCCTGAAATAGCCCGCCCTGAACGCCGAACGCCCTGCTCCCAAAAAGAGAGCAGGGCGTTTGGTAACGAGTCGGGGTCGCTTACTTCTTCTGGCGGAATCGGCGCAGTGCGGTGATCTGCGCCGCCATCACAGCCAGCTCGGCCGCCGCTTTGGCCAAGTCAAAATCAGTCTTGGCGTTTTTGAGCGCTTCCTCTGCAGCGGCCTTGGCGGCGTTGGCTTTCTCGTCGTCCAGATCCTTGCCGCGAATGGCGGTGTCGGACAACACGGTGACGCAGTCCGGCTGCACTTCCAGAATGCCACCGGCCACGAAGATAAATTCCTCGCCCCCGTCCGCCATTTCAATGCGCACCGAGCCGGCCTTGATGCGCGTGATCAGCGGTGTGTGGCGCGGGTAGATGCCAAGCTCGCCGGCCTCGCCGGGCAAGGCGACAAAGCGCGCTTCGCCCGAGAAGATCGACTCTTCGGCACTGACCACATCGACATGGATGGTGTTCATGTTGACGCCGCCTTAAATCTTCTTGGCTTTTTCGAACGCTTCGTCGATGCCACCCACCATATAGAACGCCTGCTCCGGCAGATGATCGCACTCGCCAGCCACAATCATCTTGAAACCACGAATCGTCTCGGCCAGGCTGACGTATTTGCCCGGCGTGCCGGTGAACACTTCAGCGACGTGGAACGGCTGCGACAGGAAGCGCTGAATCTTGCGCGCGCGCGCCACTGCCAGCTTGTCTTCCGGCGCCAGCTCATCCATGCCCAAAATGGCAATGATGTCGCGCAGTTCCTTGTAGCGCTGCAGCGTGCCCTGCACGGACCGTGCGGTTTCGTAGGGGTCGGCGCCGACCACCAGCGGATCGAGCTGACGGCTGGTCGAGTCGAGCGGATCGACCGCCGGATAAATGCCCAGCGAGGCAATGTCGCGGCTCAGCACCACGGTGGAGTCGAGGTGGGCAAAAGTGGTGGCCGGAGACGGGTCGGTCAAGTCATCGGCCGGCACGTAAACCGCCTGAATCGAAGTGATGGAGCCAACCTTGGTCGAGGTGATGCGCTCCTGCAGGCGCCCCATTTCTTCGGCCAGCGTCGGCTGGTAGCCCACCGCCGACGGCATGCGCCCCAGCAGCGCCGACACTTCGGTGCCGGCCAGCGTGAAGCGGTAGATGTTGTCGACGAAGAACAGCACATCGCGGCCTTCGTCGCGGAAGCTCTCGGCAATGGTGAGGCCGGTGAGCGCGACGCGCAGGCGGTTGCCCGGCGGCTCGTTCATCTGCCCGTACACCATCGACACCTTGGAGTTGGGCAGGTTGTCGAGGTCGACGACCTTCGATTCGGCCATTTCGTGATAGAAGTCGTTGCCCTCGCGCGTGCGCTCGCCGACGCCGGCAAACACCGACAAGCCGCTGTGCGCCTTGGCGATGTTGTTGATCAGCTCCATCATGTTCACGGTCTTGCCGACGCCGGCGCCGCCGAACAGG
>JANNUE010000234.1:0-3386 GCA_031394895.1 Betaproteobacteria bacterium
AATTGCGCGCCATGGACGGCATGGCGCAGCTCGAAGGCGTGCGCACCGACGACGAGGTCGCCGCGGTGATCTCGCTGTCCAGCATCGACGAGGACGACAGCGCGGTGGTCAAGCTGGTCAACTCGACCATCTACGACGCGCTGAAGATCGGCGCCAGCGACATCCACCTCGAATGCGACTCGGGCTGCCTGCACGTGCAGTACCGCGTCGACGGCGTGCTCATGCCGGTGACCACGGTGGCCGGCCAGGACATGGCCGAGCAGGTGGTGTCGCGCATCAAGGTCATGGCCGAGCTCGACATCGCCGAGCGCCGCGTGCCGCAGGACGGCCGCTTCAAGGTGCGCGTGAACGAACGCGAGATCGACTTCCGCGTCTCGGTGATGCCCAACATCTTCGGCGAAGACGCGGTGCTGCGCCTGCTCGACCGCCAGGCGCTGACCGAGCGCGCCAGCGCGCTGCGCCTGGACAACCTGGGGCTGGACGAGACCTCGATGCGCCAGATCCGCCGCCTGGCCAACCGACCGCACGGCATGCTGCTGGTCACCGGCCCTACCGGCTCGGGCAAGACGACGACGCTGTACGCCACCATCAGCGAGATCCATACCGGCCGCGACAAGATCATCACCATCGAGGACCCGGTGGAATACCGCCTGCAGCGCGTGGTGCAGATCCCGGTCAACGAAAAAAAGGGTCTGACCTTCGCGCGCGGGCTGCGCTCCATCCTGCGCCACGACCCGGACAAGATCATGGTGGGCGAGATCCGCGACAGCGAAACCGCGCAGATCGCCGTGCAGGCCGCGCTCACCGGCCACCTGGTGTTCACCACGGTGCACGCCAACAACGTGTTCGACGTGCTCGGCCGCTTCCTGCACATGCAGGTCGACGGCTACAGCCTGGCCGCCGCGCTCAACGGTGTGGTGGCGCAGCGCCTGCTGCGCCTGAACTGCCCGCACTGCGCGGCCCCGGTGCAGGCCGGCGCCGATGAACTGCTCGACCTGGGTCTGGAGGCCGCGGCCGTGCGCGGCTGGCGGCTGCTGGCCGGCAGCGGCTGCAGCGCCTGCCGCGGCACCGGCTACAAGGGGCGCCGCGCCGTGGCCGAGGTGCTGGTCATCAACGACCGGCTGCGCGAGCTGATGTCGCAGCAGGCGCCCATCGCCCAGTTGCGCGAGCAGGCCCATCTGGCCGGCATGGTGCCGGTGCGCGAGGCGGCGCTGCAGTGCGTGGCGCGCGGCGACACCACCCTGGCGGAGGTGCAGCGTGTGGTGGGCTGAACGCGCCGGCCCGCCCCTGCTGCTGGTGCTGCGCGCCGACGCGCTGGACGCCGGCTGGGCCGGCGCCACCGACGCGGCGCAGTGGCACCACGCAAGTCAGCCGCTGGACGGCGCGGCCGGCGACCTGCAGGCGGCCGTGCGCGCCGCCTTTGCCGCGCTGCGCGGCACCCTGGCCGCGGCCGCACCGGGCCCTCGCTGCGAGATGCGCCTGCTGCTGGCCGGGCCCTGCGTCGCCACGCTGGGCCTGCCCTGGTCCGAGGCGCTGCTGCGGGAAGAAGGCGCGCAGTTCCAGGCGCGCGCCGCGCTGCGGCAAGGCGGCTGCGACCCGCAGCCCGTTGACCGCGTGAGCCTGGACGGCGCGCCCGGCCTGGGCCGGCCGCGCACGGTGTTCTGGGTGCCGGCCTGGCTGCTGGCCGAGGCGCAGGCCCTGGCTGATGCCCTGGGCGCGCGCCTGGCCAGCGTGCAGCCACTGCACAGCGTGGCCGCCGCCTGGATGCGGCACCAGGACGGTGGTGGCCGCCCCGGCCAGGCCAGCGGTCTGCTGGGCTCGGGCCTGCTGCAACTGCAGCACGGCGCGGGCGGCAGCGCACAACTGGCCGATGCCGACGCCGCGCTGGCCCTGCCCGAACGCGCGGCGGCCCTGTGGCGGCGCGCCCAGGTGCGCCATCCGGCCCTGGCCACCGCCGATGGGCTGCGCCTGCTGGCACTGGACGAGGCGCCGCCGACCGCGCCGGGCCCCGACGCCATCGTCTGGCAGCCCTGGCCCGGCGACGGCCGCTCGCGCACGGCGCTGGACCGTGCACTGCTGCAGCACGCGCGCGCGCAGCCCACGCTCGAGGCCCTGCCGGCCGCGCGGCGCAGCCGGCCCTGGCGGGTGGCGGCGCTGCTGTGCGTCGGCGCTGCGCTGTGGCTGGCCGTCGGCGCCTGGCAGCGCCAGTCGGCCGCCGACCAGCTGGCGGCGCAAGCCGCCAACACAGCCGTGCCACGGCCTGCGCCCGTGCTCTCGCCGGCCGAGCTGGCCGAGGTGCGTGCGGTCAACGCCGCCGTGCGCCAGATCAACCTGCCGCTGCCGGCGCTGCTGCGCGCACTGCAGCCGCCGCGAGACATCCCCGTGCGGCTGCTGGCGCTGGACATGGGCGGCCGCGCCGCCGAGGGCGCGGCGGGCGCGGGCGGGGCGATCAAGCTCACCGCCCAGGCACCGGCCAGCCTGGACATGACGCGCTACGTGGGCTTCCTGGGCGCGCGCCGCGGCCTGGCCGGGGCCCAGTTGGTGCGCCACGAGATCGACCCGGCACTGCCCGGCAGCCCCTACCGCTTCGAGGTCGAACTGGCATGGCAGCCCTGAGCCTGCCCCGCGCCGCTCTGGCCTGGCGCTGGCGCCTGCGCCACCTGGCCGGCCGCCGGGGTGCCGGCGCGCTGCTGCTGACGCTGGCGCTGACCGCCGCGCTGGCGGCAGCAGCGTGGTACCGACACGCCGGGCAACAGCTCGACCGCGCGCGCGCGGCGCAGCAGGCGCTGCAGCCGCCGGCCACCCCGCGAGCCGGCGTCGAAGAGCGGCGCCAGATGCTGCAGCAGTTCACGGCGCAGCTGCCGCCGGCCGACGAGCTGCCGGTGATCGTGCAGTCGCTGATGGACCTGGCCGAGCAGCAAGGCCTGCGCCTGCAGCGCGGCAGCTACCGGCTGCAGCCCGAGGCGGCGGCGCGTTTTGCGCGCTACCGCATGAACCTGCCGCTGCAGGGCGACCCGGCGCGCGTGCAACGCTACGTGCAGGCCGCGCTGCTGGCCTGGCCCACGCTGGCCATCGAAAGCATCCAGTTCCGGCGCGAGCAAGCCGATGGCCGCCTGCTCGAAGCGCGCGTGCAATGGGTGCTGTTCGTGCGTGCCGACGGCGGCGCGGTGGCGCCGGTGGCAGCGGCGTCCGAGGCGGGATCGTGAAGCGCCCGCGCCTGCTGCTGTGGGGGCCGCTGCTGGCGGGCGCAGCACTGCTCGTGGCCCTGGCGCCCGCGCCCCAGGGTGCCGCCAGTCCGGCCGAGCCGGTGGAGCGTCCGGCCGCGGGGGGGGCCGGGGGGGCGGGGCCGGGGGGGGTGGGGGGGGGCGTGCTGCGCCGGGCCCCCC
>JANNUE010000265.1:0-1554 GCA_031394895.1 Betaproteobacteria bacterium
CGACCGCCATCGACGATGAAGCGGACCAGGCGTGCGGTGACGCGATCGTGCACCAGCGGGTCCTGCTCATAGGCCCGCACCACCGCCGGGTCGCGCGACAACCAGGCCGCCTGGAGCCCGTTGCCCACCGCCAGGCCGGGCGCCAGCACACCCAGCAGCGCCAGCAAGGCCTTCTGCGGGCGGCTCATGCCGGCGTCCAGCGCCGGCGACGACAGCACCAGCGCCGGCACCGGGCGCCGCCAGGTCGCCGGGTCCTGCACCAGGGATTCGGCCACGAAGCGCGCCGCGACCAGGCCGCCCAGGCTGTGGCCCAGCAGCAGCGGTGCGCGGCCGTCCAACTGCTGCAAGGCGTCGATCACACAGGCCAGGTCGGCGCACAGGCTGTCGGCCGCCGGTATGCCACCGCGCGGGCCGGGGCTGCGGCCATGGCCGCGCTGGTCATGGGCGCTGACGGCAAAACCGGCCTGGTTGAGGCAACGCGCCACGGCGTCGTAACGACCGGCATGTTCGCCCAGGCCGTGCACGATCAGCACCCGCCGGCGGGCGGTGGGCAGCGGCCAGTGACGCATCACGAGCGCCAGCCCGTCCCGGGTCTCGACTGTCTCCATCGCGGCATTGGAGCATGACGCTCGCCGCTATGCTCGGCGCCCTGCACCCAGAACCCAGCCACCGGAGACCGGCGATGAGCGACACCTTCTTCACCCTGGACGAACAAGCCGACGGCGTGACCCTGCTGCAGCTGTGCCGGCCCGAGCGCATGAACACCATGACGCCGGCGTTCTTTCCGGCCATGCGCGACGCGGTCAACCGGCTCAACGCCGAGGGTCGCACGCGGGTGTTGGTGATCGGCTCCAGCGGCAAGCACTTCAGCGCCGGCATGGCGCTGGACGTGTTCGGCGGCGGCGAATCGATTTTGAACACGCGCGACGCCCGCCATCGCTTGGCCTTCCAGGACGGACTGCGGCAACTGATGCGTTGCTTCGACGCCATCGAGGAAGCGCGCTTCCCGGTCATCGCCGCGATCCAGGGCGCCTGCGTGGGCGGTGCGCTCGACCTGGCCGCGGCCTGCGACTTTCGCGTCTGCAGCGCCGATGCCTTCTTCACCGTGCAGGAGATCCACATCGGCATGGCCGCCGACCTGGGCGTGCTGCAGCGCCTGCCCAAGATCGTGCCGCCCGGCGTGGCACGCGAGATGGCCTACACCGGTGACCGCATGGGTGCCGAGCGCGCACTGGCCGTGGGCCTGGTCAACTCGGTGCTGCCTGACACCGCTGCCCTGCAGGCCCATGCGCTGAAGCTGGCGCAGTCCATTGCCGCCAAGTCTCCGTTGGCCATCGCCGGCAGCAAGCTGGCGATCAACTACGCCATCGACCACCCGACGGCCGATGCACTGCAGCAGATGACGCTGCTGCAGAGCGCGATCTTCGACATCGACGAGATGGCCCGCGCGATCGAGGCCTGGAAAGCCAAGCAGCCCGCCAGCTTCGACGCGCTGGCACCGGTCAAGGCCGTCTGAGCGGCGCTCACTTCCAGGCGAACACGGGCTGCTCGAAG
>JANNUE010000395.1:0-4335 GCA_031394895.1 Betaproteobacteria bacterium
CATGCAGCCCGGGGGCAGCGGGCCCTCGACCACGACCACGCCCTTCTGGCCGGCACCGATCAGCGGCTCGCCTGTCGCCTCATCGAGCAGCTTGACGTCGTAGCCGTACACCGCCTTGCCGGGTGAGCCGAACTTCGTGTTGGCGTTGTCGACGCCCTTGCAGATGCTCAGGATGGGCCAGCCGGTCTCTGTCTGCCAATAGTTGTCGACGATGGGCTTGCCCAGGGATTCGGAGATCCACTTGGCGGTGGGCTCGTCCAGCGGCTCGCCGGCCAGGAACAGCGCGCGCAGGCTGGACAGGTCGTGGCGGCTCAGCGCCGTCGGGTCCTGCTTCTTGAGCACGCGCACCGCGGTGGGCGCCGAGAACATCACCGTGACCTTGTACTTCTCGACCAGGCTCCACCAGATGGCGGCGTCGGGGCGGATGGGCAGGCCCTCGTACATGATGGTGGCCATGCCGGCGATCAGCGGGCCGTAGATGATGTAGCTGTGGCCCACGACCCAACCGATGTCGCTGGTCGAGAAATAGGTTTCGCCGGCATTGCCGCAGTAGATGTGCTTCATGCTGGCGGCCAGCGCCACGGCGTAGCCACCGGTGTCGCGCTGCACGCCTTTGGGCTTGCCGGTGGTGCCGCTGGTGTATAGCGTGTAGCTCGGGTGCGTCGCATCGACCCAGACGCAATCGACCACCGTATTGAGGTGCTTTTCGCGCAGTGCCGTCCACAGATGGTCGCGCCCGGGCACCAGATTCATGGGCGCGAGTTGTCGGTCCACCAACAACACCGCCGCCGGCTTGTGGCTGGACAGGCGAATCGCCTCATCGAGCAGCGGTTTATAGGCCACCGCCTTGCCGCCGCGCGAGCCGGCGTCGGCGCTTACCACCAGCTTCGGCCCTGCGTCTTCAATGCGCGAGGCCAGCGAGCCCGACGCAAAGCCGCCGAACACCACCGAATGAATGGCGCCAATGCGCACGCACGCCAGCATGGCGAACGCCGCTTGCGCAATCATCGGCATGTAGATCAGAACCCGGTCGCCCTTTTCGACGCCGAGCTCCTGCATCGCCGCCGCCATGCGCTGCACTTCGGCGTGCAGTTCGCGAAACGAATAAACCTTTTCCTCGTTGGTCTCGGTCGATACCCAAATCAGCGCCGCCTGCTCGGAGCGGTCTTTCAGATGCCGGTCAATCGCGTTGTGGCACAAATTGGTCGTGCCGCCGACAAACCACTTGGCAAACGGCGGATTGCTGTAGTCGCAAATCTGCTGTGGCTGTGTTTTCCACTCGACCAGCTGCGCCTGCTCGGCCCAAAAGGCGTCACGATCGGTGAGCGAGCGGTGATAGAAATCGGCATAGCTTGTCATGGTTGTCTCCTGGCGGGTCTCAAAACTGAATTTATAATTATGAGCATTCAACTTGCTACAAACTGACTCAGCCAAATACCGCAGCGACCAGCCGGCGACTACTGACTACTTGATCAGCGCCTGCACCGCCTTGAACGCCGGATGCTCGGCGCTGCGCAGCCACTCGAACGCCACCTTCTCGGTCGTCAGAAATTCGGCGCCGGCGCCGGCCAGTCGGTCGAAAGCGGCGTCGCGGTTGCGCTCGGTGCGCGAACTGCAGGCGTCGGTCACGACCCAGACGTCAAACTCGTCTTCCAGCAAATCGAGCGCCGTTTGCAGCAGGCAGACATGGGCTTCGCAACCGGCAACGACAATCGTGTTGCGCTCGGCGGCAGTCCCGGCGGGTTTTTGCAGGTGTTTGGGCAAGCTGCGCGCGTTGCCAGCCGGCGCTTTGGGCGGTGGGCGCAACCATTCGCCCAGACCTTCTTCGACGCCGCTGAACTGCATCTTGCTCAGGGTCTGGCCGCACAGCGCGCGCAACTCCGCCACGTTCTCCCCGAGCCGGGACGGGTTTTGCTCGGTGCCCCATACCGGCACCTCCAGCAGGCGCGCCATTTGCCCCAGGCGCAGCGCATTGGCCAGCACCAGGTCCGCTTCAAAAATGGCCGGCAGCAGCCGCGTCTGGTAATCGACCAGCACGAGTTGGGATTGGGTAAGGTCTAACAGCATGATGATCTTTCGGGCGCAACCGCGCCAATTCGGGCGACACCAGATTAGACCGCAGACCGGCGGTCTCAGTCCACCGCGTTTGACACTGCACCTATACTGTCGTTATGCTGCGCCCGATGCGATTCGCCACTACCCTTGCCGCCCTGGTGCTTGCCACCAGTGTGCACGCCACACCAGCCGGTGCTGGCGACGATCTGGACCAACTGCTGTTGGACAAGGGTTTGATAGCGCGGCTTGACCAGGTGCGCCAGTCGGTTGGCGAGAAGGCGTCCACGCTGGTCTTCACGGCCATCGGTTTTCTGGGCGTGCCGTACCGGCGCGGCGGCAACACGGTGGAAACCGGCTTTGACTGCAGCGGCTTTGTCAAAGCCATGTATGAGCAGACGCTGGGCAAGATACTGCCGCGCAAGGCGGAGCAGCAGGCCGCAGCGACCGAGAAGATCGACCGTGCCGACCTGCAGCCGGGTGATCTGGTGTTCTTCAACACGATGCGCCGCGCGTTCAGCCATGTCGGCATTTATATTGGCGAAGGCAAGTTTGTGCACTCGCCCAAGCCCGGCTCCGAGGTGCGGGTCGAAGACATGGGCGGGAAGTACTGGACACGGCGGTTTGACGGTGCTCGCAGAGTGCCCACGGCGGCCGCGACTGCGGCCGCACCAGAGACCGCCGCCGAGTCCGCCAACTGACGGGCAGCGTCAACGCCGCTGCACCAAACCCAGCATCACACAGCCCAGCGCTGCCACGACCTGGGCTGCAACCAGATAACGACCGCTCAGACGGGTGTGGTTCACGGCGCGACGGCGTCACTCGCCAAGTCACCGGCGATCAGGCGGAACTGCTCCAGCGCAGCTTCAAGGTCATCGACGATCTCCTGCGCAATCACCTCGGGCGGTGGCAGGTTGTCGCTGTCGGCCAGTGCGTCGTCCTTAAGCCAGAAAATATCCAGACTGGCTTTGTCACGCGCCGTCAGTTCAGCGTAGCCGTAAACGCGCCAGCGGCCGTCGGGCGTTTCAGCACTCCACGTTGCCTTGCGCTCATGCCGATTGGCCGGGTTGTAGAGCTTGACGAACTCTTCCAGGTGCTCGCGCCGGAGTGGATTGGTCTTGAGCGTGAAATGCTGATTGGTGCGCAAGTCGTAAATCCACAGCTTCCTGGTCCATGGCGTTTCACTGGCCGGCTTGCGCTCAAAAAACAGCACATTGGCCTTGACGCCTTGCGCGTAAAACAGACCGGTGGGCAGACGCAGCAGCGTGTGCACATCGCACTCGTGCAAGAGTTTTTTGCGGATGGTCTCGCCGGCGCCGCCTTCAAACAGGACGTTGTCGGGCAGCACCACCGCCGCGCGGCCGTGCTGCTTGAGCAGCGTCTTGATGTGCTGCACAAAATTGAGCTGCTTGTTCGACGTGGTGGCCCAGAAATCGTCGCGCTCGATCACGTCTTTTTCGGTGCTCACCTTGCCTTCAGCGCCAGTGATCATGGTGCTGCTCTTCTTGCCAAAAGGCGGATTGGCCAGCACCACGTCAAAGCGCTCGCCGGGGTCGGCCGCCAGCGCGTCTGCCACCACAATCGGCACCGATTTGTCGGAGCCAATGCCGTGCAACATCATGTTCATGGCCGCCAGGCGCGCCGTACTTTGCACCAACTCCCAGCCGCGCAGGGCGTTTTCTTTGAGGTGCTTTGAGGTGCTTCTTTTGCTCGCGCGTCAGGTTGGGGTTGCGGTCGGCCACATGGTTGTGCGCGGCAAACAAAAAGCCGCCGGTGCCACAGGCCGGGTCGCACACCGTCTCGCCCGGCTTGGGCGCAATGCAATCCACCATCGCCTGAATCAGCGGACGCTGCGTGAAGTACCGCCCGGCCCCGCTCTTGGTGTCTTGTGCGTTCTTCTCCAGCAGGCCCTCGTAGGCATCGCCCTTGACGTCGGCGCCCATGGCCGACCAGTTTTCGCAATCGATCAAGTCCACCACCAGGCGGCGCAGCTTGGCCGGGTCCTGGAACTTGTTTTGCGCCTTGCCGAAGATCAGGCCGATGGTGCCCTTCCCGGAACCCAGCTTTTAGCTGCGACTAACATGCTGCGCAAATGTAAGTCTTCGCTGAAACTTCGTTTTCCAGCGTGTGGCGGTAGTGGTCAAACAAGTCGTCACCGTCCCGTGCCAACAGCGACGGCCAATCAAAGCCTTGGGCAATCGGGCTGGGCTGGCTCCACGGCGGCTGGCTGCGCTCGTCGGCCATCTTGAGGAAGAGCAAATAAGTGAGCTGCTCGACATAGTC